>JBKPBS010000096.1:0-21903 GCA_046726915.1 Actinomycetota bacterium
TCGCCGCTGCCCAGCTGCTCGGTCAGGTAGGCCAGCATCGCGTCGAGCCTGGTCTTCGGGTCCCCCTCGGGGCCGAACCGGGCATCGTGGTACGCACGCATCGCGTGGCCGAACACATAATCGTCCACGATCGCCGCGAGCTCGAACTGGCCCTCGACGTCGAGGCCGCTGCGCGAGGCGACGGCCATCGTCTGCTCGACGTGTCGCAGCACGCTCGGGCCGGTGCTGTCCGGATCGCCCTCGCCCATGTGCTCGATGATCCAGGGGTGGCGCCGGAAGATCGCGAGCGTGCGGCGCGCGATCTCCGCCATGCCCTCGCGCCAGCCGTCGGGCAGCTCGTCGTCCGGGATCACGATCTCGGCCATGATCGTGTCCGAGACCAGGGCGACGAGCTCGTCCTTGCTGCGGACGTAGTGGTAGAGGCTCATCGTGCCGGCGCCGAGCTCGGCGGCGATGCGGCGCATCGAGACGGCCTCGAAGCCCTCGGCATCGGCTATCGCGATCGCGGTCTCGGCGATCTGCTCGCGGCTGTAGGAGGGGCGCCGCTCTCCCGGAGCCGGACGCGCCCAAATCGGCCCTCCGCGATGTCGCCGGCGCGAATCTCTTGACATACGTACACCGTACTAGTAGGTTGCCCGTACGATGCACGAAGATCTAATACACCGTACGAACACACATGGCGATGGGATCGTAGCGGAGGGCCTCGGTAAGCGCTTCGGCGGCCTCTGGGCGCTACGCGAGCTCGACCTCCAAGTCCCAGTCGGCACGGTCCTCGGCCTGCTCGGCCACAACGGCGCGGGCAAGACGACGGCGGTGCGGATCCTCACCACGCTCGCCCTGCCGACGACCGGCAGCGCCCGCGTCGACGGGCTCGACGTCGTCGCCGACGCCGCCGCGGTGCGCACCAGGATTGGCCTCGCCGGACAGGCGGCCACGGTCGACGACCTGCTCACCGCGCGCGCGAACCTCGAGCTCGTCGGCCGGCTCTACCACCTGCCGGGCGCGATCGCGCGCCGGCGCGCCGACGAGCTGCTCGAGCGCCTCGGCCTTAGCGCCGACGCGGGCCGGCTGGTCAAGACCTTCTCCGGCGGCATGCGCCGCCGGCTCGACCTCGCGGCGACGCTCGTCGCGACGCCGCCGATCCTCTTCCTCGACGAGCCGACGACCGGCCTCGACCCGGCCGGCCGCAACGACCTGTGGGAGCTGCTGCGCGAGCTCGTGCGCGACGGCATGACGCTGCTCTTGACCACGCAGTACCTCGAGGAAGCCGACCGGCTCGCCGACGACATCGTCGTGCTCGACCACGGCCGCGCCGTGGCCTCCGGCTCTCCCGCCGAGCTCAAGGCGCGCATCGGCGGCGAGCGCATCGACGTCACCGTGGCCGCGGCGGACGACCTGGGCGCCGCGGAGGCGGCGCTCGCCCCGTTCGCGGACGAGCCCGCGTCGAGCGATCCCGCCGCCCTGGTCGTGACCGTGCCGGTGAAGGCGGGCACGCAGCTGCTCGAGATCGTCCGCGCTCTCGACGGCTCCGGCGTCGCCGCGCACGACGTGCACCGTCGCCAGGCGACGCTCGACGACGTCTTCCTGACTCTGACCAACCGCTCGACCGCGACGCCGGTCGAACTGCCCACGGAGATCGCCGCCTGATGACCACCATCGCCCCAGCCGTCCCCAGCGGCGCGTCGCAGCGCGCCCGCTGGTTGGTGTCCGACAGCCTCGTGCTCGCCGGCCGCAACCTGCAGCACGTGCGCCAGATCCCTGAGAAGTTGCTCGACGTGACGCTGCAGCCGATCATGTTCGTGCTGCTGTTCGCGTTCGTCTTCGGCAACGTCATCGACGTCCCCGGTGGCGACTACCGCGAGTACCTGATCGGCGGGATCCTCGTCCAGAGCCTCGCCTTCGGGATGATGGGCCCCGGGATGTCGATCGCGTCCGACCTCGGCGAGGGCATGATCGACCGCATCCGCTCGCTGCCGACGTCGCGCTCGGCCTACCTCTTCGGCCACTTCGCGGCCGAGCTGGCGGCCACGCTGCTCGCGATTGTCCTCCTGTGCGCGACCGGCTTCGCGGTCGGCTGGAGCATCGACGGCGGCGTGCTCGACGCGCTCGCCGGCGTCGCACTGCTCGTCGCGTTCGCCAGCGCGATGATCTGGCTCGGGACGCTCGCCGGCGTGCTCGCCCGCTCGCCCGACGCCGTCCAGGGCCTCGTGTTCATGACGGTGTTCCCGCTGACGTTCCTCTCCAACGCGTTCGTGCCCGCCACCGGGCTGCCCGACGGCCTGCGCGAGGTCGCCGAGTGGAACCCGATCAGCGCGGTCGTCGCGGCGGTCCGGACGCTGTTCGGGAACCCGACCGCCGCGCCGTCCGGCGCGTCCTGGCCGCTCGAGCACCCGGTCGTCGCTGCCGTGCTCTGGACCACGCTGATCCTCGCGGTCGCGATCCCCCTGACGATCAGGCGCTTCCGCGGGCGGACGACGGATTAGAACGCCAGACCAGCCGAGCAGGGCCCGTATCAAGTCACCCGGTCGCTCAGGAAGTCCTCCCAAGTCCGGCGGCCAACGGCCCGGTCCGGGGCCAGGTTCGCGCCGGCGCGGAACGCGCGGGCGGCCTTGCCTGGGAGCCGGACCGGCACGATCAGCCGGTGCCTGCGACTGGCTCGCAGGTACCCGCGGACGAGCGCGCTTATCTCGTAGACCCGAGGACCGGCCATGTCGGGCACCAGGCCGGCCGGCGGGCCAAGCGCAAGCTCCACGAGCCGAGCCGCCACCTCGCCGGCGTCGACCGGCTGGACCCGGAACCCGGCCGGGACGGGTATGACGGGCAGCCTGGCCATCTGCCGCGCTGTGGTGAGGATCAGGTCGTGGAACTGGGTCGCGCGCAGCGTTGTCCACGGCAGGCCCGACTCGGCCACGACGCGCTCGGCGGCCAGCTTGGATGCGAAGTAGCCGAACATGGCGCGGTCGACGCCGCTGACGACCGGGATTCGGTCGGCCCCGATGACCGAGATGTTCACCAGGTGCCGCGCCCCGACCCCCGACGCCGCCCGGACCAGGTGCAGGGCCTTATCCTCGTCGCCCTTGCTGCTGCCCGCGCAGTGCACGATGATCTCAGCCCCTTCCAGCGCGGCTTTGATTCCCTCGCCCGTGGCCAGGTCACCGGTCACGTACTCGGTACCCTCCCCGCCCTCGCGGCTGCGCCTGCTGAGCACCCGTACCCTGCAGCCGGCGTCCCTCAGCCGAGGGACGACGAGGCGCCCAAGCGTGCCCGTGCCGCCAGTGACAAGAACGCGATCGCTGCGCTCGGTAGTCGGTTCCACCATTTCACCGGTCTATCCCCGAAGAACAATGAAACCCCACCCCCGCGCCGCTGGATGTCTCGTCGATCACCACTAGCGCAGCGCGGCGCGCTCCCACGCGCGCAGCTCTACAGCGACCCGCTGCAGCACGCGGTCATCGCCGCGGCCGTGGCCGCTCCGCTGGTTCCGCGGGCCGGCTGGCGCGTCATTCTGACCGCGGTCGCCGCGGCGACCGTAATCGACGTCGACCACGCTGTCGCGGCGCGGTCGCTGCGGATCAAAGCCACCACGTCGCTTGCGACGCGGCCGCGCACGCACAGCGTGCTCACTGCGCTCGGCGCCGGCGCGCTGGTCGCCGTGGCGGCCGGCCCGGTGCACGGGTGGGCCGCGTTCGGCGGGCTCGCGTCGCACCTACTGCACGACGCCGGCGACCGCGCCGCGCCCACGCCGCTCCTGTGGCCGTTCGCGCGGGCCCGCCAGCTCGGGCGCCGCCGGCAGCTCGTCGGGACCGCGATCCTGGCGCTCGGCTCGGTGGCGATCGGTCGCGCTACGGCAGCCAGCGCGCGAGGCCGGTCCGCTGCCGGCGCTGGTGGCGACGTCGCAGCAGCTCGCCCGCGAACAGCGTGAGACCGATCGTCACGACAAGCTCCACGGCGCGCCGCCCCCGGAACGACGACTCGCCGTGCTCGCGCTGCCGCATGTGCACCGGCACCTCCACCAGCCGGAGCTTGGCGCCTGTGATGCGGACCAGCGCCTCCACCTCCGGCGCCTCGCACACGTAGGCATCGGCCAGCAGCGCAAGCGCGCTGCGGTTGACCGCGTACAGCCCGCTTGTGGCGTCCGAGATCGGCTGCCCGAGCCGCAGGCGCATGAGCAGCCGCAGCAGCGACGTGCCGACGACGCGCTCGGGCGTGGGCGTGTAGCGCTCGCCGTCCCGGCCCGAGTCGGGCAGGAAGCGCGACCCGACGGCGACGTCGCACGCGTCCGATCTGACCAGGTCGAGCATCCGGGCCAGCTCGGCCGCGGGGTGCTGACCGTCGGCGTCGAGCCGCCCGCAGTAGTCGTAGCCGCGCTCGAGTGCCTGGCGGTAGCCCTCGGCGATCCCCGCGCGCAATCCGCGGTTCTCGCCGAACGAAACGACGTCCGCTCCGCCCGCACGCGCCGCGGCGGCGGTGCCGTCGGTCGAGCCGTCGTCCACGACGAGCAGATCGACTCCACGTAGGGCGCCATGCGCCTCGGCCAGCACTCCGGGCAGCGAGCTCTCCTCATTCCAGGCGGGGATGAAGACGAGGGTTCCGGCCACGCCTGGCTGAGACTACGCCGTGGGTGGGGTCACAGGTCGAAGCCGTCGGGGTCTACCTGGCTGTTGGCTCGCCTCGGCCGAAGGGAGGGCGGTGGCGGCGACGCGCGATCGCCACCGCCGCCGTGCCCAGGGCCGCGAGTGCGGCGACCGCCGTGAACGGCGGCCACGGGAAGCCGCCATCGTGTTCCGCCGGTGCGCTCGGACCGCGCGATTCGGCGGGCGGCGCGGACTGTGCCGGAGCGGGCTCGCCTGGCTCGCGCACCGCGAAGGTACGCGCGTCCACGATCGCTATGGCGCTGCCCCCACGCCGCACGCGGATCTCGCCGCCGTCGGCGCTCACCCCGAGCCGGAATCCGGCAAGGTCGCCGTTGGGCGGAATCATGTCGAGGTCGATGCAGGCCGCGGTACGTCCCACCGTGTCGAGCGCATGGATGAAGGTCTCGTCGCCGCCGCTGTAGAGCGTGTACGCCCAGCGGCCATCGCGGCTCATCGCGCGCGTCAAGGGAAGGCCGCCCATCTGCTCGTCGGGCTCGCGCGGATCGACCACGTCGCGGGCAACGAGCCGGCCGGTTCGCGTGTCCAGCGCGCGAACCCGGTAGTCGAGGAAGTCCTCGCCGGCGTATTGGACCAGGTACAGCCAGCGTCCATCCGGCGAGATCGCGTCGACGGTGAAGAATCCGCGCAGCGCGATCTGGCGCCGAACGACGAGCTCTCTGGCGTCGAGGACGGAGAGCCACGTGCTCGAGGGCGGAGAGTTGCGCACCGGGCGCGCGAGCACAAGTGTGCGGCCGTCGGCTGAGAGGCCGGTGGTGCCGCCGTCGAGCGCCACGGCGGGAATGGTCCAGCGGCCGCCGATGGTCCGCGAGCGCAGGACGCGGCGGTCACCGCGATGGACCGCGAGGACCATGGTGTCGACGCCCGCGCGCCGGGTCACGAGGCGCTCCTGGCCGCCGGGCGCGACGGCGCCCAGCTTGCCGCTCGCGTACGACGGCATCGGCGGCCCGACGGCCCGGGCGGCGGGCGCGAGCGCGCAGGTCGCGCACACGATGGTGAGGAGGAGGAGGCGCCGGCGTTGGCGGACGGTCATATACCGGCTACAACGCGCGGCCGCCCGGGGTTCCCCACGCGGGCGGCTAGAGGACGAGCTCGGGGCGCGCGAAGGCTCCTCGCGCGCCCCGGAGGTTGAGGGCGACGGCCCTCATCGCGCCGGCTGCGAAGACGGGCGTCCGCTCCAGCTGTGTCAGGCGTGCATCGAGGCAGCGGTCGCACAGCATCACGTGCATCGCGTCCTCGACCGGACGGCCACAGTGGCGGCAGCTGATGGTGATCGCGGTCGTCTTCATGGCGTCAGGATCTCGCGGAGACGGCTCGCTGTCGTCGGCCTGCGGGGTGATCTTTGATTCCTCCCCAAGGAGGACCAGCAGTCACACGTGGGGCGGAGTCGACCGCCGCCCGAAGCCGCTATAGGCTCGCGCAGGGATGGCGTTCGAAGCGATCCTCCTGCCCGGTGGCGTCATGCCCACGGACCTGGCCTACGGGTCTTTGATCGAGCAGCTGGGCGACGATGTCACCGCGATCGCCAAGGATCTCGAGGTCTATGCGGAGTCCGAGCCGCCTGTCGGCGGTGCATCGAGTGTGGCGTTCGCTGCCAAGCACCCGGAGCGCCTGCTCAGCCTGCGCTGATCGAGCCCGCCTGGATCGGCAACGACGAGCTGAGCCCCGAGGAACAGGACGACTGGCGAGAGTTCGATCGGATCGCGAGCCGCCGGCTGATCGCCGGCGTGCCTTCAGGCGCCCAGGCTCTCGCCGACGGCGAAGCCCGCGCGCTGCTCGAAGACCAGGTCGCGGGCCGTGTCGAGCGCGCTTGCGACCGCGCCGAGGACGGTCGCGTCCTGTCCGAGCTCGCCTTCGGCGACGGGCGGGGCGAGGGGGGTGAGCTCCGCGAGCCGCCGCTCGAGCGGCGGGCGCAGCAGGTCGATGTTGCTTCCGACGCCGCCGCCTAGCAGGACGAACTCGGGATCGACGATCGCCGCCACCGTTCCGACCACGAGCGCCAGCCGCTGCGCCTCGGCGTCGACCGCGGCAAGAGCCAGCTCGTCACCCGCCCGCGCGGCGGCAAACACGCGCTTCGCGGAGGTCGCGCCGGCCACGCCGAGCCGCTTTGCCGTACGCACGACCGCGTCCGCCGACGCCGCCTCCTCGAGGATCCCGCGCCGGCGGGCGTCGCGACCGGTGGTCCCGCCTCCATCGTCGGCGCCGAGCGGCAGGTAGCCGACCTCGCCCGCCGCGCCGTGCGCGCCGCGGTAGAGCTCGCCGTCGATGATCACGCCCATCCCGATGCCGGTCCCCACGGAGACGTAGACGAACGTCCTCGCGTCGCGGCCGCTGCCGTACGAGCGCTCGCCGACGGCGGCCAGGTTGGCGTCGTTGTCGAGGGCGACCGTCGGCGGCAGCGCCTCGCGCAGCGAGCTCATCACCCCGGGACGGCTCCACCCGGGCACGTTCGGTGCGTGCCGGAGCCTGTCGCTGTCCGGGTCGAACACGCCTGGGCCGCCGACGACGGTGTGCGCCACGCGCTTCCAGGTCAGCCCTGCCGCCGCAACGACGTCGTGCGCTACGGCCGCGACCGTCTCCACCAGCGCGGTGGCGCTGCGAGCGCGGTTGCGCTCGTCGCGGCGCGCGACGATCTCGCCGGACAGGTCGGCCGCAGCGACGCGGATCCAAGCCCGGCCGACGTCGATGCCGACGACGTAACCGGCCGTGGGGTCGACCTCGTACAGCATCGCCGTGCGGCCGAGCGACGGGCTGGCCGGTCCGACCGGGCGGACGAGACCCGCGCTCTCGAGATTGGCGAGCGCCTGCGAGACGGTGGGCTTGGACAGTCCGGCTATCCGGGCGAGGTCGGGCCGCGACGACGGCCCTGCGCCGCGCAGGTGCTCGAGCAGGGTGCGCTCGTTGTGGGCGCGGAGCAGCCGGGGTGTTCCGCCCGCGGGGCGCGCCGCCAAACCTCCGCCGCCTTGACCCGACATAGTTAAGAAACTATCTTATCTATCGTGGCGGACCTCACCGCTGACACCCCCGAGCGCGATCACGTCGAGTCGGAGCGCGACTTCGTGCTCGGCATCGACTTCGGAGGCACGAAAATAGCGCTCGCCACGGCGGCGCTTGACGGTCGGCTTCTGGAGTCCGACCGCCTCGAGACCGAGGCCGGGCACGGCGCGGTCCAGGCGGTCGATCGGGCGCTCGCGCGCGCCCAGGACCTGCTTGCGGCCACGACCCGGGACGACGGCCGCTGCGTTGGCGTCTCCGCCGTGAGCCCCGGAATCGTCTACGAGGACCATGTGGTGCTCGCGCCGAACGTCCCCGGTTGGGAGCAGCTCGGGCTGCCTGGGCTCCTGCGCGAGCGCTTCGGGCTCGCGCGTGTCGCGGTCGGCACCGACGTCAAGGCGGCCGCCGTGGCCGAGCTGCGCTGGGGGAGTCTGCGCGGCGCCGATCCGGCCATCCTGCTGACCCTCGGAACAGGGCTGGCGGCCGCCGTCGTCGTGGGCGGCGAGGTGCTCCACGGGGCCAACGGCGCGGCCGGTGAGATCGGCTACAGCCTGCGCGGCGCCGCCGAGCTCCACGGCGCGGCCGATGGCCGCGCCCCGTTGGAGGAGTTCGCCGGGGGGCGTGCGATCGGGGAGCGGGCAAGCCGTCTCTTGGGCTCGCCGGTGACGGCCGCCGACGTATTCGAGCATCCCGACCCGCGGCTGGGCGAGCTGCTGGAGGACGCACTCGACGCGGTGGCGGTGCAGGTGGCCAACATGGCGATCCTGATCGACCCTGCGCGAATTGCCGTCGGCGGCGGCCTGATGAGCCGGCCGGAGGTGGTTCTCGAGGCGATCGAGCGAAGGCTCCGCCACGGGGCGCCGTTCGCACCGGAGCTGGTGCCCGCGCAGTTCATCCACGACGGGCCGCTGCGCGGTGCAATCGCGCTGGCCCTCGATGAGGCGGGCGGATGAGCGGAGACCACATGCGTGCGGAGATGCTCGAGCAGCCCGCGGCTCTTCGGCGGCTTGCGGACTGCTTCGACGACCACGTGGCCGCGGTCCGCGCAGTCGTGCGCAAGCCGCTCGCGGGAGTCGTTTTCCTGGCACGCGGTTCCTCGGACAACGCGGCCGTCTACGGCCGCTACCTCGCCGAGCTAGCGTCCGGCCGCCCCGCCGGGCTCGCGGCCCCCAGCCTTCACACCCTCTATGAGACCAGGGCGCACTACGCCGGTTTCCTGGTGGTGGCGATCAGCCAGTCGGGCGCCACCCCGGAGATCGTGACCGTGTGCCGGCGGCTGCGGAACGCCGGCGCCCGGACCGTGGCCATCGTCAACGACGCGAGCAGCGCGCTCGCGGGGGCGGTGGACGCGGTCGTGCCGCTCGACGTCGGCCTGGAGCTCGCCGTGCCCGCCACCAAGACCGTGACCGGCGAGATGCTCGCGGCGGCAGCGGTTGCGGCGGCGATCGGAGCAGTGCCGTTCACGGCCGAGCAGCTGGCCGCCATGCCGGCGGCCGTCGACTCGGTGCTGGCCGACTCCGCCCCGGCGAGCGCGCTCGCCGACACCTGGGTCGGGGCCGAGCGACTGTTCGTAGTCGGGCGCGGCCTGCTGTACGCGGTTGCGCTCGAGGCCGCGCTCAAGATCAAGGAGACCACCGGCGTGCTGGCCGAGGGAATCTCAGCCGCCGACCTCCGCCACGGGCCGATCGGCGTCGCCCGCGGCGACGTTCCCGTGCTCGTCCTGGACGGCGGCGGCCCGGCCCGCGAGGACCTCCGCGCGGTCGCCGAGCTGGCGCGTGAGCGCGGCGCGCCGGTGACGCTCTGCAGCGATGCGGCGGACGCCGATCTGCCGCTGCCGGACGGCATACCCGAAGCGCTTGCGGCCTTTCCGGCGACCGTGCGCGCCCAGCAGCTTGCACTCGCCCTGGCGGACGCCCGCGGGCTCGACGCGGACATGCCGGCCGGCCTCACGAAGGTCACCCCCACGCAGTGAAAGGAGACACAGCATGAACAGCAGGTCCAGCCGGTCCACGTTCGCAGCGGTTGCAATCGCGATGTTGCTCGCGATCGGCGTCGCTGCGTGCGGCGACGACGACGACAACGGGAACGGAGGCGGCGGTGGCGGCGGCGACGGCGGTGGCGGCAAGACGATCGCGCTGCTGCTTCCGGAGACGAAGACCACGCGCTACGAGGAGAAGGACCGGCCGCTCTTCACGGACAAGGTGAAGGAGCTCTGCCCCGACTGCAAGGTCCTTTACCAGAACGCGAGCCAGGACCCGAACAAGCAGCAGCAGCAGGCCGAGGCCGCCATCACGAAGGGCGCGAGCGTGCTCGTGCTCGACGCCGTGGACGTGGCATCGGTCGGGCCGATCGTGCAGCACGCGAATCAGAAGAAGATCCCGGTGATCGCGTACGACCGGCTGATCCCGGATCAGGACATCGCGTTCTACGTGTCGTTCGACAACGTGAAGCAGGGCCGCATACAGGCACAGACGCTCCTCGACAAGCTCGGCTCGGCCAAGGGCAAGTCGATCGTCATGGTCAACGGCGCTCCGACGGACCCGAGCGCGGGCGACTACAAGAAGGGCGCCCACCAGGTGTTCGACAAGAGCGGCGTCAAGATCGCGAAGGAGTTCGACACGCCGGACTGGAGCCCCGACAAGGCGCAGCTCGAGATGGAGCAGTCGATCACCGCGCTCGGCAAGGACGGGTTCCAGGGCGCCTACTCCGCCAACGACGGCATGGCCGGAGGCATGATCGCCGCGATGAAGGGCAACGGCATCGACCCGCAGACCAAGCCGATCACCGGCGGCGACTCCGAGGCGGCTGCCATCCAGCGGATCCTGATCGGCGAGCAGTACTCGACGATCTACCTCGCCATCAAGCAGCAGGCCGAGACCTCGGCCGAGCTCGCGGTCGCGGCCGCACAGGGCAAGATGGATCCGGACGGGCTGGCCAAGGCGAAGGTCGACAACGGAGCGAAGGAAGTGCCGTCGGTGCTGCTCTCGCCGATCGCGGTGACGAAGGAGAACATCAACGACACCGTGATCAAGGACGGGTTCCTGACCGTGGACGAGATCTGCACCGGCCCCTACAAGGACGCCTGCGCGAAGGCGGGCCTCGAGTGACCTAGCCATCGGGGGGACGGGAGGGGGAGCCGCCGTGCTCCCCCTCCCCGGTCTCACCGCTCTCGATGTGGGAGTCCGAGGACGCGATCCGGCTGTGCTATAAGTAGCACATGCGAGCGATTGGAATCCGCGAGCTGAGGCAGCAGGCAAGTCGCTACCTGCGCGATGTGCAGCGCGGGGAGACCATCGAGGTGACAGATCGCGGCCGGCCCGTGGCCAGGCTGATCCCGGTCCCGCAGAGCGGCGGCCTCGCGTCGCTGGCCGAGAGCGGGCGGCTCTCGCGCGCGACCGGTGATGTCCTTGAGCTCGGCCCGCCGCTTCCGCCGGCCAGCGGCGTTGCGCTTCCGAGCGCGAGGCTTGCGGACCTCCGCGCGGATGAGCGCTGACGCGGCCGTCTACCTGGATTCGTCGGCGCTGGTCAAGCTCGTCGTGCGCGAGCCTGAGTCCGCAGCGCTCGCGGCGCACCTTCGTGGCACGTCGGAGCAGGCTTCGTGTGCGCTCGCGCGCGTGGAGGTAGTCCGCGCGGTGCGCGCGCACGGAACGGGCGCGGTCACGCGTGCACGCCAGCTCCTCGAGCGAGTCTCGCTCGTGCAGCTCGACGACGTGCTGCTCGACGATGCCGCCGAGCTCCGAGGCGATGAGCTGAGGAGCCTGGACGCAATCCATCTGGCCGCCGCTCGCGCGCTCGGCGACGGCCTCGCCGAGCTGATCACCTACGACCGGCGGACGGCCGCGGCGGCGCGCGACCTGGACCTCCCGACGGGTGCGCCCGCCGGACCGCGCTGAGTGGTCGGCAGCTCGGTCGCAGGCGCAGGGATTTGTCTCGCTCGTGTGGCCGTAGTCATGCTTGCGCCCCGCTAGGCTGCGCGCCCCCATGCGACGTCTCCTCGCCATCCTCCTCCCGGTACTCGCCCTTCTGATCGCCGGTTGCGGGGGCGGGGACGACTCGGGCAGCGCGCTCGACTCGGCGCTCGCATACCTGCCGAAGGACACCTCCTTCGCGGCCGCGATCGACACCGACACGGGCGGGGACCAGTACAAGACGCTCGGCACCCTGCTCGACAAGTTCCCCTTCGGCGACCAGATCAAGGAGAACCTGCTCCAGCAGTTCGAGCAGTCGAACGGCGGGATCCGCTTCAACGACGACGTGAAGCCCGTGCTCGGCAACCCGATCGTGGTCGGCGCCGCCGACCCTCAGACGATCACCGGCGAGTCGAGCGACTTCGTGGTCGCGATCAAGGCCAAGGACAAGGGTGCGCTCGACGACGTGATCGACAAGCTGAAGCTGAAGAAGACCGGCGAGGCGTCGGGCGCGGCGCTCTATGAGGATGAGGGCACGCTCCTCGCGGTCGAGGACGACATGGTCGTCTCCGCGAACGACGAGAGCCAGCTGAAGAGCGCGCTCGAGCGCGCCGACGGCGACGACCACTTCGACGAGGACACCTTCAACGAGGCGCTCAGCGATCTCCCCGAGAGCGCACTTGCGCGCGTGTACACCGACTTCGAGGGCCTGCTTAAGAGCGACCCCGGGTCGGTCGATGCGCGGAAGGTCAGCTGGATCGGAGCCCTCCGGACTCTTGGCCTGACGGTCGCCGCGAAGGACGATTCGATCGACATCGACTTCCGCGCGAAGACCGAGGGCGACCTCTCGGACGAGGACCTGCCGATCGCGCCTGGCAAGGGCGCGCCGCCCGTGATCGAGCGCGACGGCGAGCTCGGCCTGGGGGTCCGCGACCTCGCCCACATCGTGCGCTTCGCAGAGAACGCCGCCCAGGCGATCGACCCCGCCGGCTTCGGCGACTACGAGCAGGCCAAGCAGACGATCGACAAGCAGCTCGGCGTGAGCCTCGACAAGGACCTGATCGGGCAGCTGACCGGCAATGTGTCGGCCAGCCTTGCCTGGGGTGGCCACTGGGGCGTGCGCGCGGAGCTGAAGGACCCGCGCGCGTTCGAGCGCACACTCGCCAAGGTGGCCGACGTGCTGCCGAGCTTCGCGGAGGGCGCCGGGTTCGGGAGGGTCGCCCTCACGAAGCCGCGTGCCGGCGACGGCCTCTACAAGCTCACGGGGGGCGAGGGCGGCAAGCTCTTCTTCGGCGTGGTGAACGACGTGCTCGTCGTCGCGAGCCAGCGGGCGCGCGCCATCCAGCTGGGGAGCGAGGAGCCGGCCGCGGTCGAGGGCGCGAACGGCTCGGTCGTGCTCGGCGCCGACGCAGAGCAGCTGGTGGCCGGGTTCCTGCAGAGGTACGGCGGGGCACTCGGCATCCCCGACGTGGGCGCGCTCGGAACCGGGCTGCTTACGCGGCCGCTCGCCGACCTGGACGGCTGGCTGTCCGCGAGCACGGACGCGCTGCGCGGGAAGCTGACGCTGGCTATCGAGTAGCCCAGGCCTCGAGCAGCGGCAGCGGGTCGACCGGGTCGCCGCCCCTCTCGAACCAGCCGCCGACCCAGATCTCGAAGTGGAGGTGGGCTCCGAACGAGCGGCCCGAGTTGCCGACCTCGCCGATCTGGTCGCCGGTCGCGACGCGCTGGCCCGCCACGACCGGAATCGAGCCGCGGCGGAGGTGCATGAAGACATAGTCGAGCTCGTCGTCCGCCTGGAGCACCACGTAGTGCCCGGCGCCGCCGCGTTGGTAGCGGACCCAACCGATCGTTCCGGCATACGGAGCCACCACCGGTGAGCCGCGTGCCGCGGAGATGTCGTGGCCCCGGTGGGTGTGGTCGCCGCGCGGGGCGCCGAAGCGCGCATCCTCGCCGCCGAGGCTGTAGGTCCCGGTCACCGGGAAGACATGAACGCCGGCTGGGAGGGCCGGGGCGGGCCGGGGGCGCGTATGGCGGCGCCGTCTCGCCCTCCGGTTCGAGGCCGGCACCGGGATTCCGTACTGTGCCCCGCCGCCTTCGGCCCCCGGCGTGCCCGTTGGTGCCGCAACGCCGCCCCCCGAGCCGGCGAAGGCGGGAGCCGTCACCGATAACGCGACAAATGTCGCGAGCGAGGCGAAGAGCGTTTGGCGAAGCTGCATGGCAGTTCCCGCATCGGCGCGCTCGCGGCCTTCGATGAAAGCCGCAGGATTCCTTCCGCCTGTGACGGGTACGGCTCGGACGTGGGACTGCTCACCGCACCGCTGTCAATTGCTCGCGAGTCGGTCCGGCTCACGCTGCGGGTCTGGGAGCTCGGGCTCTCGACCGCGGCCGAGGCCGCCCGGATCGGACAGGAGCTGCTCGACCCGAATCGCGTGGAGCCGGCCGATTTCGCCACGCGCGAGCGATCCTGGGAACCGGAATACGGCGCCAACGGCAGCCCGCGGGACGTCGTGGTTCCGGAGCCGGACGCTCCTCCCGCGGTGCCGGACGCTCCCCCCGCGGTGCCGGACGCTCCCCCCGCGGTGCCCGACGAGCTGATCCCCGACCACCTGGACGAGGAGCCCGTGCTCGTTGCCGAGGCGGCCGAGGAGGGTGCCGAGGATGGCGCCGGCGCCGAGCTGCACGTGGACGCGCCCTGGGACGGCTACGACCAGATGACAGCTGCCGACATCCGCGACCGCCTGGCCGCCGCGACCGCGGCCGAGGCCGCCGCGGTGGAGCTCTACGAGTCCACGAGGAAGCACCGCCGCTCCGTGCTGGACGCCGCCGAGCGCGCGCTCCGCGACCAGCCTCGCTAGGCGCTCGCCATCCGGCTCAGCAACTCGGTCGCGCCGCGCTTGTTCAGTGGCTCGTTCAGGTTGCCGCACTTCGGCGACTGGACGCATGAGGGACAGCCGCTCTCGCACGGGCACTCGGAGATCAGGCGAAGGGCGTCGCCGACCAGTGCCTCGAAGCGCTCGAACCCGGCGCGGGTGATGCCTACGCCGCCCGGGTGGCCGTCGTAGATGAAGATCGTCGGCACGCCGGTCTGATGGTGGAAGGCCGTCGACAGGCCGCCGATGTCCCAGCGGTCGCACATCGCGATCAGCGGCAGCACCGCGATCTGCCCATGCTCGGCCGCGTGGAGCGAGCCCTGCAGCACCTCGAGTGGGAACTCGTCGCGCACGAGCGAGTCCGGCAGCTCGTACCAGAGCGCCTGGGTAACGAAGTCCTGCTCGGGCATGTCCACGGCCAGCAGGTCGAGAACCGAGTGGTCCGACACGCTCTTCTTCTGGTACGCGACAACCTGCTCGGTCACCGAGACGACCCCGAATGAGAGCGTCACGCCGCAGGTGTGGCGCTGGTCGCGCACCTGTTCGATCCAGGTCTCTGACTCCTTCTTCGGCTGCGTGTACCAGTCGCCGTTGAATGTCCGCACCACAGCGCGGTGCTGCGCGAGGTCGAGCTCCTCCACCTCGAAGGCCGCGCCCATGTGCAGGTAGACCGCGCCCGGGTGCACCGCCGAGTGGGCGCGCGCCGTCTCGACCGTGCCGATCACCTCCCCGCCCCCGGACTCCACGATCGAGACCGAGTCGGGCGACGCCGACCGCAGCGCGATCCGGGCGGCCGGATAGCCGGGCCCGCGCGGCAGGTAGCGGCCGCCGCGCTCGCGCAGCGCGCCCTGCTGCACCAGCCGCCGCGCGTGCTCCTCCCAGCGCGGGCCGAAGATCTCGCCGTCCTCGGGCGTGAGCGGCAGCTCGTACGCGGCCGCGGCGAGGTGCGCCTCGTGGATCTGCTCGGACTCGTGGTCGAGGATCGCCTGCTCCACCGGGCGCTCGAGGAACTCGGTCGGGTGGCGGCAGAAGAACTGGTCGAGCGCGTCCTCGCCCGCCACGTACATGGCGAGGCCGGTGCTGCGGCGGCCCGCGCGCCCCCACATCTGCCGAAGCGAGGCGACCGTGCCCGGAAACGTCACGCACAGCGCCGCGTCGAGGTCGCCGATGTCGATCCCTAGCTCGAGCGCGTCTGTGGCGACGACCGCCAGCAGGTCGCCCTCGGAGAGGCGTTGCTCGATCTCGCGCCGCTGCGCGGGCGTGTAGCCGGCGCGATAGGGCGCGATCCGCTCGGCGAGGTCGATCCGGCCGCCGTCCTCGAGCCGCTGGCGGGCGAAGCGCTGGATCAGCTCCACGCCGCGGCGCGACTTCAGGAAGCAGATCGTGCGGATCTCGCGCTCCACGAGCGCGGCCAGCAGGCTCGCGGCCTCTCCCAGTGCGGACGCGCGCCGGCCCAGCTTCTCGTCCACGAGCGGGGGGTTCCACATCGCGATCTGGCGCTCGGCGCGCGGGGCGCCGTCGCGGTCGACGAGCTTTACCTCCACGCCGGTCAGCCGCTCGGCCAGCTCTGTTGGGTTCGCGATCGTCGCGCTCGTGAGCAGGAAGCGAGGGTCGCTTCCGTACGCCCGCGCGAGCCGCCGCAGGCGCCGTAGCACGTTGGCCACGTGCGAGCCGAACACGCCCCGGTAGACGTGCGCCTCGTCGACCACGATCCAGGCGAGGTTGGCGAGCACGTCCCCCCACTGACGGTGGTTGGGCAGCACGCCCACGTGCAGCATGTCTGGGTTCGTGAGGATCAGGTTCGACCGCTGGCGGATCGCGCGGCGCTCCTCGCGCGGTGTGTCGCCGTCGTAGATGGCCTGGCGCAGGTACTTGCCGCCGATCCGCGCGAGCCCGCGCGCCTGGTCCTGCGCAAGCGCCTTGGTCGGATACAGGTAGAAGGCGCGGGCCGCGATGTCGCTGGCCAGCGTGTCCAGCACGGGCAGATTGAACGCGAGCGATTTCCCGCTCGCGGTGCCTGTCGTGACGATCGCGTGACCGCGCCGCGCGGCCTCGAGCGCATCCGACTGGTGCGCCCAGAGCGCCTCGATTCCGGCGGCCGCGAGACCCTCGCGTAGCGCCGGATGGAGCTCCTCCGGGATCGGCTCCGGCAGCCCGGCCTGCTCGCGCTCGCGGGCCGTCGCGACGAGCTCCTCCTCCCGGCCCGGGTCGAGCACCGCTTCCCAGGGGTAAATGGTGGGCGTAGGGCTCACGGCTTGCGATAGTACGCGTGAGTTGATCCGGCGTTTTCATCACTCCGAGTTCGACCGCGGTCGCCTGCTCGAGCACAAGAGGGAGCCGATCACGGTGGTCCTGCCGGCGCGCGAGGTGGCGGACACGATCGGGCAGATCGTGGAGAGGCTGTGGAGCCTCGAGCCGCTGATCGACCAGATCGTCGTCGTCGACGCGGATTCGAGCGACGGTACGGCCGAGGTGGCCGGGCGCGCCGGGGCCGAGGTGCACCAGGAGGCTGAGCTCCTTCCCAAGTTCGGCCAGGTGCTCGGCAAGGGCGATGCGATGTGGCGCGCGCTCGGCGTGGTGCGCGGTGAGCTCGTGGCCTACCTCGACTCGGACACGCGCGACTTCTCGCCACACTTCGCGCTGGGGATGCTTGGCCCGCTGCTCTGCGAGCCCGAGCTCCAGTTCGTGAAGGGCTTCTTCCAGAGGCCCTACCTCCGGGCCGACGGCACTCAGCTCCCGGCGGACGGTGGGCGCGTGACGGAGCTGGCGGCGCGGCCGCTCCTGTCGGCGTTCTTCCCTGAGCTGGCCGCGTTCGTGCAGCCGCTGGCGGGCGAGGTGGCGCTGAGGCGCCCGCTGCTCGAGCGCCTGCCGTTCGCCACCGGCTACGCCGTCGAGACGGCGATGCTGCTGCACGCCCGCGACGCCCTCGGCGGCACGGAGGGCATGGCGCAGGTGGACCTGGACGTGCGGCTCAACCGCCACCAGCCGCTTCGCCAGCTCGGCCCGATGGCGTACGCGGTGCTCCGCGTGGTCCTCGAGCGGCTGCGTGCCGAGGGCCGCCTGCTCGACGACCACCCGCCGCCGCTCCAGACGGCCGACGGCGGGCTCGTGCAGGTCGAGTACGTGGAGCGCCCGCCGTATGCGACGCTCGGCGCTCGCGCGTAGTGGCCATCAGGTGCGTCTACACCGATCTCGACGGCACGCTCCTCGGCCGGGGCGCGTCGCTTTTCCGCACCGCCGACGGTGAGTTCACGCTGCTCGCCGCGCGCGCGCTCGAGGCGTGCCACCGCGCGGGGGTGGAGGTCGTGATCAAGTCGGGGCGGCGTCGCGCGCAGGTGATGGAGGACGCGCGGCTGCTTGGGCAGAGCTCGTACATCTTCGAGGTGGGAGCGGGGATGGCGATCGACGGCGAGGTGAGCTTCCTCACGGGGGACTTCAAGCCGCGCGAGGGCGAGACCGTGCACGACCAGATCGCCGCCACCGGCGCACCCGAGCTGCTGCTTGACCGCTACGAGGGCCGGCTCGAGTACCACGCGCCCTTCCACTTGGGACGGGAGGTATCGCACGTGTTCCGCGGCCTGGTGGACGCACACGAGGCGAACGAGCTGCTGGAGGCGGAGGGCCACTCGGCGCTGCGGCTCGTGGACAACGGCGAGATCGGGCCGGGCACGCACACCTTCCACCTGATCCCGGCGGCGGTCTCGAAGGCGCGCGCGGTGGCCGCCCACATGCGCGCCCGCGGCTACGCGCGCGAGGAGTGCGTCGGCGTCGGCGACTCGCGCGAGGACCTCGCTGTGGCCGAGGTCGTGGGCCGGCTCTTCCTCGTCGCCAACGCGGTCGCGGGCGACACGTCCCGCTTCCCGAACGTCGAGCGCACCGAGGCCGCGATGAGCGAGGGCTTCTACGAGGCAGTTGTCCGCTCGTTGGCCGAAAGCTCGTAACCAACGTTACAATCAGGGGTACTCCGAGCAGTCGGGATCGCGTAGATCCCACCTACTCAGGAGGCAGTAGATGCACCTCTCCGATGCACATCACTTCCGCAAGATGATTGCGGGGGCGTGCATGGTCGTGGCGCCGCTCGTTCTGCTCGTCGCCATGGTGATTCACCCGGCGAGCGACATGGACGAGGCGACCCAGGTGGCCACCATCGCGGACAACCTCGATGCCTGGTATGTGGCTCACGTGCTGGTGCTCGTATCCATCGCCCTGACGGTTCCGGTAGTGCTCGGCCTGATGCACATGTTGCGCGAGCGCGAGGTCGCGTTCGGGCACGTGGGCGGTGGCCTGGCGATGCTGGGACTGCTCGCGTTCGCGGGCATCGTCGGGATGGAGATGGTCATGTGGCAGATGGTCGCCGGCGGCAGCACCCGCGAGGCGGTGGCGCTGCTGGAGCGTCTGAACGAGACGGCGGGGATCCTGGTCCCGTTCGTGTTGGTGTCGTTCGGGTTCACGCTCGGAATGGCGGGCCTGGCGATCGGTTTGTACCGGGCTCGCGCGGTCCAGTCGTGGATGGCGGTGTCCATGGCGACCGGCGCGGTCCTGCTCGGGATCGCCTTTGGCACGGCGATGAACTGGCTGGCGATCGTGGCCGCGGCCTTCCTGGTCGTGGGAGTCGGCGCGATCGGCCGGATGGTCCTGCGCGAGACCGATGAAGCCTGGGAGCACACCCCGGAGTACGAGGGCTTCCGCCCCGTGCCGGGGATGCGCTAGTCCCAGAAGCGGCGGCTCCCCGGCCGCCGCACGGGTGAGGCAGCACGGGCGCCCCAAAGTGGGCGCCCGTGGCTTTCGCGCGGTAATAGTGTCTGCACAATGGACGAGTTCGCCGAGCAGGTCGTAGACGCGATCAACGACATTTCCGGAAGGCACGAGGGTCACCGGGCGGCCCACGCGAAGGGCACGCTGCTGAGCGGGACCTTTACTCCGTCCGGGTCCGGGCTCACGACGGCAGCGCACATGGGCGACGAGCCGGTTCGCGTGACCGCGCGCGTCTCCAACGGCGGAGGCGACCCGGCCATTCCGGACTACGCCAAGGAAGGTCGTGGGCTGGCGGTGAAGTTCTACCTCCCGGACGGCTCGAAGACGGACATCGTCGCGCTCAGCCTGCCGTGCTTCTTCGTGCGCACGCCCGAGGATTTCCTCGACTTCACGCGGGCCCGGAAGCCCGATCCCGAGACCGGCCAGCCGGACTTCGAGAAGGTCGGCGCGTGGCTGGCGGAGCACCCGGAGGCGGGCCCCGCGATCCAGGCGGCGCTGTCGGCGGACCCACCGGAGAGCTACGCCACCGTCGTCTACAACTCGATCCACGCCTTCAAGTGGACCGATGCGGACGGTACGGAGCGCTGGGTGCGCTACCGCTTCGAGCCGGAGGCGGGCGAGCGGACGCTGTCGGAGGAGGAGGCTCGCGCTCGCGGGCGGGATTACCTGCAGGAGGAGATCCTCGCGCGCGACTCGTCCGCGTTTCGCCTGCTGGTGACGATCGCCGGCGAGGACGATGCGGTGAACGACCCGACCGTCGCGTGGCCTGACGAGCGCCAGAGCGTGGACGTCGGGCGTCTGGAGCTGACTGGCCCCGAGACCGAGCGCGAGCGGGGCGGCGACATCCTGGTGTTCGACCCCACCCGGCTCACGGACGGCATCGAGCTGAGCGACGACCAGATCCTGCGCTTCCGCCCCCGCGCCTACGCGGCGTCGGTGACGCGCCGAAGCGGCGCACCCGCCCCGGCGGGGATCGGCGGGTAGAGGGTTCGTCAGTCCGGCTCTGCGACCTGCACAATGCCTTGGCCGGCGATGCTATGGCGGTGGAGTCCGCCGCGCCGGTCGCGCGACACGACCGTGATCCGCGCCCACTCCACCAGGCGGCGGAGCACACGCCTGGGCAGCCGGTAGCCGGGATAGGCGCGACCGAGCTCGCGCGTGCGAAAGGACCGGCGTAGGACCACGCCTCCGCGATCGCTCACCACGACAGTCGCATCGCATGGGCGGCGACCGTCGAAAGGACAGGTCATCTCGAGGCCCAGTGAATTCGCGAACGCGACGTCCTCGATCTCGAAGAAGTACGCCGTCGCGTTGAGCGGGATCGAGCGCGCGAGGCCGTGTCGATGCACGCGCTCGCAGCCGTCCTCGTAGAAGTCGAGCGCGTCCAGGACCACCGTGTCGCGCCCGTCGCTGCAGTCGATCTCGTCGTACTGCCCATCCCGCGCCCGGATCAGGTCGGGCCCTTCACCGGCCGACTCGACGCTGTCGCGTCCCGGGCCGAGCTCCAGGACGTTGCCGCGCCGGGAGTCCGAGTAGTCCTCGAAGTGGTCGTCGCCCGGGCCGCCGCGCAGCACGTCGGCTCCCTCGCCCGCGCGGAAGCCGTCGCTGCCTAGCCCTCCGTCTAGCACCGCGGAGTACCTGGCGCCCTCGGCGACCAGGCCGTCGGAACCCGGGCCTCCACTGGCGCGGACGCCGACGGCGCGGTCGGTCACCACCAGCTCATCTCGCCCCGGTCCGCCGAGCAGACGCGCGCCTGACCCGATCGCCTCGAGGAGGTCGTCGTCCGCTCCGCCGAGCAGCAGCGCGGCCCCTTGCAGCCGGTCGTTGCCGGGGCCGCCGGCCACCGTCCCCGCGAGCTGGAGCGCGAAGTGCCCGAAGTCGTGCCCGTCACTCAGCGAGACGCCGAGCTGCGGTGGCCGTGCCGGCTCGAACGCGCAGCGGGCGAAGGGGTAGCGCGGTTCGCGTGGGTCGTCGGACGCAGGCGCCGCGGTACACCCCGGCCCGACGGTGAGCGGCACGGGAGGCGGTGGGCTATCGAGCCAATCCGCCGGCTCGTCGTGGAGCTCGGCCATCGAGGGCATCCGCCGCGGGGCGACTCTGACCAAAGCGTTGTTTTGCTCTCCCGGCCCCGCTCGGTACGAGAGCACGCCCCCCTGAAGCTCGACCGTCGCGCCCCGCGCGGGCTCCGGAACCGCCCAGGCGACTGCGACCGCCGAGATCGTGACGACCGCCACCACCGGGGCTGGTATACGAGGGCGGAGGCGAGGCCGGCGGCTCCACCCTGCCCGCGGCGCGAGTCCCATGCGGAAATGATGCTGGCGCCCGAAAGCCTGCGCAAGCGCTCAGTGCCCCACGAGGGCGGCTCCGGCGCGTCTCAGTTCGTCGAGCGTTGTCGCTTCCGTTACCGAAGCGAGGTCGATGATGCGTTCGCCGAACGGGTCCAACTGGTTGCGGCCTACTATCGCGTGGCAGGTGACTCCACCCTGGCGGCAGCGGGTGGCCACCTCGCCGACGATCTTGCCTTGAAGGGTCTGCTCGTCGAGCGAGCCCTCGCCGGTGACCACGAACGCCGAGGCGCGCATCAGGGCGTCGAACCCGATCGCGTCGAGCACGTAGGGAGCGCCCGGCACGAGCTGTGCGCCGTGCACCGCCCAGAGTCCGCCGGAGAGCCCACCGGCGCAACCCGTCATCGGCTCGCCGCGCGGGTCGCGCGGAAAGGTCGCG
>JBKPBS010000097.1:0-9756 GCA_046726915.1 Actinomycetota bacterium
GGCAGCTTCTCGCCGAACATCGCGAAATGCTCATGCAGCCGGGGCAGCTGGCCGCGCCACTCCTCCGGGTCGACGTGGAGCAGCTTCGCGACCGCGTCCGCCGGAAGGTCGAGTCCCGAGGTATCCAGCGCATCCGAAGCGGGCACGAGGCCGATCGGGGTCTCCTCCGCCGCGCCGTGGTCGTCGCAGCGCTCGAACACCCACGCCAGCACACGGCTGTTCTCGCCGAATCCCGGCCACAGGTAGCGGCCCTCGTCGTCCTTGCGGAACCAGTTGACCATGAAGATCTTCGGCAGCACCGCGCCGTCGCGCCGCCCGGTCGCCAGCCAGTGCCCGAAGTAGTCGGCCATGTGGTAGCCGCAGAAGGGCAGCATCGCCATCGGGTCGAAGCGCAGCTCGCCCACGGCGCCCGAGGCCGCGGCGGTCTTCTCCGAGCCCATGATCGCCCCCAGGAACACGCCATGCTCCCAGTCGAACGCCTCGGTCACGAGCGGCACCACGCCCGCCCGCCTGCCTCCGAACAGGAAGGCGTCGATCGGAACTCCCTTCGGGTCCTCCCAGTCGTCCGAGATCGACGGGCACTGGGCGGCCGGCGTCGTGAAGCGGGCGTTCGGGTGCGCCGCAGTGCTCTCGGCCTCGGGAGTCCAGTCCTCGCCCAGCCAGTCGATCGCGTGGCTCGGCGGGTCGCTCATGCCCTCCCACCAGATGTCGCCCTCGTCGGTCAGCGCGCAGTTCGTGAAGATCGAGTTCGAGCGGATCGTGGCCATCGCGTTCGGGTTCGTCTTCTCCGAGGTGCCGGGCGCGACGCCGAAGAAACCCGCCTCCGGGTTGATCGCGTAGAGCCGGCCGTCATCGCCGAACTTCATCCAGGCGATGTCGTCGCCGACGGTCTCGACCCTCCACCCCGGCAGCGTCGGGATCAGCATCGCCAGGTTCGTCTTGCCGCACGCCGAGGGGAATGCGCCCGTCACGTGCTTGACCCTCCCGTCGGGCGCCGTGAGCTTCAGGATCAGCATGTGCTCGGCGAGCCAGCCCTCGTCGCGCGCCATCACGGAAGCGATCCGGAGCGCGAAGCACTTCTTGCCGAGCAGCGCGTTTCCGCCGTAGCCCGATCCGAACGACCAGATCTCGCGCGTCTCGGGAAAATGGGCGATGTACTTCTCGTCGCTGCAGGGCCACGGGACGTCGTCGACGCCGTCGGCCAGCGGCATGCCCACCGAGTGCAGGCACGGCACGAAGGCGCCATCGCTGCCCAGCACGTCGAGCGCCCCCTGCCCCATGCGGGTCATGATCCGCATCGACACCGCCACGTAGGCCGAGTCCGTGAGCTGGACGCCCACGTGCGCGATCGGCGAGCCGAGCGGTCCCATGGAGAACGGCACCACGTACATGGTGCGGCCGCGCATCGAGCCGCGGAACAGCTCGGTGAGCGTGTCGCGCATCTCGGCGGGGTCGCGCCAGTTGTTCGTGGGACCGGCGTCGTCCTCGTTCTGGGAGCAGATGAAGGTCCGGTCCTCGACGCGCGCCACGTCCTTGGGGTTCGAGCGCGCCAGGTAGGAGTTCGGGCGCTTCGCGTCGGACAGCCGCTCGAAGGTACCGGCCTCGACGAGCTGGCGGCAGAGCTCGTCGTATTCGTCCGCGGAGCCGTCGCACCAGTGAACATCATCCGGCTGGGTGAGCTCCGTCACCCACTCGACAAAGGCGAGCAGCTTCTGGTGGGTGGTGGGAGCGGTGGTGGCTTGGCTCACGGGCTTGGGGGTCTCCTTGTGTCCGGCATCCGGGCGCGGTAAGCGTATATCTGGGCTCCCTAGACTGCTCCGCGTGCGTCCAGTGCTGCGCTTCGCGGCCTCGGTGATGATGGTCAGCGGCACGCTCCTCATTGCCGACGCGGCGATCACCCTGCTGTGGCAGGAACCGGTTTCCGCCTATGTCGCGAACCAGCACCAGGGGAAGCTGAAGAAGGCGTTCTTCGATCCGCCGCAGAGGGTGATCAGGAGGGAGCCGCTGAAGGGGGACGCGATCGCTCGGATCGAGATCCCGGAGATCGGCGTGAACGAGTACGTGGTCGAGGGCACCGACATCGAGAGCCTGCGCAAGGGCCCCGGCCACTATCCGGAGACCCCGCTCCCCGGCGAGCCCGGCACTACGGCGATCGCCGGCCACCGGACCACGTACGGCGCTCCGTTCCGGCGGATCGACCAGCTGGAGGGCGGCCAGCGCATCACCATCGACATGCCGGACGGGCGCTTCGTCTACCGCGTGCAGGGCACGAAGATCGTGGACGACCAGGACCTCTCGGTCCTGGACAAGGTCGGCTATCAGCGCCTGGTGCTGAGCGCCTGCCACCCGCTCTACAGCGCGGCGCAGCGTGTGATCGTGTTCGCGCGGCTCGCGAGGCGCGGGCCGCCCCGCGTCAGGCGAGGCTGACACGCAGCGCGGAATCCGACTCGACGGACGACTGGTCGCGCGACTCGAGGAACAGGATCAGGCCGACCACGAGCGCAAGCGAGATCGCGACCACGGCCAGCCAGTAGAGGATCTTCAGCAGCACGCGCCGGGCATCGTAAGACCCTCGGCCGCGGCTGAGCTCGCCTATTCGGGCCTCCGCGGCACCAGAACGGCGCGCTTGAACTCGGCGACGAGCGTGCCGTCCTGCTTGTAGACCCGCGTGTGCACCTTCACCACCCCGCGGTCGCCCTTCGACTGCGACGGCCGGACGTCCAGAACCTCGGACTCGGCGAAGAGGGTGTCGCCGTGGAACACCGGCGCGGGGTGCGACAGCTCCTCCGTTGCCAGATTGGCGATCGCCTTGCCGGACACGTCCGCGACCGACATGCCGAGCGCGAGCGAGTAGACGAGCGGACCGACGACCACGTTGCGTCCCTGCTGCGACTCCGCCGCGTAGACGTCGTTGATGTGAAGCGGGTGGTGGTTCATCGTGAGCAGGCAGAAGAGGTGGTCGTCCGCCTCGGTCACGGTCTTGGCCGGCCAGTGCTTGTACACGGCGCCCACCTCGAAGTCCTCGAGGTAGCGCCCATACGGGCGCGCTCCCGACGCCTCGCGCTCGGCCTGATTCGTCTCGATGCCTTCAGTCTCGATCTCGCCCATGGGCCGCGCAATCGTAGTCACCGCTAGATTCCGGCGCTGCATGCGCAATCCCAGAGACTTCTTCAGGCCGCTTGCCATCGGCGCGCCGGAACCGCTCCGCGAGATCCCCGTCAGGCCCTCGCGGATGATCCACTTCCTCGACTTCTCGAACGAGAAGATGGTCGCCAAGGCGCCGGACATCGCGCCCCAGGTGGACATTCTGCTCGGCAACCTGGAGGACGCCGTCCCGGTGGACCGCAAGGAGGCGGCACGCCAGGGCCTGATCCGGGTGGGCTCCGAGATGGAGCTGGGCGAGACGCAGCTCTGGACCCGCATCAACGCGCTCGAGAGCCCGTGGATGCTCGACGACCTGACGGAGCTCGTGACGGCGATCGGCGACCGGCTCGACGTGGTGATGGTGCCGAAGGTCGAGGGCGACTGGGACATCCACTACGTGGACCGCCTGCTCGCCCAGCTCGAGGCGAAGGCCGAGCTCGAGCGGCCGATCCTGATTCACGCGATCCTCGAGACGGCTCAGGGCGTGACGAACCTCGAGGCGATCGCGACAGCGAGCCCGCGCATGCAGGGCATGAGCTTCGGCCCCGCCGACCTCGCGGCCAACCGGCGCATGAAGACGACGCGCGTGGGCGGCGGCCATCCCGGCTACCGCGTCATCGAGGACCCGGACCCGGACAACCCGGACGCGCCGCGCGCGACCGCCCAGCAGGACCCCTGGCACTACTCGATCGCGCGCATGGTCGACGCCTGCGCCGGCGCCGGGATCCTCCCGTTCTACGGCCCCTACGGCGACATCAAGGACGTCGAGGGCTGCGAGACGCAGTTCCGGGCCGCCTTCCTCTTGGGGTGCGTGGGCGCGTGGTCGCTCCACCCCGCGCAGATCGACATCGCGAAGAGGGTCTTCTCACCGGACCCGGAGGAGGTCAAGTTCGCCAAGAAGGTCATCGAGGCGATCCCCGACGGCCGCGGGGTCCACATGATCGACGGCAAGATGCAGGACGACGCCACCTGGAAGCAGTGCAAGGTGATGGTCGACCTGGCCGAGATGCTGGCGCGGAAGGACCCGGAGCTGGCCGCGGCCTATGAGCTCGAGCCGGCTCAGGCGTGAAACGACCGCATTGAGGAGGTCGACCGTCCTGGATTAGGCGGCTATAGGCAGCCCTATCCAGGATTGTCCCTCTCCTCAATGCCGTAGTTGAGCCCTAGTACAGCGAGTGCAATAGGCTCCCGCGCCGCTATGCGCTTCTTCGAGTACGAGGCCCGCGAGATCGTCAAGCGGGCCGGGATCCCGGTTACCGATTTCGGGTTCGCGACCACCGACCAGGAGGCGCGCGAGATCGCCCACCGGATCGGCGGGCCGACCGTGATCAAGTCGCAGGTGCTCACCGGCGGGCGGATGAAGGCCGGCGGCGTGAAGTTCGCCGACGGGCCGGACCAGGCCGCCGAGTACGCCAAGGACATCCTGAAGCTCGAGATCGGCGGGCACATGCCGCGCGGCGTGCTCGTGGACCCGAAGGCCGAGGTCAAGCAGGAGTACTACGCCGGGGTGGTCTGGGACGGGCTCGCCAAGCGGCCCGTGATGATCTTCTCGCCCGTCGGAGGCATCGACATCGAGCAGGTTGCCGAGGAGCAGCCGGACAAGGTCGGCCGCCGCCACTTCTCGACGATCCAGCCGTTGAGCGACTACATGGCCAAGGAGGTCATCGCCTCCACCGGCGTGACCGGCCGGCCGCTCACGCGCATCACCCCGATTCTCGCCCGGCTGGCCCAGCTCTTCGTCGACTACGACATGACGCTCGCCGAGATCAACCCGCTCGGGGAGCTCGAGGACGGCTCGTTCGTGGCGCTCGACGCCCACATGGAGATGGAGAACGAGGCCCGGCCGCGCCAGAAGGCGCTGCTGAAGGAGCTGGGCGTGGGCGACGAGGAGACGCGCGAGGCGCGCGAGCCCACCGAGTTCGAGCTGGCCGGCGAGGAGGTCGACTCGATGGATCACCGCGGCGTAGCGGGCAACGTCACCGAGTTCGACGGCGACCTCGGCCTCGTGATCGGCGCGGGCGGCGGCTCGCTCACGCTCTTCGACGCCGTGCGCGCCCACGGCGGCCGGCCCGCGAACTACTGCGAGATCGGCGGCAACCCGTCCGTTCGCAAGGCTGCTGGGCTCGCCAAGCTCGTGCTCCAGAAGCCGGGTGTGGACAAGATCGCGGTGATGATGTCGATCGTCTCGAACACGCGCGTCGACATCGTGGCCCGGGGCGTGATCAAGGCCTGCCTGGAGCTCGGCTACGACCCGGCCGAGAAGATCGCGATCTTCCGGATCCCCGGCGCCTGGGAGGAGGAGGGCTTCAAGATCCTCGAGAAGTACGGCGTCGAGTACTGCGACCGCTCCGTGTCGATGCACGAGGCGGCGCGGCGGGCGGTTTTGAAGGGCGGGCAAAGCCCGCCCTTTGAAGAAAAGCCGAGGGCGGTTTGATGTCAATCCTGATCGACGAGAACACGACGTTCATCGTCCAGGGCATCACCGGCCGCGAGGCAGTGAATCTCACGCGCGAGTGCCTCGACTACGGCAAGGGCGCCAAGGTGGTCGGCGGTGTGACGCCCGGCCGGCTCGGCCGCGACGTGCACGGCGTCCCCGTGTTCGACACCGTTGAGCAGGCCGTGGAGCACCACGGCGCTCCGATCAAGGGCTCGGTCGTGACCGTCCCGCCCGCGTTCACCAAGGACGCGGTCTTCGAGGCGCTCGAGAACGGCATCGAGCTGATCGTGATCGTGACCGAGCGCATCCCGCGCGGTGACGTGGCCCAGATGGTCGAGCTGGCGTCCATGCGCGGCTCGCGCATCATCGGCCCGAACTGCCTCGGGATCATCGTCCCCGACGTGATCAAGATGGGCGGGATCGGCGGCCCGGCCAGGGACGCGGCGAAGGCCTACACCTCGGGGCCGGTGGGCGTGATCTCGCGCTCGGGCGGCATGACGACCGAGATGTCCTCGACGCTCACCGCGGCCGGCCTCGGCCAGTCGACCGCGGTCTCGATCGGCGGCGACGCGATCATCGGCTCCTCGTACGCCGAGCTCATGCCGCTGTTCGAGGCCGACGAGCAGACCGAGGCGATCGTGATCTACACCGAGCCGGGCGGGCGCATGGAGGCCGAGCTGGCGCGCCACGTGACCGAGGACTCCACCCGGAAGCTGCCGATCGTGGCGTTCATGGCGGGCCGCTTCATGGACGAGATGCCCGGCATGAGCTTCGGGCACGCGGGCACGATCGTGGAGGGCAAGGAGGACACCGCCGCCGAGAAGATCGAGCGTCTCGCCTCCGCCGGGATCGTCGTCGCCGAGGAGATCGCCGAGATCCCCGGGCTCGTCAAGGAGCGCATGGGAGTGGCCGCGTGAGGCGCGACGGCATCTTCATCGGGGTCGAGGTCGACGACTCCGTGAGCGGCGACCCGGAGCTGGCGAAGAAGCTCGAGGAGGCGTGCCCGGTCGACATCTACGCGGCCGCCGAGGGCGGCGTCGAGATCGTCGACGAGAACCTGGACGAGTGCGTGCTCTGCGGGCTCTGCCTCAACGCGTCGCCCGCGGGCTCGGTCAGGGTGCTCAAGCTCTACGACGGTGGCGCCGTCCTGGAGCCGGCGGCCTGACGAACGCGGACGTCACGCCCGACCGCTTCCGCCGCGGCATCGCCGGGAGCTTCCCGGGCGACCTCGGCATCGAGGTGGTCCGGATCGAGGACGACGAGGTCGAGGGCCGCCTCGAGGTGGACCGCCGCCATCTCCACCCCGGCGGCTACGTGCATGGCGGGGTGTGGGTCGCCTTCGCGGACACGGTGGCGGCCTGGGGCACCTTCCGGAACCTCGAGCCGGGCCAGGACTTCACGACCGCCGAGCTGAAGGCGAACGTCTTCGCCGCCGGCCGCCCCGGCGACGTCCTCACCGCCATCGGACACCCGCTCCACGTGGGCCGCCGCACGCACGTCTGGGAGGTGCGGATTCAGAAGGAGGGCCGGAACGCGGCCTTCTTCACCTGCACCCAGCTGATCCTCACGCCCGCCACCAGCTGAGCGCCTTGCCGGCCTGCTCGGCCACGTAGTCGTCGCCGAGCTCCCGAACCGCCTCGAGGAAGGCGACCACGGCCGCGCGCTGGCTCTCGGTGAGCGAGGAGAGCTTCGAGATCACAAAATCCTGGATGCCGGCGTCGTCGTAGAAGACGGGCGCAAGGCTCCAGATCGTCGAGTCCACGGCAGCCGCCCCGCTGTCGAGGTGGCGCAGGGTGAAGCCCATGTAGGCGGGGATGAAGTGGCGAAGGCCGTCGGGGCTCAGGAACGACAGCGCGGCGTACTCGCTCTCGACGAGCTCGTCGGGCAGCTCGCGCCAGTGCGCGACGGGATACAGGCGCACCAGGTCGTTGTCGTCCATGCAGCGCTCGTGCAGCAGGCCGTCGTTCGAGGGACGAGGCGCGTCTGCGAACGCCGCCTCGATCTGGGCCAGGGCTTCCTCCACTAGCGGCGCGCCAGCTGCCGCCCGATCACGTTGCCGAGCAGCTTCGTGACAGCGGGATCCCCGGTCACGCGCACGTGCCCGTGCTCATAGGCGTCGACCCAGTGCCGGAGCGTTCCCTCGGTGGCCAGCTCGTTGAAGTGCGAGCGCGCCAGGGAGACATCGAGGCGTGCGTCGCCGGCCGGGTCCTTCGAGATCTCGGGCCCCGGCACCGCAACGCGCCAGATCGGCACGTCGCCGCGCGCGCGCAGCTCGAGCCGGATCACCAGCTTCAGCTGCTTCAGTGCGGGCACCTCACCCTGGAGGCGCTCGACGCCCTGGGCGATCAGCTCTCGGGTGCCGATCCCGGCCACGTCAGATCTTGTTCCGCTCGAGCAGCTTCCTGCCGATCAGCATGCGCTGGATCTCGGAGGTGCCCTCTCCGATCAGGAGCAGCGGCGCGTCGCGGTAGAGCCGCTCGATCTCGTACTCCTTCGAGTAGCCGTAACCGCCGTGGATGCGGAAGGCCTCCTCGACGACCTCCTTGCCGGTCTCGGAGGCGAACAGCTTCGCCATCCCGGCCTCCAGGTCGGAGCGCTGGCCCGCGTCCTTCATGCGGGCGGCCTTCATCGTGAGCAGCCGGGCCGCCTCGATCTTGGTGGCCATGTCGGCGAGCTTGAACTGGATCGCCTGGTGCTTGGCGATCGGCTTGCCGAAGGTCTTCCGCTCCTGCGAGTAGCGCAGGGCGAGCTCGAGCGCGCGCTGGGCGATGCCAACACCGCGCGCGGCCACGTTCACGCGGCCCACCTCGAGCGCGTCCATCATCTGGACGAAGCCCTTGCCGAGCCCGTTCTCCTCGCCGCCGAGGATGCGCTCGGGCGGGCAGCGGTAGCCGTCGTAGACCAGCTCTGTGGACTCGACCCCCTTGTAGCCCATCTTCTTGATCTTCGGCGGAACGCGCAGCCCCTCGTTCTCCTCGGCCCCCGGCTCCTTCTCCGTGATGAAGCAGGTCATGCCTGTGTGGGGAGGGTCGGCCTTCGGGTCGGACTTCATGAGGACGAAGACCACGCCCGAGCGCAGGCCGTTGGTGACCCACATCTTCTGGCCGTTCAGCTCCCAGGCGCCGTCGTCCGTCTTCTTGGCGGTCGACTTGATGCCCTGGACGTCGGAGCCCACCTCGGGCTCCGAGAGCGAGAAGGCGGCGCGGATCTCGCCGGTGGCCATCCGCGGCAGCAGCTCCTGCTTCTGCTCGTCGGTCCCGAACTTCATGAGCAGGTACGAGCCGATGAAGTGCGTGTTGACAATGCCCGAAACCGAGATCCACCCGCGCGAGAGCTCCTCGACGATCATCGCGTAGGTGGTGAGGTCGAGCCCCATCCCTCCGTACTCCTCGGGGATCGTGACCCCGAACAGGCCGAGCTCCTTCATCTGCTCGACGACGGCCTCCGGGAACGAGTCCTCGTGGTCATGCTCCCCGGCGACCGGAATGACCTCGTTGTCGACGAACTGCCGGACCATCTCGGTGATGGCCTTCTGCTCGTCGGTCTTCTCTGTGTAAGCGGTTGCGGCGACGGCCATGGGGCCGCAGGTTACCGAGGCGTGCTCAGGATCCCGCCGGGAGCCGCGCCAGCCGCGCGGCGTGGTCGGCGGCCGCCGGCAGGTTGTTCGCCTCGGCCGCGGACCGGAGCGCTCGCAGGCGCGTGTCCAGGTCGCGGCGAGCGAAGTCCTCCAGTGTGTGGGCGAAACGGTCGCGGATCCACTCGAGCGTGGCGACGTCGCTCATCACCCCCGCGCGCTCCTTCGACGCGGCGTCCACGAGGAGCTGCTGGGCCCACAGCTCGAAGCGGGCGGCGTCGATCTCGGCCGGTGGCAGGTGGCGCAGCTCGAGGTCGAGAGCCGACTGCCAGACGTCGATCGCGGCCTGGCCGGCGGGTGCCGCCTTCCGCGCCCTGACCGCTCGGCCGAGATGGCCGAGCGCCACACGCATACGCGCGGCGATCATCGGGGGCTGCCGGCCGGCCTCGAGCGTCCTCCAAGCCGCCCTCATCCGCCGCAGGGTGGCGGTGGCGGCCGGCCAGTCGTCCGCGCGGACCGAGCCCAGCGTGCCGCCCGCTCCCGTGACCAGGAAGCGGAGCTCGGCGGGCGGTGGGCCCGCCAGCGCGTCGGTGGGGACCGC
>JBKPBS010000098.1:0-14092 GCA_046726915.1 Actinomycetota bacterium
CGGCGACCTCGGCGCGGCTCATCAGCTCTCCGCGGTCCTGCATCACCCTGAAGCCCCATGCCTCCACGGCCTCCGCAAGCGCCGCATAGCGCCACTCGTCCGAGAGCTGGACCTGTTTGCGTGCCTCCTCCGGCAGCGGGACCCGCTCGCGGAAGAGCCGCTCGTGGCCCTTGAGCGGAAGGTCCCGGAGCCGCATCTTCTCGTCGGCCCCGACCTCGGTGAGGATCTCAGTCACGTAGGCGTTGATGTCCTCGTAGCCCGTCGCTCGTGCGACCGAGACGCGGTGGTGCCCGTCCTTGACGAAGTGCAGGTTGCCGATGCGGTACACGTCGATCGGCGGCATAGCCTCGCCGCGTCGCTGGGCCGCCGCGATCCGCTCCCAGCGCTCGCGGACACGGCTCGAGGTTGGCAGGAAGCTGCGGTCGAACTCGCGGGCGCGGTCGACGGAGCCGACGACCGAGTCGAGCGGGATCGTCTGCGGGCCGAGCCGCCGCTCGCCGCGTCGCCCGAGGGCTGCCACCACCTCGTCGAAGGGGAGGATCACGTTGACGTCGCTCGGCTCGCGGCGCATGCGGGCGGCCAGTCGTGACAGGGCCCGCTGGCGCCGCGCGCGGCTGAAGTCGAACTGAGCGTCTGCGCTGGGGAGGCCTGTGTCCCTCGGTGTCACCCCACCAGTGTTACAAGGCGGTGGCGAGCGGTTGTGTTCGCAGCGTTGTCGGCTGCGATGGCCGTCACGCGGGCGTGGACGGTCCGCCCCGCTCTCAGGTCGCGCCGGGTCGCGCGCGGCACACGCGCGGTGAGGGTGGTGAAGCCACGGTCCAGCGGCTCTCTGGCCCGTGCGCGGACTGTGCGCTCCCCGATCGTCGCCGTCGCTCCGGCCAGGCAGTCGTGGTCGGGGCAGCGCACGATCAGCACGATCCCGCCTGCGCCGAGCGGATGCTGGCGCGGCGCGATGCGCGCCTCGAGCCGCGGCGGGGTCGTGTCGTCGCTGGCCGGCGCGTCGCACTTCCCGGCGATCAGCGTGCGGGCCTCGGCGAGGTGGAGCTGGTAGCGGGAGCGGTACTCGGGCGCGGGGCGCTCGACGTCCGCGATCCATCCGCCGTAGGCGGCCGGCTCACCCGCCGGGTCGGCGCGGCCTTCCGCCACGCGCCGCTGGCGCACGAGACCGGCCGTGTCGAGGAACCAGCGCAGCTGAAGGTCGGGATTTCGCGGGAAGCCGCGGTACTCGCCGGCATTGAGGGACTCGTGCATGCCGAAGAACCCGTGGTAGCTCTCGCCCCTGAGGTTGCGCAGGCCGCTCTCCGCGATGCCGGCCATCACCGGCAGCTCGTGCGGGAGCCCGCGATCCGCCGCGCCGCGCGCCATCCAGCGGGCGATCCGCTCCCTGGCGGCGTCGTCGCCGGGGTAGACGGCGGGGCAGGGCTCGTCGAAGTTGGGGGCGGGCACGCCTCCGCTCTGCGCCCATCCGGCCGGAGCGGCGAGAAGGACGAAGGCGGCGGCGACCGGAACAGCTCGGCGCACCGGCCTCATCCTTGCATCACCCGACGACGAGGCGGAATGCCCCCTTCACAGCGCTGAAGCGGGCGTCGCCCTCGGTCACGAGCTCGCCGTCCACGTTGAAGCGCGTGGAGTCGGGCACCTGCACCTCGGCGTGCTCGCAGTGCACGTGGTAGGCGCGCGGGTGGCTGGCCAGGCGGCCGCTCCTCATGCGGTACGCCAGGCTGATCAGGCCCAGCCGCGGCCCGGCCTCGATTGCCACGACCTCGAGCGCTCCGTCGCTGGGGTCGGCCTCCCGGACGGCCGCGCCCGCGCCGAAGGCGCCCGAGGCCGCGACGGTCACCTGCCACGCCTCGCCGGCCAGCAGCTCCTGGCCGTCGCATTCCACGAGGCAGGTCAGCGGCGTCGCGCTCATGCCGGCGCTCACGGCCCCGGCGGCATAGGCGAGCGGACCGAGCCGGTCCTTCCACGAGTGCGCCCGCTCGGCGGCCGGTGCCGGCAGGCCGGCGCTCGCCACGTTCACGAACGGGCGCCGCTCGTTCATCCAGCCGAGCTCGAGCGATCGGAGCTTGGTCCCGCTTACCGCGAGCCGGCAGGCCGCCGAGAGGCCGTCGGGAAGCTCCAGCCGGCGTGCGAAGTCGTTGGCGGTGCCAACCGGCACGACCGCCAGCGGGATCCCCGCCGAGCCGGCGGCGGCAGCTACCGGAGCGATGCTCCCGTCCCCGCCCGCGACCACGACGCGATCCGCTCCGCAGGCGACCGCGTCCTCGAGGTCGTCGATGTCGAAATGCCTGACCTCCGCGCCGAACGCGCGCAGCCGCTCGGCGCACAGCGCCGGGTTGCTCTCGCCCGAGCGCTCGTTCGCCACCAGCGCCACCGTGGTGGTCGCCGCCAGGTCTTCCTTCGTCTTCCCTGACGCCCCCGTTCCTGCCATGCTCCTCGCCCCAATGAGTGCCCAGCCACGCGTGTTCGTAACCCGCCGGCTGCCGGGCGGCGCGCTCGAGCGGCTGGCCGCGGAGCACGACGTGGAGATCTGGCCCGAGCGCCTCCCGCCGCCGCGGGCTGAGCTGCTCGCGCGCGCGCCGGAGCTCGAGGGCCTGCTGTCGCTCCTGACCGATCCGGTCGACGCCGAGCTGATCGAGGCCGCCCCGAACCTGCGCGCGATCTCGAACTACGCGGTCGGGGTCGACAACGTGGACGTCGAGGCGGCGACCGCACGCGGGATCCCGGTGGGGAACACGCCCGACGTGCTCACCGAGTCGACGGCGGACCTGGCGCTGGCCCTGATGCTCGGTGTCGCGCGCCGGCTGGCCGAGGGGGAGAGGTTCGTGCGCGCGGGGGAGTGGGCGACCTGGGAGCCGGGGCTGATGCTGGGCCGCGACCTGCACGGCGCCACCGTGGGCATCGTCGGTTTCGGGCGCATCGGGCAGGCTGTCGGCCGGCGGCTGGAGGGCTTCGGGTGCGAGCTCCTCACCACGAGCAGGAATGGCGGGGTGCCGCTCGAGGAGCTGCTGGAGCGGTCCGACTTCGTCACGCTCCACTGCCCGCTCACGCCCCAGACGCGCGGGCTGATCGGCGCCGAGGCGCTCCGGAGGATGAAGCCCACGGCCTACCTCGTGAACACGGCCCGCGGGCCGGTGGTGGACACGGACGCGCTCGCACGCGCTCTGCACGCGGGCGAGCTCGCCGGCGCGGCGCTCGACGTGACCGATCCCGAGCCGCTGCCCGGCGACCACCCGCTGCTCGCCGCACCGAACCTGCTGGTGGTGCCGCACATCGCGTCCGCCACGCACGACACGCGCGGGCGCATGGCCGACATGGCCGTCGACAACCTGCTCGCCGGCCTGGCGGCCGAGCCGATGCCGCATTCCGTCAACGCCGAGGCGCTCGCCGCACGCGCTACTCCCCAAGCACCTTGATGACCATCCGCTTGGGCCGCCTGCCGTCGAACTCGCAGTAGAAGACCTGCTGCCAGGGGCCGAGGTCGAGCCGGCCGTCCGTGACCGGCACGATCACCTGATGATGCACGAGCAGGTTCTTGAGGTGAGCGTCGCCGTTGTCCTCGCCGCCGCGGTGATGGCGGTAGTCGCCGGGATCGGGCAGCAGCTCGCGCGCCACGTCGTTGGCCGGCTCCTTCCAGCTGGGCGGAGCCACCTTGTCCAGCCACTCGAGCGTGTCCTCGTGCAGTCCCGGCTCGTCGTCGTTGATCCAGACGGCCGCGGTGATGTGCATGGCGCCGACCAGCACCAGCCCCTCGTCGATACCGGCCTCGTCGACCGCGTCCTGCACCTCATCGGTGATGCGTATGAACTCGCGGCGGTGCTCCGTGTTGAAGGTGCGGTGGATCGTGTGAGACTTCATGTCGCATGAACCTCGGTCTCGAAGGCAGGGTCTGTGTCGTAACAGGCGGCACGCGCGGCATCGGCGCGGCCGCCGCCCGCATGCTCGCGCAGGAGGGCGCCCGCGTGCTGTCCGTGGGGCGGAGCGGCGGAGACCTCGAGCTCGACGTGACCGCGCCGGACGCCGCGGAGCGGCTGCTGGCGGCCTGCCCGGAGCCGCCTTGGGCGCTCGTGAACAGCGCGGGCACGAGCCGGGCCCGCGCGCTCGACGACCTCACCGACGCCGACTGGCAGGAGCAGTGGGACCTGCATGTGATGGCGCCGATGAGGCTCATGCGGGCGCTCGCCCCGGTGATGGCGGAGGCGGGTGGCGGCCGCATCGTGAATGTGAGCTCGTCCTCGGGCAGGCGGCCGTCCGGGCGACTGGACGCGAGCTACTCCGTGACCAAGGCGGCAGAGCTCTCGCTCAGCCGCGTCTTCGCCGACGGCTTCGCCGCGAAGGGCGTGCTCGTGAACGCCGTCGCGCCGGGAGCGGTCGAGGGCGAGCTCTGGACGGAGGATGGCGGCCTCGCGGATCAGATCGCGGCGCGCACCGGCCAGACCCGCGAAGAGGTGCTCGAGGCCAGCCGCGCGAGCCCGCCGCTCGGCCGCATGGGCACCGACGACGAGGTGGCCGCGGTGATCGTCTTTCTCTGCTCCGAGCGCGCCTCGAACGTGGCCGGCGCGACGTGGGCGGTGGACGGCGGCTCGGTCCCGACCGTCGGCTAGGGCGCCGAGCTGCGGACAGCGAGCGAGTAGTAGGTCACCCCGCTGGCGTTCACGTCGCCCGAGTTGCCCAACTGGAACCCGTTCGCCTGGAGCGCCTGGATGCGGTTCGTGACATTGGCGGAGCCGGCGAACAGCAGCGTGGCGTCGCCCGCCAGTGATGCAGGGCGGTGCACGGCTGGGCGGCCGGTGACGTTGTCGTCCGCCCGGATCAGCGCATAGTCCGGCTGGAAGCCCGGAGTCGTCACGTTCCTGTAGTCGGTCCCGTCGCCCGCGTAGGAGCTGACGTCGATCGAGTTCGCGACGTCGGTGAAGGCGACGTAGTGATAGGCGACCGTCGCCGCGTTCGTCTCCAGGGCCGTTCCGACCGTGAACCCGTCGGCGTCCATCGAGCTCACGCCGCTCGCGATCGAGGTGCCGGTGTCGAATCGGTATGTCCGGCCTCCGGCGAAGTGCAGGACCGAGCGCTGGTTGGTGTTGCCCATCAGGATCACGACCTCCGGCGAGAACCCGAGGCCGGTGATCGACTGGCCCGTGGCGTTGCCCGTGTAGGTGCCGACCTTCATCGCCTGGCTGTTCGCCTTGAATGCGGCCCAGTGGTAGGTCCTGCTGGCCTGGTTCGCGCGGTTGTTCGTGCCGATGACGAAACCATTCGCCGTGAACGACTGGATCACGTCGGCCTGGAGCGCCGTCAGGGTGCCCATCGGCTTCGCCAGGTCACCCACCATGCTCGACGTCCGTGCCACGGCTTCGCGGTTCCCGTCGTCCTTCACCACCACGAAGTCGGGCTGGAAGCCCACCGTGATCGCGCGGTCGTCCGTCCCGTCGCCGGTGTAGGAGCCGGTCGTCATCTTGATCGCGCCCGGGAAGATCGACGCCGCCTGGAACGAGTTGCCGGAGTTCGACGCGGTCGCGACGAACGCGGCCACGGCGACCGGAACGGCGAGCGCGAGGAGCGCGACGCCCAGCGCCAGGGCGTGCTTGAAGCGCCTCCGCCTCACTGGTTCCTCGCCTCCCACTTGAACGTTTGGGTGGCGTCCTTGTTCTGCGCGCTGAAGTTGCTCTGAAGCGTCACATCCAGCCGGTAGACGTGCGACTCGCCGGTGGTCCAGCTCTCCGGCGAGCCGCTCAGCGGATCCACGAGGCCGGACGCGTAGTCGTCGGGAAACCCCTGCAGCGTCCCGTTGTAGATCACGCCGTTCCCGGCGCCGATGTAGTTCGTGCCGTCCGGCTGGAAGTTCGTGCAGGACTTGAAGGCCGGGTCGGACGGGCTGTAGACGCCGCGGGTGACCTTGAGGTCGAGGTACTGGTCGAGGCCGCTGCCTATGGTGGTGCCATGGAGCCTCACGGTGGCGGGGAGCGAGCCGTCGTAGGCGACCTTGATGCACGCGCTCGTCGTGTCGCCGGGCACGGCCGCCGACAGCGACATCAGGCTGGAGCCGTCGCCGTTGTCGGTCAGCTTGACGCTGCCGGCCCCCACCTGGTTGCCGTTGTTCGCGTTGGTGGCGGTGTAGGCCGCAAAGGTGATCCCGCCCGCAGCCGGCACCAGCAGCGCGAGCACGCCCAGCGCGCCGAAGCGACGCCAGCGCATTACTCGACCCGTCTCCGCGGCCGCCACAGGTCCACGAGGAGGAACGCCCCCAGCGCCATCACCGCGCCGAGCACGCCGAGGCGCGCGTAGCGCGTGCCGAGCGCGGCGCGGACGTAGCCGAGCTTCGGGAAGTGGGCGACGACCCGGCCGATCTGGCCGTCGGTCTGCACCGTCCAGCGCTCCGGGGCGTCGTTCGCGTCGCCGAGCGTGACCATATGAGCGGTATCGCCCTCAATCCGCATCCGCTGAAGCCTGTGGGTCAGCTGGCGTGGACGCAGCGGGTCCTGGAACGTGACGATGTCGCCGGGATGCGCGTCGAGCGGAGAGATCACCTCGTCGATCACCACAGACCCGGTGCCGAGGGTGGGCTCCATGCTTCCCGAGACGACCGTGAGCGACTGATAGCCGAGTACGCCCGGCACCGTGATCAGCGCGATCAGCCCGATCCCGAGGCCGAGCGCCGCCCAGAGCACGAACGTGGAGCAGAGCCGGACCACGCGCCGGAGGCTGGCCGGCAGCGCGGGTGCAGCCGCGCCGACGAGTTGCGTGCCGCCGGCCACCTAGCGGCCCTCCCTGCTCGTCTTCCAGCGAAGGCTGAGCTTCACCGAGCGGCCGCGGACCTCGCGCGCCGCACTCGGCGGGGCCGAGAACCGGAGGCGAATCCTCTTCGCGGCGCGCGCACCCAGTCGCACGCGCGCGTGAAGCGCGCCGAGCTGTCCGGCGTAGAGCGGCCTGCCTCCCGACGTGAGCTCGACCCGAAGCGCGTCGGGGGCGTCATCCCGGACGCCGCGCAGCTCGGGGTGAGCCTCGAGAGCGGTGCCGGTCAGGTTCGAGACCTCGACGAGGCCCGAGACGGATCGCGCGCCCGGAAGGAGGCTGCCCTTTGACAGCAGCTCGCGTCCGACGGGGGAGACGCCGAGCTTCACGGAGGGCTCGGCGACCACTGAAACGTGAGCCGGCACCTCACGGGTGCCGGAAGGAACGCGGGCACTGACAAGGGCCACGCCCGCGAGGCTGATGCCGACCGCGAGCCCGGTCCAGCGTGCGATTGAGGTCTTCACGGTGGTCCCTGCCCCGGAAGGGCCGCCATGGGCTCAACCGACGAGCCCATGGCGGCGATGCGGGGTTGGCCCTTAGTTGTTCTGGGCCTCCCAGGTGAAGCTGTGGCTGCCGGTGTCGACGGCCGACGTGTGAGCGTTCGGCGTCGAGTCGTCAACCGGGTAGATCGTGAAGCGGTAGTCCACGCTCTGGCTGCTGCTCCAAGCGGCGCCGCCGGCCTTGCCGTCGCTGCCGCTGGTGTAGTCCGTGCCCATCGTGTCGAGCGTGCCGTCGAACGCGGTGCTCGCGGCGGTGAAGCCGGTGCAGTTCATGTCCGAGCCCGGCGACGTGAGGCTGTTGCCCCCGCGCTCCACGGTGAGGTGGAACTGCGAGCCGTTGGTCACCGCACTGCGGTAGAACTTCACCGACGAGGCGAGTGAGCCGGAGTACGTGACGCGGATGCAGGCCGCGGTCGGCCCGTTGCCCGCGCCCGGCTTCTGAGCAAGCGCGTTGTAGAGCTTGCCCGTGCCGGCGTCGCTGTCGCCGATGGAGACCGTGCCGGCCTCGATCAGGTTGCCGGGGTTGGAAGAGGTCGCAGTAAACGCCGCGGAGGTCGTGAAGACCGCAACGCCCGCCATAAGGGCCAGCACCGCGACGGTGATGAAGATCCTGAGCTTCCTACCCTCTGAGTCGTTCTTTCGCATCTCCCCGCTCCTTCCGGTTTCTGTGGTTCTGGGTGCGTCCACTTGGTCTTGATTGATGCGGCGCCGTAGGGGAAATGACGGCGCCGCCCTGTGTGTGTCGGTCCCGCCCTCCCCGATCTGAGGTAGGTGGACGGATATCCGACCTCCGGGGTCGTCCCTAATCTGGGCCCCATGACGACGATCCCGTACCGGATCAGGCGCTCGAATCGCGCTCTACATGCGCGAATCCAGGTCGATGCGGATGGTGTGGAGGTAGTCGTTCCACACCATTTCCCTCTGCGAAACGTTGAGCCATTCGTCCAGGAGAAACGTCCATGGATCGAACGGACGCTCCTCCGAATGAGGGAGTCCGAGGAGCACTTGCCGCCCGCTCGCCTGGGCGACGGAGGCGAGGTTCCCTACCTGGGGGAGCGCCTGGCGCTGGCGGTCCGTGTCGAGCCCTCGAGGAGCCGCGCGCACGTGGCGCGGCGCGGCTCGGAGCTGCGCGTGGCGCTGGGCCCGGACACCCCTTTAGAGGGAGCTTTGGAGGCCTGGTACAGGCGGCGTGCGCGCGTGGAGATCGCCCCCCGGCTCGATGGCGCCGTGGCGCGCGCGGCGCGGAGCTATGCCTCGCTCCAGATCCGCGGCCAGCGCACCCGCTGGGCCAGCTGCTCCACGAGCGGCGCGATGAGCTTCAACTGGCGGCTGCTGCTCGCTCCGGTCGAGATCCTCGACTACGTGGTCGAGCACGAGGTGGCTCACCTGGACGTGCAGGACCACTCGCCGCGCTTCTGGAGGCTGCTGGGCTCACGCTCCCCGGAGTGGCGGGATCACGAGGGCTGGCTGCGGCGGCACGGGCACGCGTTGCGGCTGTAGCTCTGGCGGCCGCGCCCGTGCCGGCGTTTACGGCAGCGGTGAAGGGTTGGTTTTGTCGAGCGTCCTGGCCAGGGCTTCATATGGCCGCCTAATCCAGGACGGTCACCGCCCTCAATGCTGGTCGTTCATTCCCACCTGAAGAACCGCACCGCCAGAAACAGCGCCGCGGCCGCCCACGCAGCGACGACTATGGCCGCCGTACCCACGTCGCCGCCGCCGCCCACGATCGCCTCGGATAGGCCGTCGATCAGGTGCTTCAGCGGCAGCGCCTCGGCGATCGCCTTGAGCGCCTCGGGCAGGTCGTCGGCCGAGTAGAAGACCCCCGAGATGAAGATGAGCGGGAGGAAGACCGCGTTGGTGTAGGCGGGCGCGGAGTCCTCGTTCGGGATCAGGTGCGAGAACGCCACCCCGAGCGCGGCGAAGCACACGACTCCCAGCAGCGTGAAGCCCGCCAGCAACAGCGGGTCCTGCGGCCAGTCGACGCCGTAGAGCAGGTTGCCGATCGTCACGACGAGCGCCACCTGAAGGACGGCGTTCAGCGTGGCCGACCCGATGAAGCCGGCCAGGTAGGCGCCGGCCGGCATCGGCGTGCCGCGTATGCGCTTGAGCACGCCCTCGTCGCGGAGCAGAGTGAGGTTGAAGGCGAGCGCCGTGAAGGTGGTGGCGAGCACGCCCATGCCGGCCACGCCTGGGATGAGGACTTCGAGCTCGTCGGATTCGCTCGAGAACGCCGTCGCGATCAGCACCAGCAGCAGGAGCGGCAGCAGGAAGTTGAAGAACGCGGCGCTCGGGTTGCGCCAGAAGAGCTTGCGCTCGAAGCGGAACTGCTCCCACGCGAGCGCCATCGGGCTCATACCGAGTCGGCCTCGGCGGTGAGCTCGAGGTAAATTTCCTCGAGCGTCGGGCGGGTTACCTCCAGGCCCTCGAGCCGCTCGCCGCGCGCGATCGCGTCGCGGGTCAGGCGGTGGAGGAGCTCGGTGGGGTCGTCGGTCTGGTGCTCGACGCGGCTGCCGCTGGAGAGATACGACACGCGGTAGCGCGAACTGCCCGGGCCCAGCTGGTCGGGTGGGCCCTCGGCGACGATCCGTCCCTCCTTGACGATCGCCACGCGGTCGGCCAGCTCCTGGGCCTCGTCCAGGTAGTGCGTGGTGAGGAGGACGGTCTTGCCGAGCTCCTTGAGCGTCCGGACGACGCCCCAGGCGGTGCGCCGGGCCGCCGGGTCGAAGCCCGTCGTGGGCTCGTCGAGGAACACGAGCTCTGGGTCGCCGACCAGCGCCAGGGCGAGGTCCAGCCGGCGGCGCTGGCCGCCGGAGAGGTCCTTGGCGCGGGAGTCGGCCTTCTCGTTCAGGCCGACGAGCTCGATTGTGTCGGCTGGGTCGCGCGGCCGGTCGTAGGCCTTCGAGAAGTGCTCGACGGCCTCGCGCACCGTCACGCGCGGGTAGAAGCCGCAGCTCTGGAGGACGATCCCGACCCGCTGCTGAAGCTGCCGGTCGCGCTCGGCGGGATCGTGGCCGAGCACGCGCACGTCGCCCGCCGACCGGTGCCGGTAGCCCTCGAGGATCTCGACTGTGGTCGTCTTGCCCGCGCCGTTCGGGCCGAGCAGCCCGAACACCTCGCCGCGCTCGACCTCGAACGAAACCCCGCGCACCGCCTCGACGGGCCCGTAGTCCTTTCGGAGGTCGCGCACCTGTATCGCCGCCGAAGCCACCTGGCGAGGTTATCCAGAGCCATCCGAAACTTTCTTCGGATGGGCCGCAAGTTTTCAAAACCGGCGCCGTTTCAGGTGGTGAGTTTCCGCAGGGGTACTACACGCCGGCGCCGGTGCCGCCCCTTCCCTCGCCACCAGAGAAGCGGGCGGCGCCGGCCCAGGCGGTGGCCTGAGTCGGCTCCCCGTTCTCGGCCTCGAGCGCCAGTCCCTCCTCGAACGTCAGCCCGATCCCCTCGATCGCGGCGCGGCGGTCGGCCAGCATCGTGTCCTGCGGGAAGCCCGCCAGCGCCTCGGCGAACTCGAGCGCCCGCTCCACGTGCCGGCCGGCAGGCACGACCTCGGTCACGAGGCCCATCGAGAGCGCCTCCTCGGCGGCGACGATCCGACCGGTGAGGATCATGTCGAGCGCGCGTCCGAGGCCGACGATGCGCGGCAGCCGCTGCGTTCCGCCGTCCACGAGCGGCACCCCCCAGCGCCGCTCGGGGAAGCCCAGCGCCGAGTCCTGGGTCGCGATGCGCAGGTCGCACCACAGGGCGAGCTCCAGGCCGCCCGCCAGGCACCAGCCGGAGATCGCGGCGATGGTCGGCTTCGGCGAGATCACGCGACTCACGCCGAGCGGCCCGCGCGGGTCTTCCATCCGCGGGCCGAAAGTCTCGATCGCCTTGAGGTCCGCGCCCGCGCAGAACGCGACGCCGCCGGCGCCGGTGATGATCAGCACGCGCGCTTCGTCGTCTTCCACGAAGCGGTCGTAGGAGGCCGCGATCAGCTCGGCCGTGGGTCCGTCGATGGCGTTGCGCCGCTCCTGGCGGTCGATCGTGATCAGCGCCGCGGCGCCGCGGCGCTCGTATGTCACGGGGTCCATGCGGGCACTTTCTCAGACTGTTCACATGGCCCGGTCCGGGGCCCACGAGCATCGGTCGTGCAGAGAACCCCTCCTCGCACGGCGCGGCCCCGGTTAACCCCGGGGTCGCGTACGTATGGAGGACGCCATCGCTGCGCCGCGGGCACCGCCCGCGGCTTGCGCAAGGCGGCCTACCAGCCGATGCGCCTGCGGAGCTCCACGGCCTTCCGCTCCTGCTTGCGCCGGTCGAGCGCCGACTGGAGCGCCGAGGCCAGGATCACGAAGACCGCGAAGAAGATCACGACGCCGAGCGAGAAGAACGTGACCACACGGTCGTCGGTCTCCCCGTAGAGGCCCTCGCCGTTGTCGCCGGCAAATGCGGCGGCGGCCGGGACCAGCCAGGCCGCGAGCACGAGGATGGGAGCCAGCTTCCGCATGGGAGGGGAACGATACCCTGTCGCAGCGCGTGGCCGAGTCCTTCTCCTGCATCGTCGAGATCCCGAAGGGGAGCCGCAACAAGTACGAGTTCGACCACGAGCATCACGTCATCAAGCTCGACCGTTTCCTCTTCTCGTCGGTGGTATATCCGACCGACTACGGGTTCATCCCGGAGACGCTCTCGCTCGACGGAGACCCGCTGGACGTGATGGTGCTCGTCTCCGAGCCGACCTTCCCGGGCTGCATGATCGAGGTGAAGCCGATCGGGCTGTTCCGGATGGAGGACGACCAGGGAATCGATGACAAGGTGCTCGCCGTACCGCTGACCGACCCGGGCTGGAACACCGTGGAGAGCCTCGACGACGTCGGCCAGCAGCTCCAAAACGAGATTGCCCACTTCTTCACGGTCTACAAGCAGCTCGAGAACAAGAAGGTCGAGATCGACGGCTGGTACCCGTGCGAGGACGCGCTCAAGGTGATCGACGCCTCGCGCCAGCGGTACAGCGAGTCGTCAGAGGAACACTCCGAAGAGCCGCCGGCGAAGCCCCACTAGGGTTCCGCCGCTGTGTCGGTCCTCGAGGCGATCGTCCTCGGGATCACGCAGGGCCTGACCGAGTTCCTGCCGATCTCGAGCACAGCGCACCTGCGCATCGTTCCCGCATTCGCGGGCTGGGACGACCCGGGCGCGGCGTTCACGGCCGTGACTCAGCTCGGGACGATGACCGCCGTCCTTCTGTACTTCCGCGCCGACCTCGTCCGGATCGCACGGGCGTGGCTGCGCTCGCTGCGCGACCCCGGCGCCCGGGGCGAGCTGGATGCCCGGCTCGGCTGGTACATCATCCTCGGCACGATCCCGATCGGGATCTTCGGGCTCGCGTTCAAGGACCAGATCGAGAACGGCGCGCGCGACCTGTACCTGATCGGAACCGCGCTGATAGTGCTGGGGCTGGTGCTGCTCGTGGCCGAGCGGGTGGCAAGCCACGACCGTCCGCTCGAGCGGATCACCAGGCGAGACGGCATCGCGATTGGCCTGGCACAGGCGCTTGCGCTGGTGCCCGGCGTGTCGCGCTCGGGCGCCACCATCACGGCGGGGCTGTTCCTGGGATTCGACCGGCCGAGTGCGGCTCGTTTCTCCTTCCTGCTCTCGGTACCCGCCGTGGTGCTGAGCGGCCTGCTCGAGTTCGTGTCGATCCTTGACGGCAGCGAGGACGAGCACGTGGGCCTCGGGGCGCTGGCGATTGCGACGTTTTTAGCCTTCGTGGTCGGCTACGCCTCGATCGCCTTCCTGCTGCGGTACCTGGCGCGACACTCGACGATCGTGTTCGTGGTCTACCGCGTCGCGCTGGGCGCGCTGGTGCTGGCGCTGGTGGGGGCCGGGGCGATCGAGTGAGGCCCGCTGCCCGCCGCTTCCGGCCGGGCTAGTCTTCGGTCCGTGCAACTCGCCTGGAAGTTCGGCGTGATCGCGCTCATCGCGCTCGGCCTCGTGGTGCTGCCCGGCGGCGGCAACGCACTCGACGTCGTTCTCACCGCCCTGACGATCGCGTTCTTCGCGGCCATCGCGCTGCTGGTGGCGCGCATGTACCGGCAATACCGGCTCGACATCGAGACGCTCGACTCGAGCATCCGGCTCGCCCTCTACGGCTCGCTCGCTATCGCGGTCCTGACCTTCACGGGAACGGATCGGCTCTTCAACGCCGGCGGCGGCGGGGTGCTGCTCTGGTTCGCCCTGCTGGCGCTGGCGTCGTATGGGCTGTTCTGGGCCTGGATGCGCTACCGGCGCTACGAGTAAGGGGAAGCCCCCGTAGCGAGTTCGTAACCGCCCCGTGTTGTCCCGTGCGCTGCGGCGCGGGACCGTCGTGGGGTGTTTCACGCAGAGCCCGAATCCGGCCAGGCATCGGTCGAAGCGGTCGCCATCGTGCCGCTGGTCCTGCTCGCGGCGCTGATCGCGTGGCAGGCGGTGCTGGCGGGGCACACGCTGTGGCTGTGCGCGAACGCGGCGCGGGCGGCAGCCCGCGCCGACGCGGTTGGCCTGAGCCCGGCCCGCGCCGCCCGAAGCGCGCTGCCGCGCTCGCTTGAGCGCGGCCTGTCGGTGGAGCGCCCTCGCTCGGGCGGCGTACGCGTGGAGCTGCATGTGCCGATCCTGCTGCCCGCATGGCACTCACCGGTGCGGGTGGCGGCGGCCTCGTCGCTCGGGAGCGGCGGATGACCTACCCGCGCGGCGAACGCGGCCAGGCCGCCGTCGAGCTGCTCGCGGTCGTGCCGCTGCTCCTGGCGGTCGCGCTGGGCGCCGCGCAGCTCCTGGCGGTCGGCTACGCG
>JBKPBS010000099.1:0-11721 GCA_046726915.1 Actinomycetota bacterium
CCGGCCGCCTCTGCACGAAGCGCGCGAACGCCTCCAGCGCGCATCCGCTGAAGTCCGAGCCAATGGTCGAGTGGCCGGTGGCGGGCGCGACCACCAGCGTCGAGCGCGGGAACAGCTGCGCGGTCCGCTGGGCGTTCTCGACCGGGGTGCGCAGATCGTCCTCACCCTCCACCAGCAGCACCGGCACGTCGGGGAGCGGACCGGACCCGAACGTCGGCGCGACCGGCGCCTGCGGCCAGCTCTCGCAGAGCGAGAGCGTGTCGCTGCCCAGGGCGGTCGCGCGATCGAAGGGCTCGAACGCCGAATCCGGGATGGTGGCCGCGTGGGCCGCGGCCTGGCCGTGGCGCTCGTCCGGGTCCGGCGGCGTGGTGCGCGACCACGGCATGGTCACCTCCTCGCATGTCGTCGCTGCGTAGACCCCGGAGCTCAGCAGCAGCGGAGGCGGCGGCTCCGCGTCCACCGCCAACGCCCTGCGCCGCAGTCGCAGAAGCGGCGTGGCGTCCCCGCCCAGCGCGGCGCGCACGGCGCCCGGGAACGCGGCGCGCAGCGACGGATCGAAGTCGCCGGCGATCAGAATGGTGAACAGGTCGACCCGGGTCAGGCGGCTCGTCCTTCGCTGTCCCCGGGCGTCGACGACACGGCCGCGCAGCGGGCCTCGGCTCGCGATGCGGTCGACCAGGCCGGCGAGGTCGGCGACAGGGTCGCTCGTCCAGGAGCAGCGGCGTCGGCAGAGAGAACGCAGCGCCCGGCGCGCCGCCTCGAACGAATCCAGGTAGTACGGGTCGGGGCCGTCGACCTCGACGACCGAGTCGAGCGCGAGCCGCTCCACGCGGTCTGGATAACGCCGGGCGTAGCCGAGTGCGAGCTTGGTGCCGTAGGAGGTGCCGAACAGCGCTATGCGCTCGGCGCCCAGCTGCTCGCGGATCGCCTCGATGTCGTCGGCCGAGTCGCGGCTCGTGAAGAAGGCGCGCCGCGCCCCGAGCGAGCGCGCGCACGCTCCCGCCGCCGGCCCGGCGCGCAGCAGGTTTGCCCGCTCGAGCCTTCGGCAGCGCAGCAGTCCCGAGTGCCCGGTGCCGCGCTGGTCGAACACGATCAGGTCGCGCTTCGCATACGCCGGGTACAGCACGCCGAGCGCGTCGCTGCCGAACGACTCCGTCGCCGACTGGCCCGGCCCGCCGGCGAGCACGAACAGCGGCGGAAGTGTGGCCCCGCCGCGCTGGCGGGCCCGGAAGCGCTCCACCAGCAGCGACACCCGCCCCGGCACGGCCCCGCTGCGATCGAGCGGAACGCTCAGCCGCGCGCAGGCGAAGCCGTAGCCGCCGCAGCGCTTGAAGCGCAGCGCCGCGTCGGCCGGCGCGGCGAGAACAAGGCCCGCCACGACCACAGGGAGGAGAAGACGTGCGGCGCCTCGCATCGCAGCCGCCACGGTAGCGCCGTCGCGAGGCCATGCGGGTGCGACACCTGAGGGCCGATAATCTCCCGGCCCGCAAATGTTCGAGAAGGTCCTGGTCGCCAACCGCGGCGAGATCGCCATTCGCGTCATGCGGACGCTCGAGGAGCTCGGCATCGCAAGCGTGGCGGTCTACTCCGAGCCGGATCGCGACGCGCCGCACGTCCGGCGCGCGGACGAGGCGTACCTGCTCGGTCCCGGCCCGGCCGGCGAGAGCTACCTCGTCGTGGAGAAGATCCTCGAGGTGGCGAGGCAGTCGGGAGCCACCGCCGTCCATCCCGGCTACGGCTTCCTCGCCGAGAACGCCGCGTTCGCTCGCGCCTGCGAGGAGGCGGGTGTGGTCTTCATCGGACCGCCGGCAACCGCGATCGACGCCATGGGCTCGAAGACGCGCGCACGTGAGATAATGGCCGAGGCCGGGGTGCCGATCGTGGCCGGAACGACCGATCCGGTAGAGACCGTGGACGACGCGCGCAGGGTGATCGCGGAGTCGATCGGCTACCCGGTCGCCATCAAGGCTGCCGGCGGCGGCGGGGGCAAGGGCTTCCGCGTGGCGGAGTCCGAGGACGAGCTCGAGAAGGCATTCGAGGGCGCTTCGCGGGAGGGCGAGAAGTTCTTCTCCGATGCGACCGTCTACCTGGAGCGCTACCTCCCCGACCCGCGCCACGTCGAGGTGCAGGTGCTCGCCGACGAACACGACAACGTCATCCACCTGTTCGAGCGCGACTGCTCCGTCCAGCGCCGCCACCAGAAGCTGATCGAGGAGTCACCAGCCCCGGCGGTCAACCCCGAGCTGCGCGAGAAGATCGGCAAGATCGGGACGGACGCCGCCCGCGCCGTCGGCTATCGCTCGGCCGGCACGATCGAGGGTTTGCTCCAGGACGGCGACTACTTCTTCCTCGAGATGAACACGCGCGTGCAGGTTGAGCACTGCGTGACCGAGATGGTGACGGGCATCGACATCGTGCGCGAGCAGATCAAGATCGCCGCCGGCGAGCCGCTCGGCTACGGGCAGGACGACGTCGTGGTGCGCGGCCACGCGATCGAATGCCGCATCAATGCCGAGGACGCGTCCAAGAACTTCGCTCCCGCGCCCGGCCGGGTCGGCTCCTACCGCGAGCCGGCGGGCCCGTTCGTGCGCGTGGACTCGGGCGCCGAGGAGGGCTATGAGGTGCTGCCGCTCTACGACCCGATGATCGCGAAGCTGATCGTGTGGGACGTCGACCGCCAGGCGTCGACCAAGCGGATGCTGCGGGCACTCGGCGAGTTCGAGATCGGCGGCCTGAAGACGCTCATCCCCTTCCACAAGGCGCTGCTCGCGACCGAGCAGTGGGCGAACGGCGAGACCTGCCGTGACCTCGTGGAGGACAAGGGCTGGCTGAAGGAGCTGGCCTTCCCGGCGCCGGAGAAGCCGTCCGCCGACGAGGACGGGCCGGAGAAGGTCTCGCGCGAGTACGCCGTGGAGGTCTCGGGACGGCGCTTCGACGTGACCGTGATCGGCGAGGCGCTCACCCCGAACGGCGCCGGGCCGGCGGCAGCCAAGAAGGCGCCACGGCGCGAGAAAAAGAGCGGCGGGAGCGGCGGCGCGCCCGGCGAGCTCGTCTCGCCGATCCAGGGCACGGTGTTGAAGGTGGCGGTGGAGAAGGGCGCACAGGTGGACGAGGGCGCCCTCATATGCGTGATCGAGGCTATGAAGATGGAGAACGAGATCACGGCACCGAGCGCGGGTACGGTCGAGGAGCTGGGCGTGTCTGAGGGCGGCTCGGTCGCCACCGGCGACACCATCGCGGTCATCAAGTGACGACCTTCGTCCCGCCCGCGCGCCACCTCCTAAGGGCAAAGGACCTCGCCGACGCCCGCTTCTGGGAGCCGCTCGGCGTGGACGACCTCGCGCGCGCTGCCGGCCTGTCGCGCGCGCACTTCAGCCGCGAGTTCCGCGCAGCGTTCGGCGAGTCCCCGCACGAGTACCTGCTCACGCGCCGGATGGAGCGCGCGGCGGCGCTGCTGCGCAACACGGACCGCTCGGTGACGGACGTGTGCCTGTCGGTGGGACTCCAGAGCATCGGCTCGTTCACGACGAGCTTCAAACGCACCTATGGCGTCACCCCAACCGCCTATCGCGCATCCTTCCCGCCCGCCGCCGCGAGCGCCCTCGTGCCCGCCTGCGTGGTGCGCTTCTTCGGCCGCCCGCAACACAGCACATTTGAAGAAGACAGCCCGGCCGGCCCTGCGTAGCGTTCTGCCCATGTACAAGATCGCAAACGCACAGCTATGGGTTCATGACCAGGACGAGGCGCTCGCCTTCTACACCGAGAAGCTCGGCATGGAGGTTCGCGCCGACGTGACGCTGCCCGAACTCGGCGACTTCCGCTGGCTCACCGTCGGCCCGCCGGGGCAGGAGGACTTCTCCATCGTCTTGATGGCGATCCCCGGCGCGCCCGTGATGGATCAGCAGACGGCTGACGAGGTGCGCAACCTCATGTCGAAGGGCTTCGCCGGCACCGTCTTCCTGACAACCGACGACGTCCGTGGCGACTACGAGGAGCTGAAGGGCCGCGGTGTCGAGTTCACCGAGGCACCCGAGGAGCGGCCGTACGGAGTCGACTCGGGATTCCGCGACCCGTCTGGCAACGCCCTGCGGCTGACCCAGGTCAACGAGGCCGTCGTCAACCAGCGCTGAACCTACGCGGGACGCCACCGGGCCCAGCACGTTGGGCCCGGTGGCCCCCTCGGCAGGCTAGGCGCCGGGGACGATCACGAGCTTCGCGTCCGGCCCCTCCTGCTGGCGCTCCCACGCCTGGTCGACCTCCGCGAGCGGCACTCGCTCCAGGTCGACCTCGATCTCGCCGCGGGCCGCGCACTCGGTGAGGCGCTTGTAGGCCGCCCTGCGCACGTTCAGCGGCACGTGGAAGACCACGAACCCGAGCAGCTCCAGCGCCGATGAGCGCACCGCCATCGCCGGGAGCTCCAGCGTCGCGCCCGCCATCTGGCCGATCTGGACGTGGCGCGCTCCGTGTGCGGCGGCCTGCATGGCGGCGAGGGCCGGGGTACCCCAGAGCGGATCGATGATCACGTTGGCCCCGCCGGCGGTCGCCTCCTTAAGCGCCCCCGCGAGGTCGTCCTCGCCGTCGAGCGCGACAACCGCGTCCGCACCTCGTCCGGGCAGTCGCTCGAGCCTCTCTCCGTCGCGCGCCGCGGCCACGACGCGGCCGGCGCCGAGCACCTTCGCCGCCTGTACCGCCACCCCACCCAGTGCCCCGGTCGCGCCGAGCACCAGCACCGTCTCGCCCGGCTCCAGCGCGGCCTTCCACCCGAGCGCAAGCCACGCGGCGAGGCCGGAGTTGCCGACCGCGGCCGCAACCTCGTCGTCCACCCCCTCGGGGACCTCGAGCAGCCTGTCCTGGCTCACCAGCGTCCGCTCCGCCATCGCCCCGTGAGGGGCCTCCGTGGTGTCGAAGAAGACGCGACGGCCGTCGGCCAGCCGCCCAACACCATCGCTTCCCACCACCGACGGAAGCGGCGGCGAGTCCGCGTAAAAGCGCCCAGACGCCTTGAGCAGGTCGAGATGGTTCACGCCCGCGGCAGCCACCTCGGCCACCACGTGGCCATCCCCCTCGACCGGATCGTCGAATTCGTCCAGCCTAGGCGGCTCGCCGTGCTCGTGAAGTACTGCTGCTCTCATGACCCAAAGGGCCGGCCCGCGCTCACGAGTGCGACCACCACGAACTTGCCCTTCTCAAGCGGGATGCCCGAACGTCCTCTAGCCCAAACGCTCCAGGTTCGCCGAGTGGATCTTTCGCTGTTGGCGAGTGTCGCGGCCCTTTGGGAGGGCCGGCCGGTCCTCACCGCGCTCCAGGGCGTCCAGGTAATCCGTGTCCTCGTCGAGGATTCGCAGGGCATCCTCGCGCTTGTTCGGCGCTCCGTGGCCCGGCACGATCGTGTCCGCCACCTCTACGAGCGGCGCCAGCCGCGCGAGCGTCGAGCGGTAGTCGGCGAGCGAGCCACCCGGCGAGATCATCGGGATCTCCACGTTCGAGAGGTAGTCGCCTGCGCACAGCACGCCGCACCAGCGCGCCATCACCGCCAGGCCGTCGGCGGTGTGGCCGTCGGCCGGGTGCAGCTCCAGCTCCTCCGGTCCGAGCTCGACGCTGCCGGGGACCGGGAGGGTCTGGACCTGGCCGAGCGCAAGCGGCCCGGGCCGCTCGATGTAGAGCTCCTCGTCCTGGGAGCGGAGCTCGCGCTGCGCCGCGCCGGGCTCCTGGTGGAGCCGCTGCACGCTCGGCTCGCCCAGCCCGAGCGCCAGGCCCGGGAAGGCGAGCCGGCCGAGCAGGTGGTCGAAGTCGGCGTGTGTGGCGAGCAGAGCGTCGGGCTCAAAGCCGGCGCCCGCGAGCAGCCCCGGGAGTGCCTCGAGCTCGTCCGGGAAGTAGGGCGAGTCGATCAGCATCGACTCGTAGTGCGCGAGCAGCGGGCGGTGCCCGCTGCGCTGCGACGCCGTCCGGGCGCGCAGGGCGACGGCGTTCGTCTGCCACATCCGGCTGGTGATGACGAGGACGTCTGGGTGAGCCGAGACGGCTCTCAAGCGGCCTTTAGGAGCTTGCCGGCGTCGCGGAAGGTCTTCACCTCGGCGTCCGGCTTCTTGCGCCCCTCGAGGTCCTCCCCGTGGCGGTTCACCCAGATCACGGGGATCTTCGACTTGAGGCAGGGCTCCACGTCGGTCGGATAGCCCGAGGCGATGTGGACCCAGTTCTTCTTGAGCCCCTCGATCCGGCGCGCGCACTCCTTGAAGTGGGCGGGATCCGGCTTGTAGCTCCGCACCTGCTGAGCGGTCACGACGAGGTCGAAGTCCACGCGGAAGTGCCGCCGCGTGGCCCCGAGCAGCTTGTCGTCGATGTTCGACAGGATCCCGAGCTCGTACTTCTTCCCGAAGCGCTCGAGCTGGGCGTTGGTCTCCCGAAAGGGGCCCCACGCCGGCACGCTGTTGGGAAGGAAGTTGGAGCGCGATGGCTCGAGCTCCCAACCGAGCTCGCTCGCCACGCGCACCGCCGTACGGCGCAGCACCTCCGCGTAGAGCTCGTAGGAGCCGCGCTGAATGTCGCGCTGGATCTCGATGAAACGGGGGATCAGCGCGTCGCGGTCGATGGTGAACCCGTCCCGGTCGGCCTCCTTCTGGAATGCCTCATGCACCCCCGTCTCCCAGTCGATCAGGGTGCCGTAGCAGTCGAACGTGACGAACTTGACGTCTTTCGGTAGAGCCATGAGGAAGTTCTTCGTAGTGCTGACGCCCGGGCTGTGCACGGGCGGAAGCGTTTGGTATAGCGTCCGGCGCCCCGCCCGCTGAGACCGGCTGAAACGCGGCGGTGGATAGTACCTATCCCTGATGGACCTCCTCGAATACCAGGGCAAGCAGCTCTTCGCGAAGCATGGTGTGCCCGTGCCCGACGGCCGCCCTGCCACCACGGTTCCGGAGGCGGTCGAGGCGGCAGAGGAGCTCGGCTATCCGGTCGTCATCAAGGCGCAGGTCCAGATCGGCGGCCGCGGCAAGGCCGGGGGCATCAAGCTGGCGAACGACCGCGCCGAGGCCGAGCAGCACGCCACCGCGATCCTCGGCATGGACATCCGCGGCTTCACCGTCCACGAGCTGTACGTGGAGAAGGCCTCGGAGATCGACGAGGAGTACTACGCGGCCGTCGTCTTCGACCGCTCGGCGAAGAAGCCCATGGCGATGCTCAGCCGGATGGGCGGCATGGACGTGGAGGAGGTCGCCGAGACCGACCCGGAGGCGATGCGGATGCTCCACGTGGACCCGCTCCTCGGCCTCCAGGATTTCCACGGCCGCAGGCTCGCGTTCGAGTCGGGCATCGCGGAGGACGTGATCCGGCCGGTCGGCGCGATGCTCGCGGGCCTCTACGACGTCTTCGTGCGCGAGGACGCCACGCTCGTCGAGGTGAACCCGCTCCTGATCACGAAGAGCCGCGAGGTCGTGGCGCTCGACGCGAAGGTCACCGTGGACGACAACGCGCTCTTCCGCCACCCCGACGTGGCCGAGATGCGCGACCTCTCCGCGGAGGACCCGCAGGAGCGGATGGCCAAGGAGCGCGGGCTCACCTACGTGAAGCTCGACGGGAACGTCGGCATCCTCGGGAACGGTGCCGGGCTCGTGATGTCGACACTCGACGTGGTCGCGCAGGCGGGCGGCAAGCCGGCGAACTTCCTCGACGCGGGCGGCGGCTCGAAGGCCGAGGCGATCACGAGCGCGGTCGAGGTGATCCTCTCGGACGACAAGGTGCGCGCGGTCCTCTTCAACATCTTCGGCGGGATCACGCGCTGCGACGAGGTCGCGCGCGGGCTCATCGAGGCGTTCGAGCAGATCAAGCCGGACGTGCCGTTCGTCGTCCGGCTCGACGGCACGAACGACAAGGAGGGACGCGCCCTGCTCGCGGAGGCGAACCTCCCGAACGTGCACACCGAGGCGACGATGCTGGGCGCGGCGGAGAAGGTCGTGGAGCTGACGAAGGCAGGGCGAAGCCCTGCCGGTCAAGAGAGGCCGGACGCCGAACAAGGCGATCAGGACGCGGGGCTGGATGCCCCGCGGAGGTAACCCCTCTGATGGCGATTCTCGTCGACACCGACACGCGCCTGGTGGTCTCCGGCATAACCGGCCGCGAAGGGACCTTCCACAGCCTCCGCAACCGCGACTACGGGACGAACGTCGTGGCCGGCGTGACGCCCGGCAAGGGCGGGCAGGACGTGGACGGCATTCCGGTCTTCAACACCTTCCACGACGCGGTCGACAAGACCGGCGCCAACACCGCGATGGTGTTCGTGCCGCCGCGCTTCGCGGCCGACTCGATCCTCGAGGCCGAGGATGCAGGCGTCGAGCTGATCATCACGATCACCGAGGGCATCCCGGCGCACGACGAGCTGCGCGTATACACCCACCTGCGGAACGGGAGCTCGCGGCTGGTCGGCCCGAACTGCCCGGGCATCCTGTCGCCCGGCAAGGCGAACGTGGGGATCATCCCGGCGCAGTTCTTCAAGCAGGGCAACGTCGGACTCGTGTCGCGCTCCGGCACGCTCACCTACCAGATCGGCAACGAGCTGGCACAGCGCGGGTTCGGAAACTCGTCGATCGTGGGCATCGGCGGCGACCCGGTGCCGGGTTCGAGCTTCATCGACATCATCGAGCTGTTCGAGGCCGACACCGAGACCGAGCTGATCGTGATGTGCGGCGAGATCGGCGGCAGCGCCGAGGAGGAGGCGGCCTACTACATCGCCGAGAACGTGTCGAAGCCGGTGCTCGCCTACATCGCCGGCTTCACGGCACCCCCCGGAAAGACGATGGGCCATGCCGGCGCGATCGTGTCCGGCTCGAAGGGGACGGCGGCGGCGAAGGCGGAGGCGCTGGAGGCGAAGGGGGTGCGCGTCGGGCGCAACCCCACCCAGGTCTCCGAGATCGCGGTTGAGATTCTCGGGACGCGCGTGTAGCTGCGGGCGCACGGCGGCGGTGAAGGGGTCGGTTCTCGTCAAGCGTCCTGTTCTAGGCTCGTATATGGCGCCCTAGTCAGGACGGTCGGTCTCCCTCAGTGCTCCGCCGGTATCGTCTCGGCCGTGGCGGAGCTCACCAACATCTCGCTTGCGCGCGGCGCGCCCTCGCTCGACATCATCGACGTCGACGGCCTGCGCGCGGCCGCCCAGGCCGCCTTCGAGCGCGACCCGGCTGGAACGTTCGCCTACGGCACCTCCGCCGGATACACCCGGCTGGTTGAGTGGATCGCACATAAGCAGGAGGTCCATCCCGACAAGGTGGTCGCCACGAACGGCTCGATGCAGGCCGATGCGTTCCTGTTCCAGAGGCTGGTCGAGCCCGGCGACGTGGTCGTCGTCGAGGCGCCCACCTACGACCGGACGCTGCTCGCGCTCCGCCAGCTCGGGGCCGAGATCCTCGCCATCCCGCTGGAGGCGGACGGCATCGACGTCGACGCGCTCGATGTCGCGCTGCGGGAGGGCGCCCGTCCGAAGCTCGCGCACATCATCCCGAACTTCCAGAACCCGGCCGGCTGCACGCTGTCGCTCGAGAAGCGGCGCAAGCTGCTCGCCCTGGCGGCCGAGCACGGCTTCACCATCTTCGAGGACGACCCGTACGTCGAGCTGCGCTTCGAGGGCGAGTCGCTTCCGACGATGCTCTCGATGGACGAGTCCGACACGGTCGTCTACGCGTCCTCCTTCTCGAAGACCGTCTGCCCCGGGATCCGTGTGGGCTACCTGGTCGGCCCGGCGGACACGATCGGCGGCATCCGCAAGCTGGCCACGAACACCTATATCTCGCCGAACATGGTGGCCCAGTCGATCGTCGCTGAGTTCTGCCACTCGGGCGCGATCGAGCGCTCGATCGCGACGGTCAAGGAGGCGCTCCGCGCGCGCCGCGACGCCACGGCGGAGGCGCTCGAGCGCCACATCCCGGATGCGCGCTTCGTGAAGCCGCAGGGCGGCTACTTCCTGTGGGTCGACCTGCCCGAGGGCAGCGACGTGGCGGCGCTCGAGGCGGGCGCGCTGGAGCGCGGCGTCGTCTTCGTGAAGGGCAGCGACTTCCTGATCGAGGGCGGCGAGAGCTCACTCCGCATCGCCTACTCCGCCGTGCCGCCCGACCAGATCGAGGAGGGCATCGCGCGCGTGGCCGATGCCTACCGCGAGCTGGCCGGCGCCGCTGCGTGAGCCAGCTGCAGCTTCGCCAGGCGCGCGACGTCGGAGCGCTGTTCCGCGATGCGCTTACGGTCTTCGGCCGTCACGCATGGCTGTTCATCACCCTGTCGGCAGCCGTGGTGATCCCGGCGGAGCTGATCGTGGAGGGCGTCGGGCTCGAGATGCTCACCAGCTCGTACGACAACTCGCCCAGTGTCGCGGAGGCGGCCGTCCCAACGATCGTGGAGTTCCTGGTCGTGACGCCGATCATCGCGGCCATCTGCATCTACGCCCTGCACCAGATCGCCGGTGGCGAGCGCCCCTCGGCGGGCCAGGTGTTCGTCGCCGGGTTCGAGGCCTTCACGCCGCTGTTCGGCGCAGTGGCGCTGGCGGCAGCCGGGATCGCGCTCGGGTTCGTGGCGCTGATCGTCCCGGGCATCTACCTGGCCGTGCGCTGGTTCTTCGTGCCACAGACCGTGGTGATCGAGAGGGCCCGCGGCCCGGCTGCGCTGACGCGCTCGGGCGAGGTCGTGCAGGGCTTCTGGTGGCGGACCTTCGGGCTCGTCCTGCTGGCGAATCTCGCCGTTGCGATCCCCGGCCTACTCCTGATCACGCCGTTCACCGCACTCGCCGAGAGCAGCGATCGCGCCGTCTGGGCGTTGGTGGGCTCCGCCGTAACGACGTCGGTTACGACACCGTTTGTGGCGCTCTACGCGACATTGCTCTATTACGACCTATGTGCCCGAAAAGCGACCTAACACATCAAATGGGTAAGCGCAGCTACGCGAGGGCCGCGCAGAACAGGGCCTCGGCCTCCTCCGGGTCCTCAGGGATGTTGGTGTGACCAGCGCGGAACACGAGCTCCCCGGTTTCAGGGTCGAACACCTTCCTGCCGACTTCCTGGAACACGAGGGGGCCTCGCCCGCCGACCTTCCCCTGGAAGTCGAAGCCGACGACCGAGTGCGTGAAGTCACGGGTGCCGTCGATGCGCCTGAAGAAGTCCTGGAACACGCCGCGGTTGACGATCGTCTTGCCCGTTACCGAGTTCGTGAGGGTCTCCGTGATGCGACCGCGAATGATGAATCTGACCGGCTCGCCGCTCTTGTCGAAGAAGGCGGTGCCGTCAAAGTTGCCGGTGGTGTCCAGGTTGCCGTCGAAGCCGTCGCAATGGAGCAAGACCTCCGTGCCTGACTCCGTGAAGTGGAACCTCTCGGGCGGTGTCGCCGAAGCGGTCGCCGGGGCCACCGCAGCCACTGAACAAACGCCGAACATGATTAGGAGCTTGCGCATCCTGCCTCCTTCGCTAGGGGTCGATGCGAAGCTACGAGCGGGGGCGAGGCCGCGAAACGGGGCAGGCAACAGTCCTGCATGCGTGCTAGCCCCAATGCGAGCGAGCGCGACCTCTGGCACGATCGGCTCATGCGGCGGACGGTTCTGATCGTCGACGACCACGACGCGTTCCGCGAGTCGGCATCCGCCCTGCTCGAAGCCGAGGGCTTCGCCGTGGTCGGGGAGGCCGCCGACGGCGGCGAGGCGCTCACCGAGGCCGAGCGACTGCGGCCGGAGGTCGTGCTGCTCGACATCCAGCTGCC
>JBKPBS010000100.1:0-15219 GCA_046726915.1 Actinomycetota bacterium
CGCACCTGCTCGACGATCACCTCACCCGGAACCGGATGAACGGCCGTGACCGCGACCGTGTTCTGGGCGGTGATGGCGGTGATGGCGGTCATGCCATGCACCCCACAGCGCGCAAACGCCTTGAGATCGGCCTGAATGCCCGCACCGCCACCGGAATCCGAGCCGGCGATGGAAAGCACCCGGGGTAGGCGGTCGGAGGCCACGGGGACGGCAGGATAAGCGGCGGCTCAGCAGGCGGTCCGCTCCCAGCCGCCGAGATCGCGGCGGACGAGGTACCCCTCCGCCTCGAGGCGACCGAGTGCTGCGCGCGTCTCCGCGGCCGTCTGGCCGGTGGCTCTCGCGACCGTCTCCACCGAGTCGCACCCATCCACCGCCTCGAGCACCTTCAATAGCAGCGGGTCATCCGGCTCGGGCTTTGCGTCGAGATCCCGGACGGCCCGTGCGCCGACGCCGAACAGCTCGTCCAGCACGTCCTCGGTGCCGCTGATCGGCGTTGCCCCGTCCTTGAGCAGGTTGTTGGTCCCGCGGGCCACGCTCGAGGTGACCCGACCCGGCACGGCGGCGACGCAGCGCCCAAGGTCCTTCGCGAAGTCCGCGGTGATGAGACTGCCGCTGGGGTCGGCGGCCTCGACGACCAGCGTCATCTGAGCGAGCCCGGCCATGATGCGGTTCCGGGCGGGGAAGCTCCAGCGATACGGCTCGGTGCCGGGCGGAAGCTCCGCCAGCACCAGACCCGACTCCTGGACGCGCTCGTGGAGGCGCCGGTGCCGCCGCGGATAGATCACGTCGGGCCCTGACCCGACCACAGCCACCGCCGCGCCCCCACCATCGAGACAACCTCGGTGGGCCGTGCCGTCAACGCCGAGGGCGAGGCCGCTGACGACGGGCACACCAGAGGCTCCGAGCCCGCGTCCGAGGGCATAGGCGACCTCGGTGCCGTACGGGCTCGCGCGCCGGGTGCCGACGACGGTGACGGCCGGCTCGTCGGCCAGAAGCGAGAGCACCTCGGCTCGCCCCACGCCGAACATGACGGCTGGAGGGTCGACGAGGTCGCGAAGAAGGGGCGGGTAGGCGTCCGCATGCCCGCACACCGTGACGACGTGGGCCGCGGACAGCCGCCTGCGCTCGTAATCGACATCGAGGGCGTCCAGAAACGCGAGCGCCTGCTCGACACGCCTGCCGGAAGCCGCAGCGATCAGCTCTTCCTCCGGCAGCGTGAGCAGCCCCGTTGCCCTCCGTCCGCCACCGCCGAGCAGACCCGCGATCCGGGGCGCGAGGTGCGCGATCAGGAACGCGCGTCGAAGGCACGCATCACATGCGTCGATCACGCCGCCACTCGCTCCCACGCGTCGAGGCGGTAGGAGATCGCCTCGTCCAGGTCGCTGCCGGTCAGGAGCTCGCGTCCTTCAAGGTCCGCGATCGTGCGCGCCACCCGCAGCACCCGGTCGTGCCCGCGCCCGCTCAGCGCGATGCGGTGCCGGATGGCGAGCAGCCGGCCGGCGAGGTTGGCCTCGAGAGGCACCTGCCTTCGGGTCAGGCGCCCGTCCATGTCGCCGTTGCAGAGCACGCCTGTGCCCGCCAGCCGCGCGAGCTGGCGCTGCCTCGCGGCGACGACTCGCGCTCGGACGGCCGCCGAGCGCGTACCCCGCTCATTCGCGGTTCGAACCAGCTGCACCGCCGGCACCGCCTCCACCTGGCAGACGAGATCGATCCGGTCGACCAGAGGGCCGCTGAGGCGGCGCTGGTAGCGGCCGAGCTCGAGCGTCGTGCACGCACACCGGTCCGGTGGACGCGCGCACGGGCAGCGGTTGCATGCCGCGACGACGATCGCGTTGGCCGGAAACTCGAGGGTGCGCTGGCCGCGTGTGATCTCGACCCGCCCCTCCTCCAGCGGCTGCCGGAGCGCATCGACCGCGCTCCGCGCGAACTCAGGCAGCTCGTCGAGGAACAGCACACCCCGGTGAGCGAGCGTCATCTCGCCCGGCATCGGCCGAGCGCCGCCGCCGACGAGGCCCTGTGGGGAGATCGTGTGATGCGGCGCCCTGAACGGGCGCTCGGTCGCGAGGCGCCCGGTCCCGATGCCGGCGGCGCTGTGGACCTGCGTGATCTCCAGCGCCTCCTCGAAGCTCGGCGGCGGCAGGATCCCCGGAAGCCGCCGCGCGAGCATCGTCTTCCCCGCTCCTGGCGGGCCCACCATCAACAGGTTGTGACCGCCCGCCGCGGCGATCTCCAGGGCCCTCTTCGCGTCGTCCTGGCCGCGCACGTCGCCGAGGTCGGGCGCCTCGGGCTGTGGTTCGTCCGGGTCAGGCAGTGCCGGCTGCGCGGGCCCAGGCGTCCAGCGGCCGTGGAGCAGGTCTGCCAGCCGCGAGAGTGAAGGGATCGGGCTGACCTCGATGCCCTCGACGAGCGCCGCCTCAGGCGCGTTCGGCTCAGGCACGAGGACCTTTCGGTAGCCCGCCCGGCGGGCGCCGAGGGCCGCGTTGAGAGCGCCGCGCACCGGACGAAGCTCGCCGCTGAGCGATAGCTCGCCGGCCAGCGCGTACTCGCCCAGCCGGTCCGACGGGACCTGGCCGCTCGCGGCGAGCAGTCCCACCGCGATCGCCAGGTCGAAGCTCGGCCCTGCCTTGCGCACATGCGCCGGCGCCAGGTTGACGGTTAGGCGCTTCTGCGGGAAATCGAGGCCGGAGTTCAGGAGCGCGGCGCGGACGCGCTCACGCGACTCCCGAATCGCGCGGTCGGGCAGCCCCACGAGCGTGAAGGTCGGAAGGCCACGGCGGACATCCACCTCGACGGTGACCTCCTGTGGACGGACTCCTTCCAGCGCGAACGTGGCGACTGCAGCGAGCACCCTCGCGATTCTGCGAGTCGACGAGCGACGCGTGGGGACGCGGACGCGACAACTCCGTCACATCCGAGGCCTTGACTTGAACCCCGGTTCAACGCCGATGGTCACCGTCGACACGGTCAGATAACCCTGGAAGGAGAAGCAATGACCTTCATCCGAAGGACCCCCCACATGCGCCGGGCTCTGGTGACAATCACGAGCTGCGTCGCGATGCTCGCGGCGTCGGCCGCGGCCGCGTCGGCCGGATCGCCGGCGAGTCCGCAGGCAAGCTGCGTGGCGACGATCACCAGCTACGAGGCGACGCAGCTCGCCCCCGCCTCCGTCGGCGAGGAGGTCTCGGGCCTGGCGCAGATCGGCCCGGGTCTGGGCAGTGAGCTCGTCAGCCCGCTCGCGCGTCACCATCTCGGCTCGATCGAGACGTGCGCTCAAGCCGAGGGCTAGGACAACGAGCGGCAGAAAGTCGCCCAACCGTCACGCTCGTCACTCACCCGAGCGCCGACGCCGCCTAGCTTCGCCGGAATGGCCGATGACCCCCGGCGCAGGCTCGGCGCTCGTGGTGAGGAGCTTGCCGCTCGGCATCTCGAGGCGCGCGGCTTTGAGGTTGTGGAGCGGAACTTCCGCACGCGCTTTGGGGAGCTCGACATCGTCGCGCGCGACCTCCGCTTCCTAGTGTTCTGCGAGGTCAAGACGCGGATCGTGCGCGACGCGGCGGGTGCCGGGGACGTGCTTGGGCCGTTCGCCGCAATCGGGAGCCGCAAGCAGCGTCAGGTGAGGGCGATGGCCCGTGAGTGGCTCACCCAGGGACGCGCGGACGGCCCGCGCCCGCCGGAGCTCCGCTTCGACGCGATCGGGATCAGCTTCGACGCGGGCGGGCGACTGCTCGCGCTCGAGCATCTCGAAGCGGCATTCTGATAGAGGTGGAGCGTGCCTGACCCAGCCGCCCTCGCACGAGAGATCATCGACTCCAGCCAGTACCTGACCCTGGCCACGGCGGACGAGGATGGTCGTCCGTGGGCCTCGCCGGTCTGGTTCGTGCACGAGGAGTACAGCCGCTTCGTCTGGGTCTCGAAGCCGGACGCGCGCCACTCCCGCAACCTCTCGACGCGCCCGCAGACCGGCATCGTGATCTTCGACTCGACGGTGCCGATGGGAGGCGCGCGGGCCGTGTACGTGGAGGCTGAGGCGCACCAGCTGGAGGACGAGGAGGCCGAGCGCTCCATCGCGCTCTTCTCCCGGCGCTCCGAGGGACTCGGCGGGCCGAGCTGGACCATGGCGGACATCCGCCCGCCGGCGCTGGTGCGGATCTATCGCGCCGACGCCTCGGCGCACTTCGTCCTCGGACCGAGGGACGAGCGGATCGCCGTGAGCTTCGCCCGCTAGCCCTCGAGGGCCAGCTGCGTGTAGGCGATCGACTGGAACGACATCCGGTGCAGCGGCGAGACACCGTTGGCGGCTATCGCCGCTCGGTGCTCGGGCGTCGAGTAGCCGACGTTCGTCTCGAAGTCCCAGCCCGGGTGGCGCTCGGCCGCACGGCGCATGTAGCGGTCGCGGCTCACCTTTGCCAGCACCGAGGCGGCCGCGATGGCCGCGCTGCGGCAGTCGCCGTCGATGACAGCCCTCTGCTCGAAGCCGAACTCCGGCACCCGGAAGCCGTCGACGAGACAGACGGTTCCCGGCAGCGCCACGCCCAGGAGCGCGGTCCGCAGCGCCTCCAGGTTCGTCTTGTGGAGCCCGCGCAGGTCGATGCCGCGCACGCAGCGCGACACGATCACCGACCGCGCGGCCGCCCGCATCACGAGCGGGTAGAGCTCCTCGCGCATCTCGGCGGTGTGCTGCTTCGAGTCGTTCAGGCGCGTGAGCGCGCGCCGGTCGGAGAGGGTGAGCCGCTCGAGGTCGAACAGCACCCCGGCGGCCACGAGCGGCCCGGCCAGCGAGCCACGCCCGGCCTCGTCCGCGCCGGCTATGTAGCGGCAGCCGATCTCACGGTCGAATGCGAAGAGCCGCCGCCCGGTGCGCGGCCGGCCCTTCGGCCGGCGTGCGCTGCGTCGCGAAGGCGTGGTCTGAGCGTCCCGCGGCATCCCCACTGGTGGCGCCGATCATAGGTGGGCTCACGGCGGAAGCGGATCCGCCCGGCCCCTGCACCTACAGTAAGCCGATTCGGCCAGGAGGCCAATAGGTCATGAAGGCCTTTCCGATGATCCATTTCTTCGGCACCGGCCCCCACTCGCGGCTGTCCGCCGACTCGCCGCGGTTGTCGCCCATCATGTAGTACTCGCCGTCGGGGATCGTGATCTCGCGAGGCAGGTTGCAGGTGGCGCACTCGGCGTCGAGCCGGGCGAACGGCTCCTTCTGGCGCTTCCCGTTGATGTAGACCGAGCCCTCGATCACCTTCAGCCGGTCCCCGGGCACGCCCACGACCCTCTTGATGAAGTTCGTGTCCGAGCGCTCGGGAGTGCCGTGCGGGCAGGGCTGGTCGCTCGCGCGCTCCACGCCGCAGACGCTCGGCTGCCCCGCCGGCGGCTTGAAGACCACGATGTCGCCGCGATCGGGATCCCCGAAGCGGAAGCTCACCCGGTCGACGAGCACGCGCTGGCCGATCTCGAGTGTGGGCACCATCGACTCGCTCGGGATGCGGAACGGCTTGACGAGGAAAGCCTGGATCCCGAGCGCCAGTCCGAGCGCGATCGCGACGATCGTGACCAGCTCGACGAGCGAGTTGTGCTGGCGCTTCTTCGCCTTGCTCCTCGCCACCGGCGCGTCCCGGCGTCCCGTCCTAGGACGCCTGGTCGTCGTCGGCGTCAGGAGCTGCGTCCGGCTCGGTAGGGGCCTGGTCGGCCTCTGCGGCGGGCTCGCCACCGGCGTCCTCGACCGCCTCCGCCTGCTCCTCCTCGACGGCGACCTGCTCGGCCAGCTCCTCCTCGCCGGGCCGCGGCGCGTCGTCGGGCGGCATCGCGCCCTCCTCGACGAGCCCAGGCTGGATGACCTCCTCGGCCCCGGACCAGCGGCGCTCGCGCACCCGCGAGGCCCGGCCGACCCGCTCGCGCAGGTAGTAGAGCTTGGCGCGGCGCACGTCGCCGCGGGCGGCCACCTCGATGCGCTCGATCTTGGGCGAGTGCACCGGGAACGTCCGCTCCACGCCGACACCGAACGACTGCTTGCGGACCGTGAACGTCTCGCGCACGCCGTTGCCCTGGCGCTTGATCACGATGCCCTCGAAGACCTGCGTACGGCGGCGCGTGCCCTCGACGACCTGGAAGTGCACGCGCACGCGATCGCCCGCCTGAAATGACGGGACACGGCGCAGCTGCGCACGCTCGATGCTGTCGATTACGCCGGACATGGGCACAAAAAACGCGACCGTGGGACCCGTCGCGCGTGGACGGGCAATGGTAGCGAAGGAATCAGCCGCCTCGGGCGAGGCCGCGGGCGGTGCCCGCGGCGGAGCGGTGTTATTCCGGGGAGCGCCGCTCGCGGCTCTGCGCGAGCCGCCACTCGCGGATCCGCGCGTGATCCCCGGACAGGAGCACGTCGGGCACGGTGTGCTCGCGCCACTCGAACGGGCGCGTGTAGTGCGGGTACTCCGGGGCGCCCTCGAGCGCCTCGCTGAACGACTCCTCGACCGCGCTGTCCTCGTGGCCCAGCGCGCCCGGCAGCTTCCGGATCACGGCGTCCGCCAGGACCATCGCGGCCAGCTCGCCCCCCGACAGCACGTACGGCCCGATCGAGACGACGTCAGTGGCGAGGTGCTCGTGCACGCGCTCGTCGAAGCCCTCGTAGCGGCCGCACAGGAGGGTGAGCACCGGCTCCGCGGCCAGGTCGCCGGCGAGCGCGTCGTCCAGCCGGCGGCCCCCCGCCGAGAGCGCGATCGTCCGGTGCGGCGGCGGCGCGGCGCCGTAGCGCGTCTCGAGCGCGGCCTCGACCACGTCCACGCGGATCACCATGCCGGCGCCGCCGCCGTAGGGGGTGTCGTCGACCTGGCCGGCCTTGAGCGGCGTTGTCTCGCGGAGGTCGACGAAGCTGAGCTCGTGGCCCAGGCCGAGGGCGTTGGTCACATGGCGCTGCGTCTTGAACCACTCGAACCAGTGCGGGAACAGCGTGACGACGTCGATCTTCATCCGAGGAAGCCGGCCTTCACGTGGATCTCTCCCGCGTCGAGATCCACGCGCTCGATGGCGTCCGAGACGAACGGGATGAGCGCGCCGTCCTCGAGCTCCAGCACCGAGCACGAGGGCCCGTCGATGACCCGGGTGACCGTGCCGCGCTCCGGGACGCGGCAGCCCACCAGATCGGATGCGAGCCACTCGTCATCGGCGAGCTCGTCCTCCACGAGGAGCAGCTCGCCCCGCAGCGGCCCCGGGTCGTCGACGTCCTCGAGCCGGATCAGTGGACGCTCATCCGTGCCCGCCCTGCGGACGATCCGGCGGGTGCGGCCGGCGATGATGAGCTCGGCCCCCTCCGGCAGCGCGTGCCGCGGGGCCTCCACGTAGAAGCTCCCGTCCAGGCCGTGCGGCTTGCCCACGCGGCCGGCGGTCACGAGCGTCAATCGACGACGTCGACTAGTACCCGCTGTCCATCGCGGACGGCGGCGGCCTTGACCACGGTCCTGAGCGCGGCGACGGTCCGCCCGCCGCGGCCGATCACCTTGCCGGCGTCGTCATCCGCGACGTGCAGCTCGAGGACGAGCGTGCCGTCGTCCTCCTCGAACGACTCGACGCTCACCTCGTCCGGACGGTCGACGAGCGACCGGGCGAGGTACTCGAGGAGCTCCTCCACTTACTCGGCGGCGGCTTCGTCGTCCGCCGCGGGCGGCTCGTCCGCGGTGGCCTCGGCCCGCGCCTCCAGCGGGTCGTCGGCCGGCGCCTCTTCCGCCTCCGGCTCCGCCACGGCCGCAGGTGCCCGGGACACGCCCGCGCTGCCCGTCGAGGCGCCGCCGGCCAAGCCCTTCGCGTGCGCCTTCACGAGCTGCTTCACCGTGTTGGTTGGCTGAGCGCCGCGCGAGACCCAGTGCTGGAAGCGCTCCTCGTCGATCACGATCGTCGAGGGCTCCGTCTGCGGGTTGTAGTGGCCGATCGCCTCGATGAAGCGGCCGTCGCGCGGCGAGCGCTGGTCGGAGACGACGACGCGCCAGATCGGATTCTTCTTGCTCCCCACGCGGGTGAGGCGAACTCGTACGGACATAGAGCGCGAGAGGTTAGCGACCGCCCGCCAGCTGCTGCAGCGATGGCATCTTGCCGCGCGAGATCTGCTTCATCACCTTGCGCATCTGAGCGAACTGCTTCACGAGCTGCGACACGGCCTGCACCGAGGTCCCCGACCCGCGCGCGATCCGTCGCCGCCGCGACCCGTCGATGATCTTCGGGTTCGCCCGCTCCTCGGGCGTCATCGAGCGGATGATCGCCTCGAGCCGGTCGAGCTCCTTCTCGTCCACGTTCAGCGACCCGAGCTGCGACCCGATCCCGGGCATCATCTTCAGGAGCGAGCCGAGCGGGCCCATGTTCCGCACCTGCTGCATCTGCTCGAGGAAGTCGTCGAGCGTGAACTGCTCCTTGCGGATCTTCCGCTCGAGCTCGGCCGCCTGGCGCTCGTCCATTTGCTTCTCGGCCTTCTCGACGAGCGTCATCACATCGCCCATGCCGAGGATCCGCTGCGCCATGCGGTCGGGGTGGAAGCGCTCGAAGTCGGCGAGCTTCTCGCCCGTCGAGGCGTACAGGATCGGCTTGCCGGTCACGGCCTTCACGGACAGCGCCGCGCCGCCGCGCGCGTCGCCGTCGAGCTTCGTCAGGACGACGCCGTCGAAGTTGGCGGTCTTGGCGAATTGCTCCGCGACGTTCACGGCGTCCTGGCCGGTCATCGCGTCGACCACGAGCAGCACGTTGTGCGGCTTCGTGCGCTTCTTGATCTGCGCCAGCTCCTTCATCAGCTCCTCGTCGATGTGGAGCCGGCCGCTCGTGTCGACGATCAGCGCGTCGCGGCGGTCGCGCTTCGCCTGGTCGAGCGCCCATTCGGCGATGTCAACCGGGTCGCGCCCCGTGCCCTGCTCGTACACGTGCGCGCCCGCCTGCTGGCCGACCTTGATGAGCTGCTCCACGGCGGCGGGCCGGTAGACGTCCGTGGCCGCCACGCCCACGTCCATCCCGTGCTCCTCGCGCAGGTGCCGGGCGAGCTTCCCGACGGCCGTGGTCTTCCCCGAGCCCTGGAGCCCGGCCATCACGATCACGGTCGGCCCGGGCCTCGCCATGGCGAGGTCGCGGCCGCTCCCGCCCATCAGCGTGGTGAGCTCATCGGAGACGATCTTCACCACCTGCTGGCCCGGGTTCAGCGAGCCGAGCACGTCCTGGCCGAGCGCCCGCTCCTTGACAGCCGCGGTGAACTGCTTGACGACCTTGAAGTTCACGTCGGCCTCGAGCAGCGCGAGGCGCACCTGGCGCATCGCCTGGTTGATGTCGTCCTCGGTCAGCTTCCCGCGCGAGCGGACGTCGTCGAGGGCGGCCTGAAGCCGGTCGGAAAGGGCATCGAACACTGATGAGAGGCTAGCTGTGTGGACAAGCGGCGGGTATCGACTTTTCTCTCGGCGAGGATCTTCAACCCGCTCGTCCTGGCGGCGGCACGAGCCGGGCTCCCCACGCCAGGCGTCGTGATCCTCGAGACCACGGGCCGGCGGAGCGGCATGCCGCGCCGCGTGCCCGTGACCCGCATGCTCGAGCACGACAGGCTCTGGATCGTGACCGAACACGGCCGGAAGGCCGCGTATGTGCGGAACATCGGGGCAGACCCGCGGGTGCGGATTCGAATCGGCCGGCGGTGGCGAACGGGAAGAGCGCGAGTGCTGGCTGAAGACGACTGGCGGACGCGTCAGCGGGAGATGCCGAACAAGCTCAGCTCCGCAATGGTCCGCCTGATGGGGACTGAGCATCTGACGATCCGGGTTGACCTCGATCCGGCTTCGGCAGCGCCGCGCTGAGCTGGCCGAGCGCCTGGGTGACCTCGCTCGGGATGATCCAGACCTTGTTCGACTCGCCCTGGGCGATCTGTGGGAGCACCTGCAGGTACTGGTAGGCGAGCAGCTTCGGGTCGGCGTCGCCGCGGTGAATCGCGTCGAAGACCGTCTCGATCGCCTTCGACTGGCCTTCCGCCTCGAGAATCTGCGCCTCGCGCCGGCCCTCCGCCCGCAGGATCGCCGACTGCTTCTCGCCCTCCGCGGTGAGGATCTGCGACTGCTTCACGCCCTCGGCCGTCAGGATCGCGGCGCGGCGGTCGCGCTCGGCGCGCATCTGCTTCTCCATCGCCTCCTGGATCGAGGCCGGCGGGTCGACGGCCTTGAGCTCGACTCGGTTTACCCGGATGCCCCACTTGCCGGTCGCCTCGTCCAGCACGTGGCGCAGCGCGGCGCTCACCTTGTCGCGCGACGTGAGCGTGTCCTCGAGCGTCATCCCGCCGATCACGTTGCGGAGCGTGGTGACGGTGAGCTGCTCGATCGCCGCTATGAAGTTTGCGATCTCGTAGGTCGCGGCCTTTGCGTCGGTCACCTGGAAGTAGATGACCGTGTCGATGTTGATCACCAGGTTGTCCTCGGTGATGACCGGCTGCGGCGGGAAGGAGACAACCGTCTCGCGCAGGTCGATGAGCGGCCGCACGCGGTCGACGTAGGGGATGACCAGCGCCAGGCCCGCGTCGAGCGTGCGGTGGTAGCGCCCGAGCCGCTCGACGATGCCGGCGCGCGCCTGCGGCACGATCCGGATCCCGCGCGACAGGGTGATCAGCACGACCAGCGCGATGACGCCGAGCACGATCAGGGTGGCCATAAAGCTCCAGTCCTCTCTATTCCGCGACGAGCGCCGTGGCGCCGTCGATCTTCATGACCTCAACGCGCGCGCCGGGCTCGAACGCGTCGTCCTCGTCATAGGCGCGGGCGCTCCAAACCTCCCCGCCGATCTTCACCTGCCCGCCGCTCGCGTCCACCCGCTCGAGCACGGTGGCGCGGCCGCCCACCAGCGCGGCCGTCCCCGTGCGGAGCCTCGCAGGGGTGCGCAGGTGCCTCCGCGCGATCGGCCGGAGCACGAGCACGGATCCCAGCGAGGCCGCGATAAAGACGACCCACTGGGCCGCGAGGCCGGCGCCGGCCAGCCCCACGATTGCCGCGAGTGTCGCCGCGACGGCGATCGGGCCGAGGAAGAACCCCAGCGTGGCGATCTCACCGACGGCCAGTACTCCCGCCGCGATCATCCACCAGACCCAGTCGTCCATGTGCCGCCGATCCTACCCACAGCTCCCCGCGGCACCGGTGAGCGTCAGGCGTCGAGCGCCCGCTCAACATCCGCCAGGAGGTCGGCGGTGTCCTCGCATCCAGCCGAGAAGCGGATGAAGCCGTCCGGGACGGCGTCGCCGCCCCAGCGCGCCCGTCGTTCGGCGCTCGTGTGGACGCTGCCGAAGCTGGTCGCGTCGGTCACGAGCCGGGCGGCCGCGAGGAAGCGCTCCGCCCGCTCGCGGCTACCGAGGTCGAAGGCGACCACCGTCCCGTAGCCGCTCATCTGCCGCCGCGCCACCTCGTGGCCCGGGTCGCCGGGCAGGCCCGGGTAGCGGACGCTCTCCACGTCGTCACGAGCCGCAAGCAGCCGCGCGATCGCGAGCGCGTTGTCGCAGCCGCGTTCCAGCCGCACGGCGAGCGTGGCGAGTGAGCGGTGCGCGAGCCAGGCCTCGAACGGGCCGGGGATGGCTCCGGCGTCGCGACGCCAGTCGCGGAGCGCCTGGGCGCGCTCGGCGTCGCGGGTCGTGACGTAGCCGAGCACGAGGTCGGCGTGCCCCGACATCTGCTTGGTGGCGCTCGTGAGCGAGTAGGTCGCGCCAAGGTCGAGCGGGCGCTGAAGCAGCGGGCCGGCGGTGGTGTTGTCGACGACCGTCGTCACGCCGAGCTCCGCCAGCCCCGCTATGTCGTACACCTGGAGCGTGGGGTTCGAGGGGGTCTCGAGCCAGAGCAGGTTCGCGCCGCGAGCCGCGCCGGCCAGCTCGGCAGGCGGCGCGAGCCGGACCTCCACGCCGCGCGGCTCCAGGTGCGTCCGGGCGAGCCGGCGCACGTTCAGGTAGCACGCCTCGTCGACCGCGAGCACGGAGCCCGGCCCCAGCTGGGTTAAGAGCAGAGCCGCGGCTGCGCCCATGCCGGACGAGAACAGAACCGCCTCGGCGTCCTCGAGCGAGCCCACCGCCTCCTCGTACCGGCGCCAGGTGGGGTTGCCGTAGCGGGTGTAGACGTTCGTGGCATCCGCCGGGTCGCCGCTCAGGTGAAACGGGGCGGCGAAGACCGGCCCGGGAAGGAACGGCTCACCCTGCTCGGGGTCGGGCAGGCCCGCCCGGACGACCCGCGTTCCGGGGCCCGGCTCGCTCACGGCTCGAGGATCGCCTGGGCGAAGTCGTCCGGGTCGAACGGCCGCAGGTCCTCCAGCGCCTCGCCGATCCCGATCAGCTTGACCGGCACGCCGAGCTCCTGGGCGATCGCCAGCGCGATGCCGCCCTTGGCGGTGCCGTCGAGCTTCGTGAGCGCGATCCCCGTCACGTCCACGGCCTCGCGGAAGAGCAGCGCCTGGCGGAGGCCGTTCTGACCGGTGGTCGCGTCGATGGTGAGCAGCGTCTCGTGGGGCGCGCCGGGCGCCTGCCGCTCGATCACCTTCCGCACCTTCCGCAGCTCGTCCATCAGGTGGTGCTGCGTGTGGAGGCGCCCGGCGGTGTCGACGATGACCACGTCGTGACCGCGCGCCCGGGCTGCCTCGATGGCGTCGAACACGACGGCGCCCGGGTCGGAGCCCGCCTGGCCGCGTACGATCTCGGTGCCGGCTCGCTCGGCCCAGAGCTCGAGCTGCTCGGCCGCGGCGGCGCGGAAGGTGTCGCCGGCGGCGAGCAGGACGCTGCGTCCCAGCTCCTTCTGGAGGTGCCAGGCCATCTTGCCGATCGTGGTCGTCTTCCCGCTGCCGTTCACGCCTGTCACGAGGATGACCGTGGGGTGCTCGGTGAGCGGGATCGTGTCCCCGTCGACGCGGGCCGTCTCGGCGAGCAGCTCCCGCAGCCTGCGCGAGAGCCCCTCACCGCCCTGAAGGTCGCCGCTCTCCGCCTCGGTCTCGAGCCGCGCGACGATCTTGGCCGTCGTGGGCGCGCCCACGTCGGCGTAGATCAGCGTCTCCTCGAGCCGCTCGAACGCCTCGTCGTCGAGCGACTGGAAGATCGTCGTCTGGAGCTCTGCGCCGATCGCCTGGCGCGTCTTCGACATGTTGTCGCGCAGACGCTTGAAGAAGCCGCGGCGTTCGGACTCGCCGCCGTCAGCCGTCGCCGGAGCCGGCGCATCCGCGCCGGTCTCGAAGAGCTCCTGCCAGGTACGGGCCATCGACCCGCGGAGGATAGGCCCGAGAGCCTTAGGCGGCGGCCTCCTCGGCGGACAAGGCGTGGTCCTCCGCCGGGCGGCCGGCCAGCTTTCGGGAGACCACGCGTGAGATGCCGTCGCCGCCCATGCTGACTCCGTAGAGCGTGTCGGCGGCGTCCATCGTGCGCTTCTGGTGTGTGACCACGATGAACTGGGCGCGGTCGGAGTAGCGCTTCACGAGCTGGAGGAAGCGGTCGATGTTGATGTCGTCGAGGGCAGCCTCGACCTCATCGAGGATGTAGAACGGGCATGGGCGCGCCAGGAAGACGGCGAACATGAATGCGAGCGCCACCAGCGACTTCTCGCCGCCTGAGAGGAGCGAGAGGCGCTTGGTCGACTTGCCCGGGGGCGTGACTTCGATCTCGACGCCGGCCTCCGGCTGCTCGTCCTCGTCTTCTGTCGGCTCCGGCGCCTCGCCCTCCGGGAGCTGCTCTCCGCCCATGACCGGCCGCGGGCCCATCTCCTCCTGGACCAGCCGCAGCGCACCGCGGCCGCCGGGGAACAGGTGCTGCACGACGTCCTCGAAGTTCCTCGCGGCTGCCTCGAAGGTCTGCTCGAACGCCTCGCGGATGCGGCGGTCGGTCTCCTTGATCAGACCCTCGAGCTCCGCGAGGGCGCTCTCGAGGTCCGCGCGCTGGGCCTCGAGCTCCTCCACGTGCGCGACAGCCTCGTCGTACTCCTGCTTCGCGAGCGGGTTGACCGGCCCGAGCTGCTCGCGGCGGCGCAGCAGGCGCTCGACACGCTGAGCGAGTGCCTCGCGCTCCTCGTCCGGCAGCGCCTCGGCCGCGGGCTCGGGTGCGAGGCCCAGCCGGCCGGCGAGCCCGGTGAGGTCGCGCTCGGCATCCGCGGCGGAGTCGCGCACCTGCTGAGCAGCGACCTCGGCGCCGGTGACCGCCTCGCTCGCGCGCTTGAGCCGGCCCTGGAGCTCGGCCTCCTCGTGGGCGCACGCCTTGAGCGCGGCGGCGGTCTCCTCACCGGCTGCGGCGCCCGCCTCGAGCTCGGAGTCGAGCGCGTTGCGGCGGGCGGTGACGGCGTCGCGCGCGGTCTCCAGCGCCGTCGCCGCGCGCGCGGCGTCCGCCGCCAGCTCGAGATCGCTCTCGGCGCCGGTCCGCAGTGCGGCCAGCGCGCGTGAGCGCTCCTCGCGCTCGCGCTCGATGCGCTCCGCGAGCCGCTGCTCCGCTCGCAGGTCGCCGAGCAGCTCTGCCCGCCGAACCGCCTCGGGACCGTCCTTGGGCGCCTCGCGGCGGCGCTCGATGAGCCACTCCGAGCGGCTCACGACCTCAGCCGCCTCGGCGGCGGTACGCAGCGCGGCTCGGAGCGCCGACTCGGCGGCCTCGCGCGCCGTGTCCGCCTCGACCACGGAGGCGCCGTGGCGCTCGACGGCGGCCCTGGCGTCGGCCTCCTCGCGGGCGGCACCCTCGGACGCCGCGACGAGCCCGTCCCGCCTGCCGAGCTCCTCGAGCAGGCGCTCCGCACCCCCGGCCGGGGCCTGGGAGAGCTCACCGGTGCGGGAATCGAACAGCCGCCCGGCCCGAGTAACGGCAACGCCGGCGAACGTATCCGGAAGCGCACCGATGGACTCCACGACCCAGACGCCGGCCAGCAACCGCTCCGCGAGCGCCGCGACGTCCCGCTCGGGACGCACAAGTTGCGCAAGAAGATGCCCGGTGGGCACTGAGGGGGAGGTCGGAACGGGCTGCGGAGCCCAAGCGTCCTGGTTAGAGCTTGCATAGGCAGCCTTGAGCAGGACGCTTGCGCCGTCCTGCCCGGCGGCGTCGAGAACACGCTCACCCTCACCGCGGTCGTGGACGACGGCAGCAGTGAGGCGCGGGCCCAGCACCGCGGCCAGGGCGAGCTCGTACCCGGGCTCGACATGCAGCCGCTCCGCGAGGGGCCCCCCCTCCCGCGCGCCGCCACCGGCCGCGGCCGCGCCGGGCGCGCCCGCTCCGCGCACGAACTGGTTCACGGC
>JBKPBS010000101.1:0-24616 GCA_046726915.1 Actinomycetota bacterium
CGGCCGATCGAACGCCTACGCGGGCTGACCGGACGCTTGGCGCGTGAGAACGCGATGCGAAAGCCGGGCCGCACCGCGGCCACGGCCGCGGCGCTGATGATCGGGATCGCGCTGGTGGCGTTCTCGGCAGTGCTCGGCGCCGGGATGCGCGAGTCCACGAAGGGAGCGCTGGCCGATCAGGTCCGCGCCGACTACGTGATCGTCGGCCAGGACGGCTGGTCGCCGATCGACCCCGACGCGGCGAAGGCCGTTGCCGAGGTGCCAGGGGTGGACGTCTCGACCGGCTTGGTTCAGGACAGCGGTCGCGCGTTCGGCAAGAAGATCTCGGTCGACGGCGTGGACCAGAAGCGGATCGCTTCGGTCTTCGGCTTCGACTGGGACAAGGGCTCGGATGACGCGTACTCGGAGCTCGCCTCCGGCGGCGCGATCGTCACGGACCGGTTCGCCGAGGACCACGACCTCACGGTGGGTGACCGCTTCGAGGTCACGGCCCTCAAGGGCGACAAGCTCGACCTGAGCGTGGCCGGCATCTCAAAGCCGGACAGGTTCAACCCGCTCGGCACTGGCGAGGTCACCATCGGCCGGTCGGCCTACGACAAGTCGTTCACCGCGGAGCGCGAGCGCTATGCGTTCGTGGCGGCGGACGGCGCGTCGAGGCCGGCGCTCGAGAAGGCGCTCGCGTCCTTCCCGGACGTGAAGCTCCAGTCGAAGAGCGAGTTCCAGACCGACCAGTCCGCCTGGGTGGACCAGATCCTCGGGATCTTCTACGCCCTCCTCGGCCTGGCCGTGATCGTCTCGCTGTTCGGCATCGTGAACACGCTGGCGCTCTCAGTCCTGGAGCGCACGCGTGAGCTCGGGATGCTCCGAGCGATCGGGATGAGCCGCCGCCAGGTGCGGCGGATGATCCGCCACGAGAGCGTCGTCACGGCGCTGATCGGGGCGGTGCTCGGAATCGCGGTCGGCCTGTTCCTGGCCGGTCTCGCAACCGCGGCACTGTCGGAGGAGGGGCTGCGCTTCGCGGTCCCGGCGGGCTCCCTGGTGGCGTTCACCGTCGTCGCCGCCGTGGCCGGCGTGCTGGCCGCAATGGGCCCGGCCCGCCGAGCCTCCCGCCTCGACGTGCTGAAGGCGCTGCAGTACGAGTAGCCGAGAGCCGCCTGGCACCCACCGCCGCCCAGCACGATGGGCGGCGGTGGGCCGCCGCGCGTCGCGCGTGGGCGTCTCGCAGAGCCGCCTATGTGCCCGGCGCTCGATATCCCACGTGCTCGACGTTGCGCAGAGCATTGATCGTTTCGTCGACGGTCAGCAGAACCGTCGTCTCGAGCGAGCTGAGCGCACCGCCGCCACTCAGCGCCAGCGCAACCGTGGCCATCGACATGTTGTCGGGAGCCTCCCAGAGCGTGTAGCCATCGTGTTCGCCGAAGGCGTACCAGAACCCTTGCAGCTTCCCGCCGACCGACTCGATGTAGGACTGGGCGGCGGTCCGGCGGTCCTCCGGATTGCCGATCAACCTCGCCCAGGTCTCCGGCGTATAGCTGAACTTCGACAGATACAGCGGCATCGTCACTCCTCTCCTTTGGCGACCTCGCACGCGTCGCGGTCAGGCGCCGGAGTATGACCCTCCGACCTGAGTAGGAGTCGGAATCATCGGCTGTTACGAGCCCGAATCCGGCCTGACGACGATGCCCCCGCGCCGCCGCGCCCATAGCGTCGCAGCATGGACTCGAACAGCACAGGACAGCCACTGCAAACCACGACATCGGTGCGGCGCGTGGCGATCATCGGCACGGCGCCGGGCCTCGGCCTGCGTCCCACGCTGCTCGCGCCGTCGCCGCGCTTCCAAGCCGAGCCGCCGCATGCCTCGATCGCTACAGCGCAGGTCCCGGCGATTCGAACGGGATCGACTCAGCGCAGGCGAACGCGCAGGCGGCTGCTCGCGCTGCGGCCGTTGCTGGCGGCGCGCACGGTCAGCACGTAGCGTCCGGGACGGGCTCGCCGACGGCCGAGTCTTCCGTTCCAGGCAATCGTGCGGACGCCCGCCCGCCGGACGGTCCTCCTGGTAACGGTTCGCGCACGGCCGCGGCCGCGCCTGACCCGCAGAGCCACGTTCGCGGGGCCCGTGATCGCATAGCGCACCTTGAGCCTGCGCCCGGCCCGGGGCCGAGCCGGGACCACCTGGAAGGCAACCACCACCAGGGTGGTCCGGCCGGCTGGGCCCTGTGGGCCCGCGGGGCCGGTGGGACCGGCCGGGCCGGTCGGCAGGGCGTCGGGCACCGTGTCGGTCGAAATTCGGCCGACCGCTCCGGAGAGCCGCTCGCTGAACCACAGCGCGCCGTCGGGGCCGGCCGTGATGCCGGCCGGGCCGGCACCCGCGGTGGGCAGCGTGTACTCGGAGAGCCCGCCGCCGGTCGTCAGCCGCGCGATCTTGCCGGACCGCGCCTCTGTCATCCACAGTGCACCGTCGGGCCCGGACGCGATGTCGGACAGGCCGCTGCCTGCGGGCCCTGGAAACTGGGACTGCACGCCGGAGGTCGTGATGCGCCGCACGTGATCGAGCCCCTCGTCGACGAACCACAGGGCTCCGTCCGGGCCCTGGCAACCGATGCTCTCATAACCCCACCGCAAAGCGGCGGTTAGAGTGGCGGCGTGAGGTTCGGAGCGGTGGCGGAGAACCCGGTTGAGTGGCTGATCGCACGCCTCAACCTGGCTCCGCAGCCGCTCCTCGAGACACAGATGGCCTTCACGCTCGCCCGGCTCATCATGGTCGGCACGAAGCTCGGGGTATTCGAGGCCGTTGCGGACGGGAAGGCGACGCCCGATGAGGTCGCGGCCCGCTGCGGGACCAACGTCGTCGGAACCGAGAAGCTCATGTTTGCGCTCACCGGCGCCGGCTACCTGCGCGCCGTGGACGGCGGCTACGCGCTTACGCCGGTGTCCCGCAAGTGGCTCCGTCGCGACAGCCCGAACTCGATCGCGGACAAGATGCTGTTCCAGTTCCTCGAGTGGGACTGGATGGAGCGCGCGGAAGATTACGTCCGCACCGGCGAGCCGCTGGACTTGCACAGCGCCGACCTCGCGGCTGAGGACTGGGACCTCTACCAGCGAGGCATGCGTGCGATGGCGAACGCCTTCGCCGGGGAGGCGGTGCGGCGGATGCCGGTCCCGAAGGGCGCCCGCAAGATGCTCGACATCGGCGGCTCGCACGGGTACTACTCGGTCGCGCTCTGCCGCCACCACGACGCGCTGCGCTCGGAGGTGCTCGATCTGCCCCAGGCGGTGGAGCAAGCCGCTCCGCTGCTGGCGGCCGAGGGAATGGGAGACCGGGTCGTCCACCGCGCCGGTGACGCGCTCGCGAGCGACCTCGGCACCGATGCGTACGACCTCGTCCTGGTCGCCCAGCTCGTCCACCACTTCAGCGAGGCGCAGAACCGCGAGCTCGCGGCGCGGGTGGCGGCGTCGCTTCGCCCGGGCGGCGTCTTCGCCGTGCTCGACGAGTTTCGGCCGCGGACGCCAAAGGAGGCGGGCCAGCTCGGCGGGTTGCTCGAGTTCTACTTCGCACTCACCAGCCAGTCCGGGACCTGGGCGGTCGAGGAGATCGCGGACTGGCAACGGCAGGCGGGCCTCGCGCCCGAACGGCCGATCCGCTTCCGAACGGTCCCGGGCGTCGGGATCCAGGCGGCTGGGAAACCTGGCTAGTCGGCCGTCAACCCGCTGATCGGCGTCGTGCTGCGGCGAGAGCGGCCGCCTCGTCGCTGAATTCCTCGACACGAGCGATCCGCGAGCCGTCGAGCGTGAGCAGATTCCACAGGCGCATCGAGCTCTCCGCTCCGCTGCCCCGTCCGCGGATGCGGATCCGGAACTCGGCGAGGGCCCTGCGCTCGTCGAGCGCTGTGAGGCTCAGATCCTCGACACGCATCGCGCCCGCCTCGAACCGGTCGCGAAAGAGAGCGGCGACCGCGTCGCGTCCATGGTGAGTGGAGGCGCCCGGCGCCGCGGGGGCCTCCACGAACTCGACATCGGGGTGCAGGTAGTCGCGCGCCAAGACGTCCGGAAAGTCCGGCCCGGCCGAGTTGTGAACGTCGTAGACACCACGAATGAAGTCCACATCCACGAGCGGCATGCTGCTCAGTATCCCGCGATCGCCTCGGCACCTTACGGGCCGCGTCAGCTACCAGACGAACTCGTCTATGACGCGCGCGACGTCGCTGCCCGGCACGGGGCCCACGCGGACTTCCCATGCGCCGTCGATGGCCTGGGTGAGGCGGCCGCGGATGCCCGCGTCTTGCAGGAGGCGCGCCACCACGGTTGCGCGGCGGTTGCCGGCCGCGCTGCCCCAGCGCACGTCGATTCCGAACAGGTCGCCCTCCACGGGCCAGATCGTCAGGCGGTCGGGGCGTGTTGGTCCGAGCTCCGTTCCCACACCCTGGTAATCGGCCGGAGCTCAGCCGACATAAGCGTCCAGTGTCCCCCCCAGCTCCTTCGGCCGGCTCAGTGCGGGCAGATGGCCGGTGTCGATCACGTCTGCCTGCACGCCGAGGCGTTCGCGAGCGAGCCGGCGCATGAAGTCGAGGGGGAAGAGCCGGTCGTGGCGGCAGGCGACCACCCTGGTCGGGACGCTCGGCCACCTCTCCAATGGCCACGGCTCCGCGAACGGCGTGTCGGACTGGCGCGGCTCGCCGCGCGCGAACAGCTCCGCCACGGCGGCCGGGAGGTCCGGAGTGAGCACCTCGTGTTCGCGACCCACGCAGGTCGGGCGCGACAAGGTGCCAGTACCACGAGTCTCCGCCGGCGCCCGGAAGGAGCACATAGGTCGCCACTTGCCTGCCCCACGATAGGCGGGGGCGCTTGTGGCCTAGGTGCGAGTGGTCGCAAAGCGCCTGCGGCCCGCCGCGGCCAGCAGTAGCAGCAGGAGCGCCGTCGGTACCGCTGTCGGCAGCCACGAGGTGCCGGCGTCCTCCGAGCGCGACGCCGGCTGGTCGACCACTCGGTGCGTGTGCGTGTCGATGCCGGCGAGCACCCGCCCTGACCGGCCAACCACATCGAGTGTGGGCCCGCGCAGCTGGAGCGTCGCGCCCCACATGCTGCGGCGCAGGTCGTCGAGGTCTATGCACACGGCCGTGCGGCGCTCGGTGTCGAGCGCGTGCACGAACGGGTGCGGGGAGCTGTTGTAGAGCGTGTAAGCCCAGCGGCCGTCCGCGCTCGTCGCCCGCGTGACGGGCGTTCCCGTCATCGGCTCGTCGGGCTCGCTCGGGTCCACGACGGGCTGGCGGAACAGTTTCCGCGCGCGCAGGTCGTAGGCCCGGACGGCGTAATCGGAGACGTTCCGCCGCGAGTACTCGATCAGGTACATCAAGCCCCCGTCCGGCGCGATCGCATCGAAGCTGAAGTCGCCGCTGAGGCGGATGACGCGGCGCACGGTGAGGCGGCGGGCGTCCACGACCGCGAAGGTCGTGCGCTTCCGCGGGAAACGCGTGCGCGGACTGATCAGTACGAGCGTGCTGCCGTCGGCCGACAGACCGCCCGGCGACCCGTCATAGGCCACCGCCGGAATCGAGACGCGGCCGCTGAGCCGCCGCTCCCGGAGCGGGCCGCCGTAGCGCGCGCTCTCGATCAGCCGGGTGTCACCCGCGGCGCGCTCGGTCGTGTACTCGAGCTTGCCGCCGGCCGTGGACAGCGGCCTGGCGTCGATGCCGACCGCCGGGAGCCCGTCGGCCGCCGCCGACGACGCCGGCAGGAGGGTCAGAAGCGCGACGATCACCAGGCCGATGACGAGCATGCCTCTACTACGCCGCGAGGCCGCCACAGGGTCCCTGGCACCGGCCGCGCCGAGGGCTGGCGTCGAGGCACCCCGACCAGGAGGTCTCGGATGCGGGCGCTAGGCCGCGATAGCGGCGCCCGAGGGCAGCTGGAAGCGGTCTGCCGCCTCGCCGAGGATGTCGAGCATCGCGTGCGTGGCCGGTGAGAGGTAGCGGCCCGCGAGCGTCGCGGCCGCGATGCGCCTGGTGGGCGCGTTCTTCCCGAGCGAGCGCACCACGATGTCCTCGCGCACGTTCGTGAGCGAGAGCGCCGGCAGCAGCGAGACCCCGACCCCGGCCGCGATCAGGCCCTGAACGACGTTGTAGTCGTCCGACTGGAAGCCGATCTTCGGCTCGAAGCCGGCCGCGGCGCACGCCGCGAGGTGAAGCCGGCCGCATGGGCCGGTGGTGTCGTTCTGGATCCAGGTGTCCTCGCGGACGTCCTGCAAGCGGATCCGAGGCTTCCGGGCGGCCGCGTGGTCGCGCGGCATCGCGAGGTACATCGGGTCGTCGATCAGATGGCGCAGCTCGATGCCCTCGAACATCCGGTCGAACTCCGGCTGCGACATCCCGCGGTACTCGATGACGAGCGCGACCTCGAGCTCCGCGGCGCGCAGCATCTGCACCGCGTCCTCCGGCTCCTGCTCCACGAAGGTCAGCTCGACCTCGGGGTGCCGCTCACTGAAGAGCGCCACAGCCGGCGGGAGGAGCGACGCGCCGGCACTCGGGAATGACGACATCCGGACCCGCCCTCCGCGAACGCCCGCGATGGCCTCGAGCTCCGCCTCCGCGGCCGCGAGCCGCGCGATCACGACCTCGGCGTGCTCGACGAGCGCCTGCCCGGCGTCCGTGAGGCGCACGCCGCGGCTGCCGCGGTCCACCAGCGTGGTCCCGGCGCGCTTCTCAAGCGCCGCGATCTGCTGAGAGATGGCCGGCTGGGTGTAGGAGAGCGCATCGGCCGCCGCGGAGAACGAGCCATGCTCCGCGACGGCACGAAGCACGCGCAGCTGCTTCACGTCGAACATAAAGCCAGCTTATCGCAGGTGTCACAACTCTGTATTTGAACTTATGGACGCGGTTTCCGATCATTCTTAGAGAGATATCGAACCAACGACAAGGGAGCCCACAAATGCAGAACCTCACCATCCGCCGTGCTACTGCCGCCGACGAGTTCGCCGTCCGCCGCCTTTCAGCCCTCGACAGCGCCTTCCCGCCCACTGGCGACGTGCTGCTCGCGGAGATGAGCGACGAGCTCTGGGCCGCGCTCTCGGTCGATACTGGCCACGCGGTGGCGGACCCGTTCCGTCCGAGCGGCGACCTCGTCGATCTCCTGCGCTTCCGCGCCGAGCGGCTGACCGGCGAGATGCAGACCCACGGCCGGGTGCTCGCACGCGTGCTGCCGCGCGCGGCCTGATCAGGACAGAGCTCCCTCCAACTCGCCGGCGGCGGTCCCCCCTCAGGCCGCCGTCGGCGTTCCTATTTCAGACAGCCGGCGGCGGCGCGGCCGCGGGCGCGCCCGCGCGCGGCGCCTCGCTGTTGGTGCGCCAGCCTCCGTACGCCACCGCGCTGGCCCCGATCAGCGCGATGAAGACGCCGGTCTTTCGGCTGAGGTCGATCTCGTTGGGCACATCCTCGGCGGGGATGTCGATGATCCGGTAGATCACGAGCAGCACCGCGAGCGCCCCGAGCCCGAGCAGCACGACCGCACCGGGAACCTCCGCCGGCAGCATGCCCGCTGCCCGCGCCGCCACTACCGCGACCGCGGCGACGGAAATGAGGAACAGCAGGATGTCGATGAAGCCGAGCGCCTCCCACCCGCTTGCGCTCTCGCTCGCGGTGAAGCCGGCGACGTCGACGCTGACCCCATACCACGGCAGGAACAGCGATATGAGGAGGACGATGCCTCCCACGCCGGCGATGATGTCGCCGGTCGTCAGTCTCGAGGTATCCATGGCCGCGACGATATGCCGGGCGCCGGTTGGCTTCGTCAGGCCTAGCCGGTTCCGGTTCCCCAGGAGCTCAGGTAGTCGCGCTGCTCGCGCGTGAGCGAGTCGATCGCCACGCCCAGGGACTCCAGCTTCAGGCGCGCGATCTCCTCGTCCAGCTCCTTGGGCACCGCCAGCACGCGGTTCTCGAGCTCGGCCTCGTGCAGCTTCAGGTGCTCGACCGCAAGCGCGAGGTTCGCGAAGCTCATGTCCATCACCGCGGCTGGATGGCCCTCGCCGGCGGCCAGGTTCACCACGCGGCCGCTGGCGAGCAGGTGCACGCGCCGGTCGCCCAGGTCGAACTCCTCCACGAGCGGCAGCTCCTGGCGGACGCGGCCGCCGGCCAGCTCGCGCAGGTCGTCGAGGTCGATCTCCACGTCGAAGTGACCGGCGTTGGCGAGCACGGCGCCGTCGCGCATTCGCTCGAAGTGCTCGCGGCGCAGCACCGCCCGCGAGCCCGTAACCGTGACGAACAGGTCGCCGCGCTCGGCCGCCTCGAGCGCGGGCATCACCTCGAACGCGTCCATGCGCGCCTCGAGCGCGCGCAGCGGGTCCACCTCGCAGACGATCACGGTCGCGCCGGCGCCGCGGGCGCGCTGCGCGATTCCCTTGCCCGTCGCCCCGTAGCCGAACAGGACCAGCGTGCGCCCCGCGAGCAGCAGGTTGGTCGCGCGCACGATGCCGTCGAGGGCCGACTGCCCTGTGCCGTAGCGGTCGTTGAAGGTGCGCTCCGTTCGCGACTCGTTCACCGCGACGACCGGGCAGGCCAGCCGGCCCTCGGCCTCCAGCCGCCGCAGACGCAGCAGGCCGGTGGTTGTCTCCTCGGCGCCGCCGCTCACGGCCTGGCCGCGCTCGTGGATCAGCATGAGGAGGTCGGCGCCGTCGTCGAGGGTGATGTCAGGCTTCCAGTCGGCGAGCGAGTGGACGTGCTTCACGTACGACTCGATGTCCTCGCCGCGGCCGGCCTGGACGGGCACGCCCAGGTCCACCAGCGCCGCCGCGACCTCGTCCTGGGTGGTGAGCGGGTTGGCGGAGCAGAGCGCCGCCTCCGCCCCGCCGGCGACGAGCGCCTGCATGAGGTTCGCCGTCTCGGCGGTCACGTGGAGGCACGCGGCCACCTTCACGCCGTCGAGCGGCTGCTCCTGCCTGAAGCGCTCCCGGATCGAGCGGAGGACCGGCATCTGGCCCTCAGCCCACTCGATCCGCGCGAGCCCCTTGGGGGCCAGCGACGGATCGAGGACTTCGGGCTTAGGGCTAATAGCGGTAGTGCTCTGACTTGTAGGGGCCCTCGACCGGCACGCCGATGTACGCGGCCTGCTCGGGACGGAGCTCGGTGAGCTTCGCGCCCAGCGCCTCGAGGTGCAGGCGGGCAACCTTCTCGTCCAGGTGCTTCGGAAGCACGTAGACCCTCGTCTCGTACTCGTCGTTCTTCGTGAACAGCTCGATCTGGGCGATCGTCTGGTTCGTGAACGAGTTCGACATCACGAAGCTCGGGTGGCCGGTGGCGTTGCCGAGGTTCAGCAGGCGGCCCTCGGACAGAACGATGATCGAGTGGCCGTCGGCGAAGCGCCACTCGTCGACCTGCGGCTTGATGTTCACCCGCTCGACGCCGTCGAACCTTCCCAGGCCGGCTATGTCGATCTCGTTGTCGAAGTGGCCGATGTTGCCGACGATCGCCTGGTGCTTCATCCGGCTCATGTGGTCGGCCGTGATGATGTCCCTGTTGCCGGTCGCCGTCACGAAGATGTCGACCTCGCCGACCACGTCCTCGAGCCGCACCACCTGGTAGCCGTCCATCGCGGCCTGGAGCGCGCAGATCGGGTCGATCTCGGCGATCAGGACACGCGCGCCCTGGCCGCGCAGCGACTGCGCGCAGCCCTTACCGACGTCGCCGTAGCCGCAGATCAGCGCGGTCTTGCCGCCGATCATCACATCGGTGCCGCGGTTGATGCCGTCGATCAGCGAGTGGCGGCAGCCGTAGAGGTTGTCGAACTTCGACTTCGTGACCGAGTCGTTCACGTTGATGGCCGGGAACAGCAGCGTGCCGGCCGCGTGCATCTCGTAGAGGCGGTGGACACCGGTCGTGGTCTCCTCGGTGACGCCCTTGACGCCCTCGCCGATTCGGGTCCACTTCTGCGGATCCTCGGCGATCGTACGCTGGAGGAGCCGCAGCACGACCTGGAACTCCTCGGAGTCGGCCGACTCGGGATCCGGCACGGCGCCGGCCTTCTCGAACTCGGTGCCCTTGTGCACGAGCAGCGTGGCGTCGCCGCCGTCGTCGAGGATCATGTTCGGGCCGTCGCCCTCGGGCCAGGTGAGCGCCTGCTCGGTGCACCACCAGTACTCCTCGAGCGTCTCGCCCTTCCAGGCGAAGACCGGGATGCCGGCCTTGGCGATCGCCGCGGCCGCGTGATCCTGGGTCGAGAAGATGTTGCAGGAGCACCAGCGGACCTCGGCGCCGAGAGCCACGAGCGTCTCGATCAGCACCGCGGTCTGCACGGTCATGTGGAGGGAACCCATGATCTTGGCGCCCTTCAGCGGCTGCTGGGTGCCGTACTCCTCGCGCATGGCCATGAGGCCGGGCATCTCGTGCTCGGCGAGGGTGATCTCCTTGCGGCCGAACTCGGCCAGTGAGAGGTCTGCGACCTTGAAGTCCTGGGTCGTGGACTCGGTGACTGTCATGCGGCGGTGGTCTCCGTGAGTCTCGGGGGCGTGTCCATCGCGAGGAGGCGCTGGTGCTTCTGCTGCTCCCATGAGAGCCAGTCGCCCGACGCGACGCCCTCCGGCAGCTCCGGCCGCTCCTCGAACCAGTGCTCGAGCGCGGCGCGCAGCTCCGGATCGGAGGCGTAGCGCTTGGCGAAGGCGACGTCGGAGAGGGCGCAGTCGAACCGGGCGAGCAGCTCGCGCAGCGTGCGCAGACGCTGCAACTCGCCCGGCCCGAATATGCGGTAGCCCTTCGGCGTGCGCGGAGGCTCGATCAGGCCGGCGCTCTCTATGTAGCGCAGCATTCGAGGCGACCAGCCGGTCGTCTCGGCGGCCTCGTTGATGGTGAGCCCCTCCATCGCGACGGCAAAGCTTAACACGATCGTGTCAAGGTTGGGGGCGGCGCTGGGACGAACGACAGCATTGAGGGAGAGGGACTGTCCTGCGTAGGGCGCCTATATGGCGCCTAGGGCAGGACAGTTGACGACGGAACCCTCCTTCACAGCTGGGCTTTGAGCCGCAAAAGCGCGGGGGTCGGCGTGGGGTCCACACCCGCCAGCGCGGCCATGTAGACGCTTACCAGGTCGCCCAGGAGCACCGCGGACAGCACCCTCTCCAGGCGGCTCTCGCCGCGCGTGTGCGCCTGCACGGCCGGCGCGCCCACGCGCTCGAGCTCGGCGGCGGCGAGGTCCACGTGGCGCTTCACGCGCGGGTGCTGGTCGGGGTCGCAGAGGAAGACGCCCGCCAGCGGCGCGAGCTCGCGGCCGCGCTCCCAGCCGCAGATCTGGTTGTGGTTGCCCTCGGGCAACTGGCTCCAAAACGCGGGCGTGTCAGCGTTCTCGTTGATCTGGGTGCTCCACCGCCGCGCCGGGGCGATCGTGGCCGACGCCCCGTGGATCACGGGAACGGTGCCATCCAGCCGGCGGGCGACCGACTTGGCCAGGGAGTCGTCGGGAGCGCCCGGACCCCACTCCTCGACGAGCCGCTCGAGAACCGCGCTGGCCATGTCGATCTCGGAGTGGAGCCCCGGCGCGGCCCCGCACGACGCGGCGCACTCCAGCACCCCGATCGTCATGTAGATGACCGCCGCGCGCGGCTGCATCCCGGCCGGCACGCCGATCACCGGCACGCCCTCCGCGCGCGCCAGCTCCGCCAGCGCGCCGCCGGTCGTGAGCACCACGCGCTGGGCGCCCGCCGCGCCGGCGGCCTCGAAGCACGCGAGCGTCTCCTCCGTGTTCCCCGAGTAGCTCGCGCAAAGGACGAGCGAGTTCGGCAGCGTCCACGACTCGAGCGCGTAACCGCGCACGACCGTGATCGGCCGTGTGGCGCGGTCGCCGAGCGCGGCAGCGGCGAGGTCGCCACCGATCGCGGAGCCGCCCATCCCGCAGACCACCAGCCCGCCGGCGAGGTCCCGCGGCCGGATCCCGGCCGACTGCGTCCGCCACAGGGCGTCGCCGAGCTGCAGCGGCTGAGCGAGGACGTCGCCGAGCATCCCGTCGCGATCGACGTGGTCGATGCCGTCCTTGTCCAAGGAGCCCAGGCTCATGAGACGGGCTCCGCACTGGAAACGGTGACCCCCGGCTCCACACGCGCCCCGCCTCCGATCACCGCCCCGGGTTCGATCACAGCTCCGGCCCCCACCATCGCCCCCGGCCCCACCCGCGCCCGCTCGCCCACCCGCGCCCGCTCGGCCAGCACGGACTCGACTACCACGGCGTCGGCGCCGACGTGGACCCGCTCGTGCAGCACCGAGCGCTCCACGCGCGCGTCGGTGCCCACCGAGCAGTGGCGCCCCAGCACGCTCTGAGGCCCAACGTGGGCGCCCGAGAGCAAACAGTTCTCGTACACCAGCGAGCCGGTCTCGTCGCGCGGCGGCAGAGTCGACCTCACGCGGCCGGCGAGCAGGTCCCAGGTCGCCTCGAGGTAGCGCTCGGGCGTCCCGATGTCGATCCAGTAGCCGGCGGCGTCGAAGCCGTACAGCCCCTCGCCGACGAGCGACGGGAAGACCTCGCGCTCGAACGAGACCGCCCGGCCGGCCGGAATTGACGACTCGATCACGTCGCGCTCGATCACATAGGCACCCGCGTTGATGCGGTTGGTGGGCGCCTCACCGCCTCCCTTCTCGATGAACGCCTCGACGGCACCGTCCTCCGCCGTCGGGACGACCCCGTAGCTCGATGTGTCCTCCACGGCGAACAGCGCCAGCGTCGCCCGCGCGCCCGTGCGGGCGTGATGCTCGAGCTCCGCCGTGAGGTCGATGTCGGTGAGCACGTCGCCGTTCAGCACGAGCAGGCGCTCCTCGAGCACGCCCTCGTCGTACGCGAGGCGGACCGGGCCGGCCGTGCCGAGCGGCTCCTCCTCCACGACGTAGCGCAGGCGCATTCCGTCGTAGATGTCGCCGAGCACGACCTTCACCTCGTCCGACATGAACCCGCAGGAGAGGATCGCCTCGTCGACGCGGTGCGAGTGCGCCCAGTCGAGCATGAACGACAGGAACGGGCGTCCCGCCAGGGGCATGACCGGCTTGGGCGTCGTGTAGGTGAGCGGCCGCAGCCGCGTGCCCTCTCCTCCGGCGAGCAGCAGCGCCTGCACGCCTAGCGGCCGATCCCCTCGTAGGTGAAGCCGGCCGCCACCAGCGCCTCGCGGTCCAGGAAGTTGCGCCCGTCGACCACGAGCGGCACCCGCATGCGCTGCTTCACCTCGCCCGTCCAGTCGAGCTCGCGGAACTCGGGCCACTCGGTCACGAGCACCACGGCGTCGGCGCCGTCGACCGCCTCCAGAGCGGACTCGGCGATGCGGGCCCCGGCCAGCATGCTCTCGGCCTTCCGGCCGGCCACGGGGTCGTACGCGCGGACGTTCGCGCCCTCCCCCGCCAGGCGGCCGGCGAGCACGAGGCTGGTGGCCTCGCGCACGTCGTCGGTGTGAGGCTTGAACGCCACGCCCAGCAGCGCGATCTCCTTGCCGGGCAGCGGCCCGAGGTGCTTCTGGAGCTTGCCGATCGTGCGCCGCTTCTGGAGCTCGTTCACCTCCACGACCGCCGTGAGCAGCTGGAAGTGGTAGCCGCTGTTCCCGGCGAGCTGCTTCAGCGCCTGGACGTCCTTCGGGAAGCACGAGCCGCCGAACCCCACGCCCGCCTGGAGGAACCTCGGGCCGATGCGGTCGTCGAGCCCCATCCCGCGCGCCACCTCGCGCACGTCGGCGCCGAGCTCCTCCGACACGTTCGCGATCTCGTTGATGAAGCTGATCTTCGTGGCGAGGAACGCGTTCGAGGCGAGCTTGATCATCTCGGCGCTCGCGACGTCGGTGCGGACGATCTCGGCACCGAGCGGCGCGTACAGCGCCTCGACGCGGTCGGCGTACTGCTCCGAGCCGCCGTCCGCCCCGACAACCACGCGATCCGGCTTCAGGAAGTCCTCGACCGCGCTGCCCTCCTTCAGAAACTCCGGGTTCGACACGTAGCCGATGCCGTTGCGCCGGCGCTCGATCGAGCGCCCGGTGCCCACAGGCACGGTGCTCTTCATCACGAGCGCGTGCTCGTTCGAGTCGCCCAGCTCGCCGAGCACCGCCTCCACGCGCGAGAGGTCGGCATCGCCTGAGTAGGTGGGCGGGGTATCCACGCACACGAACAGGAGCTGCGCGCCTCCCAGCACGTCGCCCATGGCGGTCGTGAAGTGGAGGCGCTCGGCGTTCTTCTGGACCAGCTCCGGCAGGCCGGGCTCGTGGATCGGGACCTCGCCGCGCGCGAGCGACTCGACCTTCTCCGGAACGATGTCGCGCGCCCACACCTCGTGGCCGAGCTCGGCGAAGCAGGCGGCCGTGACGAGCCCCACCCAGCCGGCGCCGACGATGCCTATCGGTTCCCTCTCCATGACGGCCGAGGAGGCTATCTAGCAGCAGCGCCTGACCGAACGCGCGATCGCCATCATCTGCCGCTTCGTCAGCGTCTGGAGGAGCGTGTTCGAGATCCAGTACGCCGCCTTCGGCGTACGCCATGCGACGAGGCGGAGCCGGTCACCCGCGAAGTACAGCTCGTACTCGCGCCTGCCGATCTTCCGCGTCTCCGACGGGTCGTCGAGGATCGGCGGGTTCCTCCAGGTGGTGCCCTGGAGCCCGTAGTACTCGCCGTTCGCGTTCGTGCGCCTCATGACCATGCGGTAGGCGCCGTACTTCTTCCCGTCCGGGCCGCGGAGCTTGTACACGCGCGGCGGTGGCGCGAACTGCGACGAGTTGAGGAGCAGCGTCGGGTAGAAGACCGGCAGCGAGCCGCCGGCGCCCGCCTTGACGGTCTGGAGGCCGTAGTCCTCGCCGGTCACAGCAGCGTCATAGAGGTTGAGCGACTCCGCATCGCGCTTCCTCCTGCGCTTCGGCTTCCGGGCCGGCCGCTCGCCCGGCGCACGGCCGCGCGGTCCGGGCGACTCCTTCACGTCCAGGAAGCGCTGGACGAGCTTCTGCACCTGCGCGTTGCTCGCCTCCACGTAGCTCGGCCCGATCTCGCCCTCGAAGTGGATCTCCTGGATCGGCTGACCCGCGGAGAACAGCGCGAGCTTCACCAGGCGCAGGATCTCCTTCCTGCTCCGGAGGCGGGCGTCGGTCGCCGTGTTGCGGCCGAAGATCTTCATCAGCCGGTCGCGGTTCGAGATCAGGTCCGTGTAGGTCACCTGCTGCTTCATCTGCCGCAGGAAGTCCTGCTGGCGCGCGGAGCGCACCAGGTCCGTGTCGTAGTGGCGGAAGCGCACGTATTGCAGGGCCTGGCGCGCGCACAGCCGCTGGTAGCCCGGGTCGATGTCGATGAACGCGAACTCGGCGCTGTCGTTGAAGTAGTCGCGGTCCACGTCCGTGTAGACGCAGCCGATCGCGTTCACCGCCCGCCAGAAGCCCTTGAACGTCACGTTGATGACGTGGTTGATCGGGAGGCCGGTGAGCTTCTTCACGGTTTCGAGCGTGAGCGCCGGGCCGCCGTACTCGTAGGCCGCGTTGATCTTGTCCACGCCGTGCTTCGGGATCTGGACCTTGAGGTCGCGCGGCAGCGACATGATCGCCGTGGCGTCCTTGTGCGGGTTGAGCCGCACGAGCATGATCGTGTCGGAGCGCGCGCCGCTCGCCCCCTCGCCGTTGCTCCGCGGGCGGCGGTCGGACCCGAGGATGAGGAGCGTCTGCGGCTCGCCCGGGTCCGTGGTCGCGAGCGTGTCCTTGCCGAGCTTCAGCTCCGGGTTCAGCTCGAGGGCATCGACCACCTTGTCGATCTCGTGGAAGGCCGCAACGGCGGTGGCCGCGGCCGCGGCGAACACGACCAGGAGCCCGCCGATGATGAGGCGCTTCCAGAGTCCGGGGCGGGGAATGTCCTGCAGCATCAGGCGATCTTGAGGCGGCGGTCGTCCTCGCCGCCGCGCGCGAGCCGGGCCGGGAGCAGGTTCACGAACTCCACGAGTGCTGCCCGATATTGGCCGAGCGACCGGATCGACACCCACTCCTCCGGCCCGTGGTGGCCGTCGCCCAGCGGACCGCACTCCACCGCCGGCACGCCCGCCTCGAGGAATGAGATCGCATCCGAGGCGCCGTCGCGGCCCACGCCGAGCCGCTCGCTGGTGGGCTCCGCCACGCGCGCGATCGCCTCCCCGAGCGCCTGCACGTAGGGGTCGTCGCGCCGCACGATGGCCGGGTGGCGGTGGAAGACCTTCACCACGTGCACGTCGGGCAGCGCCTCGACAGCGTCCCTGATCGCCTCGTGATCCTGGCCGGGCAGATAGCGGATGTCCACGTCGATCGCGCAGAGGTCCGGCACCTTGTTCATCGCGTCGCCGCCCACGATGCGGCCCAGGTTGATCGACGGCCGGTCGAACAGGTCGGACGACTCGCGCGCGAACGGCAGGCTCTCGATCTGGCGGAAGGTGTCGATGGCCTTCAACACGGCGTTGTCGCCCACCCACGGGGTCGAGCCGTGCGCGGCCGTGCCGGAGACCTCGATGCGCAGCGCGAGCACGCCCTTCGCCTGGATGCCGATGTGGAGGTCGGTCGGCTCACCGGTGATCGCGAAGTCGCCCAGATAGCCCTGCTTGACGAGGTGGTCCGAGCCGCGGTCCTCGATCTCCTCGGACTCCTCGTCCGCGACGCAGACGAAGTGAACTCGCACGCCCTCCTGCGCGGCGACGTCGCGGAACGCGCAGATCATCGCCGCGAGCCCGCCCTTCATGTCGTAGGCGCCGCGCCCGTAGAGGCGGTCGCCGTCGATCCGCGGCTCGAACTGTTCCGCGCGGCCGGGAACGACGTCGAGATGCCCGTGCAGCACGATGGTCGGTCCGCTCTCGGGTCCGACCGTCGCGGTCAGCAGGGGCCGACCGTTGTGCTGCGTGCCGATCACCTCGACGTCCCGGGCCTCGAGCCAGCCCTTGACGAAGCCCGCGGCCGCCTGCATGCCCTCGAGGGTGGACGTGTCGTAGGTGATGAGGCGCTCTGCCAGAGCGCGTTCATCCATCGGGCTGAGAATAGCCGGGCGCCCGGTGTCCCGATTCACGGCCTCGGCGCGAGCCAACGACGGGCATTGAAGGGGTGCTTCGGGACTTCCCGGTCTTATACACCGGTAACTCCCGACACACCCCCTTGTCAATGCCGGTCGTCGCGGGCGCCTGAATTACGGCGCATGCAGCGCGCGGCGCGCCGCCTCCACCTCCGCCCGCACCCAGCAGCCGGCGAGGTGGTCGTTCACCACGCCGCAGGCCTGCATCGTCGCGTAGGCGGTCGTCGGGCCGACGAAGCGGAAGCCGCGCCTCTTCAGCTCCTTGCTGAGTGCTGTGGATTCGGGCGTCACCGCGGGCAGGTCTTCCAGCGAGCGCGGCGCGCGCCGCCGGCCCGTTGGCGCAAAGGACCAGATCAGCTCGCCGAGCGACTCGCCGTCGGCCCGCATCGCGCGCGCGGCCTTCGCGTTCGCGACGGCCGCCTCGATCTTGCCGCGGTGGCGCACGATGCCCGTGTCGCCGAGCAGGCGCGCGACATCTCGGTCGCCGAACTTCGCCACGGTCTCGATCTCGAAGTTCGCGAACGCGGCGCGGAAGTTCTCGCGCTTGCGGAGGATCGTGAGCCAGGAGAGGCCCGACTGGAAGCCCTCCAGCACCATGCGCTCGTAGAGCCCACGGTCGTCGCGCACTGGCTGGCCCCACTCATCGTCGTGGTAGCGCTCGTAGTCGGGCGTCGATGCCCCCCACCAGCATCGCCGGCGGCCGTCGGAGCCCGTTGAAAGCGCGGATGCCAAGCGGTCGACGTTATAGGGTCACTGGAGTGCACATCTTGGTCTTGACGGATCGGGACTGGACGCACCCGCAAGGCGGCGGAACCGGGACGAACCTGTACGGGCAGGTATCCCGCTGGCTCGGGTGGGGCCACCGCGTCTCGGTGATCGCGTGCGGCTATCCCGGGTGCGCGCCTTACGAGGAACTCGGCGACCTCACGATCTACCGCGTCGGCGGCCGCTCCACGGTCTTCCCGCGCGCGATCTGGAAGCAGTGGCGCGGGCTCGTGCCGGATGCCGACGTGATGCTCGAGGTGGTCAACGGGATCACCTTCCTCAGCCCGCTCTGGTCGCGGATCCCGCGCGTGACGCTGGTCCACCACATCCACCGCGACCACTACGTGCGCGAGATGGGCCGCGCCGGGCAGGTCGCGGCGTGGGCGCTCGAGACCGCACCCCTGAAGCTCCTCTACCGCGGCTCGCGCTTTCTGACGATCTCGGAGGCCGCGGCTGCGGACATCGCCGCGCACGGGATCCCGCGTGAGCGCATCGAGATGAACTACATCGGCGTCGAGCTGGACGCGTTCCGGCCCGGCAGCCGCAGCGAACACCCGATGCTGCTCTACCTCGGCCGGCTCAAGCGCTACAAGCGGATCGAGCTGCTGTTCGACGTGCTGGAGGAGATCCCGGAGGCGACGCTCGAGATGGCGGGCGAGGGCGACTGCCGCGAGGAGCTCGAGCATGAGATCGCACGCCGGGGGCTCGCTCCGCGGGTGCTGATGCACGGGCACGTGAGCGAGGAGAAGAAGCTCGAGCTGTACCAGCGCGCGTGGGTGAACATGACCGCCTCGTCCGCCGAGGGCTGGTGCCTCACGGTCATGGAGGCGGCGGCCTGCGGAACCCCGAGCGTGGCGATGGCGGTGGGCGGCCTCCCCGAGTCGATCGCCGACGGCGAGACCGGGCTCCTGGCGGAGACTCCGGCGGAGCTCGTCGAGAAGACGCGCATGATCGTCGAGGACGCCGAGCTGCGCGACGTTCTTGGCGAGCGCGCGCGTGAGCGGGTTAAGGACTTCACGTGGGAGCGGACCGCGGAGCGCAACCTCCAGGTGCTCGAGGAGGAGCGCCACGAGCAGGCGGAGCCCAACTCCCTCGTGCGCGGGCTGGCGAGGACCGACACCGGCCGCGCCGCCGGCCTGGCGCTGTCAGTGATCGCCGGCAACGTGGTGGCGCTCGCGTTCACGATCGTGTTCGCGCGCATACTCGGCGCGAGCGACTATGGCTCGCTCGCCGCGCTCCTGTCGGCCTTCATCATCCTGATGGTCCCCGGCTCGGCGCTGCAGATCGCCGTCGCTCGCGAGGTGAGCACCGCGGTCGCAGCGGGCGACGAGCGCGCCGGCGCCGGTGTCCGAAAATGGATCGGGCACCTCCTGATCGCGGCCGCGGTCGTCGCGGCGTTGGCCATACCGCTGCGACCGGTGTTCGCGGCGATCCTGAACGTCGACCAGGAGTGGGCCGCGGCAGCCGTCCCAGTCACCGCGATGCTGTGGATGCTCGTCTCGGTCGAGCGCGGCGCGCTCCAGGGACTTCAGCGCTACAAGCTCGTGGGATGGAGCATCATCGGCGAGGCCGGTGCGCGGCTCGGCTTCGCACTGCTGCTCGTGGGGATCGGGCTGGACGTGACAGGGGCGTTCCTGGGCACCGTGCTGTCGCTGGTGGCGGTCGGGCTGGTGCTCGGGGGCAAGCTGTTCCCGCACGTGCCGCACGGCGAGGGCACTGCGCTGCGCGACCTGCTTGCCGGTGCCTGGGCGCCCGTGATCGGCCTGATGCTCCTGTTCGCGCTGCAGGAGGTCCACGTGATCGTCGTCAAGCACGAGGCCGACAGCGACGCGGCGGGCTCGTACGCGGTCGCCGCCGTGGCGGCGAAGGCGATTATCTGGGTCGCCGTCGGGCTGGGCATGTACCTCCTGCCCGAGGCCGCGCGGCGTGTGCGCGGCGGCGAGGACGGACGGCCGATCCTGCTGCGCACGCTCGCGCTGATCGCCGCGGCCGCCACGCCGATGGTCCTGATCTACGCGGTCGCGGCGAAGCCGCTCCTGGGCGCGGTGTTCGGCGACGATCTCACCCAGGCCTCCGGAGCGCTGCCGTGGCTGGGGCTCGCGATGGCGCTGCTCGCGTGCGCGTACCTCGCCGTCCAGTACCTGCTCGCGGTCGGCCGCATCGGGTTCATCGGGGTGCTCGCGCCCGCGGCCGCGGTGGAGGTGCTGCTGCTCCTCCTCGTGGGAGCGAATCTCACCGAGATCGCGCTGGTCCTGTTCGGCCTTCAGCTTGTTTGCGCCGGCGTGATGCTCGGGCTCTCGCTCCGGACACCGTCGCCGCCGCGCGTGCCCGCCCCCGCGTGAGGCGGTTCATCAGGCTGTTCCGGCTCTGGCGCCGCGAGGCCGAGGATCCCGAGCCGTTCTACTCGCTGCTCGCGGCCGAGGCCGCCGAGGACTTCGAGCGCCGCTACGGCCCGCTGCGCGGCCGGCGCATCGTCGACCTCGGCTGTGGGCCGGGCTTCTACACCCGCGCGCTGCGCGACCGTGGTGCGGAGGTCGTGCCGGTCGACAACGATCTCGAGGAGCTGTCGCTGGCGGGCGACCCGCCCGAGGGAGCGGTCGTCGCGGACGCCACCGAGCTGCCGTTCGACGACGCGAGCGTCGAGGGCGTCCTGTGCTCGAACATGCTGGAGCACACACCCGACGCAGAGGCGGTCGTGGCCGAGATCGCGCGGGTGCTCCGGCCGGGCGGCTGGGCCTACGTCTCGTGGACGAACTGGTACTCGCCGTGGGGCGGCCACCTGATGGCGCCCTATCACTACCTCGGGCCGCGGCTCGGGCCGCGCGTATACGAGCGCTTTCACGGCAAGCCGCGCAAGCACGCGTACGGCGAGACGCTCTGGGCCGTCCACGTCGGGCCGATGCTGCGCTTCGTCCGCGGCCTCCCGCGGGTGGAGATCGAGCGCGTGGAGCCGCGCTACTGGCCGCGGCTCGCGTTCATCGCGCGGATCCCGCTCCTACGCGAGCTGCTGATGTGGAACTGCGTGATCCGGATGCGGAAGCTCTCCTGAGGCGGACCGCGAGCAGCACGCCCGCGGCGAGCAGGCACACGACCGCGAGCAGCGCCACCCAGTGCGCCCCGACGAGGTCATTCGGATAGTTGAACTCGTTGCCGCCGCGGTGCCCGGCCGGGAAGAGGAGATAGATGACCGGCAGCGCGGCGATGCAGGCCGCGGCGACCGTGAGCAGTCGCCGCACGCCGACCCCGGCTCGCAACGCGAGCACCGTGAGCGGCGCGAGCACGGCGCCGGCACGCAGCGCGAACAGAAAGCCGCCGACGAGACCGACGGCCGCACCAGCAACGAGTGCCCAGCGCCAGGGGAGCTGGACCGGCGGGTCTGCAGCCGGAACGGCTTCCATCACGGATGGGGGCGCGGCTTGGGCGTACCGGCGCCGCCCAACGGCTAGCAACAGGAAGATCAACATTGCGACCGCCGCGAGGGCCGAGAGCAGGTACGACAGGTTCGCCGCACGCTGCGGCGCGAAGGCGAATCGGGCGCTGGTACAGCCGGCTGGTGCTTGCCAGCCGGTCGCGAAGCCGTCGATCGGCTCGGGGGCTCCGAGATCGCGCTCGTCGCCGCCGCGCTCGGTGCAGTAGGCGTGCCAGCCCTTCGACCAGCTCTCCGCGAGCACGAGCCAGGCGGGGCCGGTCAGCGCGAGGCGCACGCCGTCGCGACTTCCGTACCAGCCGTCGCCCGGGTCGGTAACGCGCGGCCCGCCCGCTGTCGCCAGCGGGTTCGGAGCGGGCGAGGCCAGCCTGAGCTGGTCGGCGCGGAAGACCTCGCCGGGCGGCACCGGCACGTCGGAGGCGCCCGCGGGAAGCCGGAGCCGCCGGCAGCCGCGCAGGTGTAACGGGCTTCCCGCGTCGAGCTCTCGGACCGTGCCGCTCACGCGCGCGGGAACACCCGCGACGGTGACTGCGCCGCAGCCGCTGTCGAAGCGCCCGCCCCCCGCGTTCGGCGGAACCGCGCCCCAGCCCCGTATCTCCCCGATCGCGACGCTTCGGAGACGGCGCCTCGGGTCGCGCGCGGGGCGGGTCGCCAGGACTGTGAGCCGGAAGCGGCGGCCTCTCAGCCCGATAGGCGGCTCGATGACGCCGTCGGGTCGCACATCGACGCTGACCGCGGCGCGCTCGACCAGTCCCGGCGCCCGGATGCCGGTCGGGGGAGGGGTCGATGCCGAGAGCTGCACGCGTGACGGGGTGGCGTGCTCGGGCCCGGCGGGCAGCAGTCCCATCCTCCCGAGCCGCACCGTCCGCGGCGTTCGCCACTCGATCCACGCTCGCCTGCCGGGCAGGCGGTCGCCGACCCATGCGGTTTTCGGGTCGCCGTCGAACGCGGACGACGCCCGGTTCGCCGGGACGCCCTCGAAGCGGCTCGAGCTGCGCATGCGGGCGGCCGCAGCACCGGAGTCGCCCGCGAGGCGGTCGAGCTCGTCGTCCGGCGCGGCGGGGTCGACGCTCGCCCACCCGCTCAGCTCGAACGAGCGCGCCTCCGGGAGCGTGACCCGGCGCGCCAGCCCGCGCTCCGGGTCCACGGCGTCGAGCGGGCTGCGCGCCTGCGGCGTCGCGACGTCCGCGCCCGCGCGGCGCGGGAAGTCCGCGGTGGTGCGCTCGAGCAGGACCTCGATCGCGGAATGGGAGAGGTCGGCGCCGCGCGCCTCGCGCGACGCCTCGACCGGCAGCCGCAGGGTCTCGCGCACGCTGAAGCCGGGCAGCTCGAGCTCGTCGATGCCCCCTCCCCCGCGGCCGCGCTCGCGGCCGGGGACCTTGCCGATCCGCAGGCGCAGCGAGCTCAGCGGGCGACCGCTCAGCTCGAGCTCGTTCCAGCCGCGCTCCAGCCCGACCGTCCGCTCACCCCCGCCGTTCTCGGAGACCCTCAGCGACTCGGTCACCCCGCGAGCGTCGGCGTGGGGGTGGAGCCGCAGCGAGCGCGCCTCGAGCGGGTGCCTGAAGCGCAGCTCGATCCAGCGTTGGTCCGCGTCGAGGTTCCGATCGGCAAGCCAGGACGTGCCGAGGTCGCCGTCGACAGCGGCGAATGCCCGGTGTTCGGGGAAGATCGCCAGGCCAGCCTGGATCGGCGACTCTATCGCCCTCAGGCCGGCGTACAGGGCGAGCGTGCGGCGGTCGTTCGACTCCCTGTCGAACAGCTCGAACGTCGGCGAGTCGGGCGAGATGTCGTCCTCGGGGCCTAGCGTCGGGCCATAGCGCAGCCGCAGCCGCGCCGAGTTCACGACCCTGCGCCGGTTCGAGTCGGTCAGGACGAGCGTGCCCCCGCGCTCGAGCGCGCCGCGGAGCTCGGCCGGGCTCAGGTCGCCCGCGTAGCGGAGCGCGCCCGCCGGCAGCGCCCGGTGGGCCGCGAGCTCGGCGATGCCGTGGGCGTCGCCATCGAGCACGGTCACGCCGCTGAACGGATGCACCCGCACGGCCTGGCCTGCGCCCGAGATCGCGAAGCGGCGCAGTTCGGGCAGCGTCAGCGTCCCGCCTCCCCAGCCGTGGGCCGGGGTCACGCGAAGCCGCGCGCCGTACCTTCCCGCCGGTTGGCGCAGCCACGGCTCACCCGAGAGCGCCCGCTCGGCGCGCGCCGGCTCGAGGGCGCCGCTCCGCTCGGGGCGGCCGTCCGCCGGCACCAGCACCGTCGCCGCACCCATCAGCCGCAGGAGGCGCTCGAGCTGGCCCGGCACGAGCCTGCCCTGCTGCACGAGGTCGTCGGCCACCTCCTGGAGCTGGCTGGAGCGCCGGTCGGCGTAGGGCACGATCTCGCGGATCAGCAGCGGCCGCCGCGATAGCGCCGGCCCGATCGGGTCCATCGTGTCTCCCCAGCGGTAGTAGCCGAACAGCTCTCCGGGCAGGACGGCGACGCGGCGGTCGTGCGGCGTGTCGCGGTCAGCGTCCGCGATCGCGGCGCGCCAGTGCGCGGGGACCTCGCCGTATGCCTGTCGCCCGTCGACGGCGTCGGCGGTCACCAGCGGCAGCCCGAACACGAGGGGAAGGAGCAGGGCGGGCAGCGCGAGCCAGCGCCATCGTGCGGCGAGCGCGGCAGCGGCCGCTCCGCCGAGGCACGCGAGGCTGAGGGCGAGCAGAGGCGCGATCTTGTACGTCGTCCGGAGGAACTGGAGCGGCTCGGCGCGCTCGTAGGCGAACAGCAGAAAGCGCCGGAACGGCGTGCCGTCCGGGAAGCCCGCGTACATCACGAGCAGGGCGCCGACGGCCATCAGCACCAGGAACGGGGCGTAGCGCCACCGGCGTGTGGCGAGCAGGCCGCCGAAGGCGAGCAGCGGCACGAGGAACGTGCCGATGACCACGCCCTCGTCGAACAGGTAGGTCGGACCGGCCGGCAGGAACGGCTCGGTCACGCCGAAGCCGACGCCCACGTACATCACCCAGAAGCCGAGCAACCGGATCGACTCGGAGAGGCTCGACGTGCCCCAGATCGTCCCGGGCTGCTCGGTGAAGGAGAGGAACTCCTCGCCATAAGGGCCTTGCAGGAGCACGGGCACCGCCCACCACGCCGACGCGATCCCCGCCAGCAGCCCGGCCCGCCAGCCGAAGCTCCAGACCTCGCGCCACGAACGTCCCAGCACGGCCGCCTCGTAGACGAGCAGGCCCGCCGGCGCGGCCAGCGCCCACGCGATCACTCCAGCGTTGACCCCGCCGCCCGCGAGCGCCAGCATCAGCGCGAAGGCGACGGGCCAGCGCCAGCCGCGCGGGCTGGCCAGGCCGCGATGGGCCGCGAGCATCAGCCACGGAAGCGCCGCGTAGGCCAGCAGCGTGATCGTGCCGCGGCTCGTGAAGATCACCGTGTACGGGTTGAGGAGGAA
>JBKPBS010000102.1:0-41386 GCA_046726915.1 Actinomycetota bacterium
GCTCCGAAGATCGCCGCCTTCACCTCCAGGATGTCCTGGGCGGTCTCGATGATCAGGAGGTCGGAGCCGCCCTCGATCAGGCCCTGCGCCTGCTCGGTGAACACCTCCACGAGCTCGCGGAAGGTGATCTTGCCGAGCGTCGGGTCGTCGCTCGCCGGTAGGTGGCCGGTCGGCCCGATCGAGCCGGCCACGAAGCGCTCCTCGCCCGCGGCCTTGCGCGCGATCTCGGCCGCCTTCTGGTTGATCTCGAGGGTGTGCTCGCCGAGCCCCCACTCCTCGAGCTTCAGGCGGCTGGCCTGGAAGGTGTCGGTCTCGACCACCTGCGCGCCGGCGTTCAGCATCGACTCGTGGACGCCCTCGATCACGTCCGGGCGGTTGAGCACGAGCGCCTCGTGACACTTGCCCTGCAGGCCGCCGTAGTCCTCCTGGGTCAGGTCGAACTGCTCGAGAGTGGCGCCCATTCCGCCGTCGAACACCACGACGCGGCTGCGAACGGCACCGATGTAGTCACGCGTGGCCAAGGCAGGAAGGGTACCAACCTTGACACAGGCGTGTCAGGGTTAGCGGCGGCGCAATCTGATGCGGATCGTGCGGCGTGCGGTGCTGGACAGCCCGGCCGCGTTCCTCAGCACGACCTTCGCCCGCATGCGCAGCCTCCGCTTGCGCCGGAGCTGCCTCAGCGCCGGCCTCCTGAGCTTGATCTTGACGGTCTTCCGGCCGGTGCTGCCGATCGCGAACGTCTTCCGGCCCACGAGCCGCACGCGGGCGGCCGTGATGTTCGCCCTCAGCGTCACCACGCCGTGCGTGGCGGGATCGCCCCTCACGAGCATGCTGACGAGGCCCCTCCGGGGGAGGAACCTGACCTTGCTGATGAGCGCCTTGCTCGGCGGCTGCGGCGGCGGTGGCTGCGGCGGCTGCGGGTTCGGCAGCGCCAGCGCGGCGTCCATCGCGCCGACCGCGTCCACGGCGCCGCCGGTGACGGTCACGCCGGCCAGCCCGGACACCGGCTTGGCGCCGTTCTTCAGCGCCTGCACCACCTGGGACGGCGGCGCGCCCGGATCGACCGCGCGAACGAGCGCCGCGACGCCCGCCACGTGCGGAGCCGCCATCGAGGTCCCGGCGATGGCGGTGTAGCTGTCGCCGGACAGCGCGTTGTCATCGGCGGCGATCACGTCGTTGTACGACTGCGCGCGGCAGATCAGGTTGAAGTTGTCGACGTACCCGCCGTCCCCCTGGACGGTGTCGTCCGAGTGGAATAGGAACGTCGGCTTGACGTCGCTCCGGCCGTCCACACCCGAGATCGACATCTGCACCCGCTCGAAGAACGCGCCGGTGTCGCCCGCGAAGTTCTGTCCGATCCCGCCGGCGCCTGTGAGCACGCCGACGCCCACGAAGTCGACGAACTCCCCTGTGCCCGGGTCGACGAAGTCCTCGACGCCAACCATCCTCAGGAAGTAGTCCATGAGGCAGCCGCGCTGTCCCGTCAGGTTGACGGCCGCCGTCTTCTGTAGCCGCGAATCGGTGTTGGCCGCGTAGTCGGCGCCCGGGCTGTCCGTGGCCGACTGTCCGTCGATGCCTCCCCCTGCGAGGCCCCAGTCGACCGTCCCGCTCGTGTGCGAAGCGGTCCAACTGCCGATGCCGGTCTGGAAGTTCTCGCTGAACAGCGGCGCGGCCCATGACGGCTTCGCGCTGAGGATGTCGCCGTCGGGGTCGCCGCTGCCGTCGCCGCCCGGCGCGCCCACGTCGACCGTGGTCGCGCCGAAGTTCGAGAAGTCCGAGCGGGCGCCGGTCCTCGTCACGGCCGCGACGCAGATCAGGTTGGCGTTCGGCAGCGTGCAGGGCGTGGTCGGGCTGGCGTCGTTGTTGTTGCTCTCGTTCCCGGCCGCGGCCACGACCACGGCGCCCGCCTGCTCGGCCTGGCCGATCGCGTCCTGCATCGCCTGGTCGCCGCCGCTCGCCGGGCCGCCGAGGCTCATATTGATCACGCCGGCGCCGTTGCCGGCCGCAAACAGGATGCCGCTCACGATGTCCGAGGTGCTGCCGGTGCCATCCCCGTCAAGCACCCGCACAGCCATGATCTGGGCCTGCGGGGCCACGCCGGCCACGCCCTGGCCGTTGTCGGCGATGGCCGCGGCGGTGCCGGCCACGTGCGAGCCGTGCAGGTTGAAGTCATCCGGGATGTCGTCGTTGTCGACGAAGTCGCGGCCGTGGACGCCGCCTGGACCGGTCCAGAGGTTCCCCGCAAGGTCGGGGTGCGTGAGGTCCACGCCCGTGTCCACGATTGCGATCACCTGGCCGCTGCCGCGCGAGCGGTCCCACGCGGGCAGCACGCCGACGCCCGGAGTCGGGCCCATCCCCCAGAGATGGCCGAAGTGGGTGTCGTTCGGCGCCGCCGCAAGCGCGTGGTACACGTAGTTCGGCTGGGCGTAGACGACGCCCGGCTGCTCCTCCAGGCGGGCGATCGCGGCGCGCACCGGCCCCTTGAAGCTCACGACCTGCGCACCAGGCAGCGACACCGACTCCTCGAAGTCCACGCCGGCGGCGCTCCGGACCTCGACGCGCTCGGCGGCGTCGGTGCCGCGCTCGTAGCGCACCAGCGCCTCGCCCGGCACGAAGCGCCGATCGGCGTCGTGCCTCGTGAACTGGGCATTCGCCGCGGCAGGAACCGCCAGCGCGAGGCAGGGCACCAGTACCCCGATCAGCTTGCGGGCCATCAAGCCTCAACCACGGTACGTCGGATCCCAGGGGAGCGCCAGTCCCCGGAATGGGTGGTCTTGTTCCAGCGTTCCAGAATTACGCAGCTCGCTCGATACGGGCACGCAGGCGCGCGAGGCGCTCGTCCGCGGGCACCCCGTTCAGGTCGTCGAGCAGGTCGAGCAGCTCACGGGCGAGAGCCACGTCCGCATCGCTCGCCCGGTATGCGCGGTCGCGACCCTGGGGCGGCGGCTCCTCGTCGGCGTCGCCCGCCACCTGAACCTCCTCGTCGTCGTGGGACCGCTTCGCGCGGTACTGCGCCTGGTCGGCAGCGCGCAGGAGGTCCGCGGGCCCCCTGAGCTCCTCGGTCCGCGCGGCGACTCCGCACGAGATCCGCTCACCCCCACTGGCCTCGAGCCGCTCGACCGCGTCGAGCGCGACCGCGCGCGCGTCGTCGGCCGTGCCGGACGGCAGCAGAACGCAGAACTCGTCACCCCCGAAGCGGCCGACGACAGCGTCGTCGTGCGAGCCGGCCGCGGCGACCAGGGCGTCGGCCGCGGCGCACAGGGTTCGGTCGCCCGCCTCGTGGCCTCCCGCGTCGTTGACCTGCTTCAAGTTGTCGATGTCGCACAGCACCAGCGCCGGCATGCCGGGGCCGGCGGGCGAGTCGCAGGCTTCCTCGAGCGCCTTCTCCACCGCCCGGCGGCTGGCGACACCGGTGAGTGAGTCGGTGTAGGCCAGCGCCTCGATCTGGGCGAAGAGCTCGGCGCGGTGGATCGCCCCGACCAGCTGGTCGGCGATCGCGCGCAGGAAGTCCACGTCGTCGGGTGACACGCGCGGGCGGCCCGGCGCGGTCATCACCTCGAGCTCGCCCCACGGCTTGCCCTCGAGGATCATCGGCACCGCGAGGCTCGATTCCTTGCCCAGGCGCTGGAGCAGCGCGCGCTGCGAGGGGTCGTCCGGATCGTCCACGGAGGAGAAGGAGGGACGGCCCTCGCGCATCACGGTTATCACGGAGGGGTACTCCTCAACCGAGTAGGTCTCGTCCTCCGGGAAGCGCTCCTCACCCGGTCCGAGCTCGCCGACGTTGACGAGCGTGCGGATCAGCCCGGCTTCCATGTCCCAGCGGCTGATCGACAGCGAGGCACCGCCCATCGCGGTGAGCGCGCGCTCGGCCGCCAGCTCCAGGACGTCCTGGAGCCGGTGTGCGCCCGCAGCGGCTGCGGCCACGTCGATCAGGGCGCGAAGCTGCGCCTCGGCGAGATTCCCGTTTTCCATGGGCTTTCAGGAGACTTTTCGTCATCCTAGGCGCCCATCTGAAGCTTTCGGCCTCTTGTCTTAGGCCTCGGCTTCAGCCGCCTCGCCGCCGCGCGCGGCCTGGCGAAGCTGCACTGGAGCGGCGTAGAGCGTCTTCAGCCGCAGGTCGCGCCAGGTCATCCCCTCGCGCACGAGGGCGGGCATGCCCATCATGACGGCGGTCGCGATCTCGACCGCCTGCAGGATGATTCCGTACGCGAGCGCGTTCGTCTTGCCCACTCCATAGGCCGACAGCACGGCCACGCAGGCGGCCTGGAAGACACCGAGGTTCGACGGCGTGGCGGGAAGCGCGGCCGTCACGTTCACCGCGAACAGCACCGCCGCGGCGGCGCCGAGCCCGGCGTGATCGTCCAGGCCGAGAGCGACGAGCAGTACGTAGCAGGCGAGCCACTGGATCGCCCAGGCGGTGAGCTGCATGACCAGCGCCCAGGCGCCGAGCTTCGGCTTGCGGAAGACCTGGAGGCCAGAGCGCACCCGCAGCATCGCGCCGCGAGCGAGCGCGGCCGCCTGCTGAACGCGCTGGAAGCGGCTCGGCTTGCCACGCCGCAGCAGCCACGGAGCCGAGATCACGATCGCGAGCAGCACCACCGGCGCGATCGTCGCGACCACGAGCGCGTCCTCGTTCCCCTGGAAGAGGCCGACCGTCTGGAACATCACCACGCCCAGCACGACGAGCGCGAGGATGTTGAGGAGCGTCTGGGAGACGAGCGTGCCGAGCACGATCGGGAAGCGGTCGCGCACCCGGCCCACGCGCCTCGCCACGATCAGCGCACGCGACGGCTCGCCGAGCCGGGCGGGCAGCGTCGCGGACATCAGCACGCCGATCATCGTCGCGCGGGCCGCGTCGCGGCGGCGCACGCGCGTGCCCGGCAGCGCCGCGCGCAGGATCGCGTGCCAGGCCTCCGCGCGCACGAGCATCGACGCGCACATCAGCGCGAATGCCACAAGCACCCAGACCGGAGTCGCGGCCACGATGGCGCGACCGATCGACTCGATCCCGAGCCGCTGGAGCGCGAGTACCGCCAGGCCGGCGCCGGCCACGGCCCCCGCCGAGACGAGCACTCGCCGCGCCGCGCGCGCGAAGCGGCGCCGCCCCGCGGCAGGGACCTTCGGCTCGAGTGACGGAAGGCGTTTCGGGCCGACCCTCGGGCCGGGCTCCGTGGGCGCGGCGCCGGTACGGCGCGCAAGCCTTGCGACGCGCCCCTCGGGCTCGGGCACGCTCAGCGCCTCCTCGTATACGGACTCGACCTCGCGCGCCACGTTCGGCCACGCGAAGCGCTCCGCTCGCTCGAGAGCGGCCTCGGCCATGGCGGAGCGCCGCGCCGGGTCGGCCGCCAGCTCGAGCAGCGCCTCGCCGAGCGCGACGGCGTCGCCGACGGGCACGAGCAGGCCGTCGCGGCCGTGCCGCGCGACGTCGCGGTAGCCCGCGATGTCGGAGGCCACCACCGGCGTGCCCGACGCGAACGCCTCGGTGAGCACCATCCCGAAGCTCTCGCCGCCCAGCGACGGCGCGCAGAGCAGGTCGGCTTCGCCGAGGAGGCGCCACTTGTGGGCGTCGTCCACCTGGCCCGCGATCTCGATGCCCTCCGGGTCGAGCAGCAGCGGCTCGACCTCGTCGGCGCTGGGGCCCGCGACGGTCAGCCGTGCCGGCACGCCCACCCCGCGCAGCGCCTCGAAGGCGCGCAGCAGCACGGGCAGGCCCTTGCGCTCCTCGGCGCGGCCCACGAAGACGATCCGAAGCTCCTCATGCGGACGCGAGCCGTCCGGGGTCGCGGCCGACAGGTCCACGCCGTTCGGCACGATCCGGTAGCGGCCGCCGTAGTAGCGCTGGGCCGTCCACTGCGCGGCCTCGGAGACCGCGATGCGGGCGCTCAGCTTCGAGTAGAGCCGCCGGGCGCCGATGAAGCTCGCCGCGAACCTGTTCACGAAGCCGCCCGTGGAGTAGGTGTGGAAGGTCCCGACCACCGGCACGCGCGCGGCCTCCGTCGCGTACCAGGACATGTACGGCGCGTTCGGCTCGTGCACGTGCACGAGGTCGTAGCCGCCGTGGCGCAGCTCTCGACCGAGGAGGCCGACGGTCTTCGGGAAGGTCGCCAGGTTCGACACCGCCCCGTTCATCGGCAGGCCGAGCGTGCGGCCCATCGGCACGACGTGATCGGGCAGGGGCCGCCGCTGCGGCCGGGCGCCACGGTGGCTTACACGTGCCAGGCGGTCATCGGTGTCGTACGGCGCCAATAGCCGGACCTCGTGGCCCAGTGTGGTCAGCTCTTGGGCCAGAGCCTCCACATGACGCCCGACGCCGCCCGGATACGTGTAGGAATAGGGCGAGACGAGCGCTACACGCACAGCGGCCATCCTATCGGCCACACTTGCGATGTGAGCCACGCGCGAAGTTACGTCAAGTACACATTCCTGAAGGTCGACCCGGCCTGGCGCCGCCGCTCGAGCGAGGAGCGAGCCGCCGACAAGCGCGAGTTTTCAGCTGCTTGCAGCACATTCGCCGAGGATCATTACCTGCGCGCCTACTCGCTGGTGGGCACTCGCGGCGACTGCGACCTCCTGGTCCGTGCGATTGCTCACACTCTCGACCCGATCCACGAGCTGCACGTCCTGCTCAACCAGAGCGGCCTGATGCGCTACGCGGAGATCGCCCACTCGTATCTCGCGATGACGAAGGAGTCGCCCTACTCGGACGAGCCCGACAAGCCGCTCGAGCCGCGCGCGGGGGCCGACTCGAAGTACCTGATCGTCTACCCGATGTGGAAGAAGCGCGAGTGGTACCGGCTGGACCCGGAGGAGCGCATGCGCGTTATGCGCGACCACATCGAGGTGGCCCGCCGCTTCACGAGCATCGAGACCAACACGGCCTACTCGTTCGGCCTCGACGACCAGGAGTTCGTGGTGGCCTTCGACGCCGACGACCCGGCCGAGTTCCTCGACCTCGTTCAGGAGCTGCGCGCGACCGAGTCGAGCGCCTACACGGAATCCGAGACGCCGATCTTCACCTGCATCCGCTCGTCGGTGGAGCGGGCTCTGGATGCGTTGGACGGCGAGGCGGTCAGGGCGCCGGCGTAGCGTCCTTCGCCGCTTCGAGCAGCTCCTCGAACGAGCACAGCTTCACGCGCGGGCGGCCGTGCGGCTCACCCCGCTCGCGCTCGAGGCGATCCACGGCCAGCCAGCCGGCGTAGCTCACGGCGTCGGGCTGGCGCTCGGCAAGCAGCGTCTCCATCGAGTCGCGGTCCGGGTCCACCGGGGTGGGGAGGCGGCCCGAGTCCAGGTCCTCGAGCACGGCGTCCACGGTCTCCTGCGCGTCGCGCTTGTTGGTGCCGATGATGCCCGTGGGGCCGCGTTTGATCCAGCCGACCGCGTACTCGCCGGTCCGGCCCGAGATGCGGCCGTGCTCGTGCGGGATCGTGCAGGTCTTCTCGTCGAAGGGCACGCCCGGGATCCTGGTGCCCTGGTAGCCGATCGAGCGGAAGACGAGGCCGCAGTCGAGCTCCTCGGTCGCGTCGGTCGGGCGGGGGCGCAGCGACCCGTCGCCCGCCTCCACCAGCTCGTTGTGGACGAAGCGGATGCCCTCCACGCGCTCGCTGCCCAGGATCTCGACCGGCGAGACGAGGAAGCGCAGCACGATCCGGCGCGGCTTGCCGAGCGGCTCGCGCGCGGCGTAGCCGGTGAGGATGTCGACGTTCTTCTTCTTCGTGGCGTGCGCGGCCTGGCCCTCGATGAAAGCCTTGGACAGCGGGTCGAGCTCGACATCGCGGGGGTCGACGAAGATGTCGGCGTCGGTCATCTCGCCGAGCTCGAGCAGCTCGGGGTTGGTGAACGCGGCCTGCGCGGGGCCGCGGCGGCCGAGCACGACGATCTCTCGCACATTCGAGTCGGCGAGCACCTCGAGCGCGTGGTCGGCCACGTCGGTCTGGGCTAGCTCCTCGCGTGTGAGGGCGAGCATCCGCGCGACGTCGGTCGCGACGTTCCCGTTCCCAACCACGATCGCGCGCTCGGCGCTGAGGTCGAACTCGAGGTCCTTGTAGTCCGGGTGGCCGTTGTACCAGGCCACGAACTCGGTGGCCGCCCAGCTGCCGGGCAGGTCCTCACCCGGGATGCCCATGCGGCGGTCGGTCTGGGCGCCCACGGCGTAGATCACGGCGTGGTAGCGAGTGGTGAGGTCGTCGTGCGAGAGGTCGCGGCCGAGCTCGACGTTTCCGTAGAAGCGGAACTCCGGGTGCTCGGCCGTCTTCTCATAGACCCGGCTGACCGCCTTGATGTTCGGATGGTCGGGCGCCACGCCCGCGCGGACGAGGCCCCACGGCGTCGGAAGGCGGTCGAACATGTCGACCTGCACGCAGAGGTCAGGGTGCGACTTCGACTTCAGCAGGTGCCCGGCCGCGTAGAAGCCCGCCGGCCCGGAGCCGACGATCGCGACCCGCAGCGGATGCTCGGTTGTGCCGATTGCCATGCGAGCCCACGAGTGTAGGCACCGCGCGATGCCGGATTACTGGGAAGCGGGGTCCTGGGCGTCCTGATCGGACTCCGAGCTGCTCTCCGAGGAGTCCTCCTCGGAAACGCCGCCCATCACGAGATCGATGGCGGAGACGGTCTCGACGGACGTGACCGTGACCGGCCCATCGTCCTCGGGAGCGTCCTCGTCCGCGTCGACCTCCTCGGCATCCGGCTCGGCGTGAGCCGCTGCGACATCTTGGGCGAGCTCCTCGAGCGACGGCGTCATGACCGGAGGAAGATCGTCCTCCTGAACCTCGACGGCCGGCGGGGCGGGCACGGGCTCGGCCTCGACGACCGGCTCCTCGGCCACTGGCTCGTCTTCGACCAGTTCCGCCTCGACGACCGGCTCCTCGGCCACGGGCTCGTCCTCGACCGGCTCCGCCTCGACGACCGGCTCCTCCGTCTCCGGCGGGAACGGGCGCATCTCGGGCACCGCGGGGGTCTCCATCGCGTCCTCTGGCTCGTCCGCCTCCGGCTCGGCCAGGTCGCCCACTGTCGCGGGCGGTGCCGGGCGTGACGGCAGGGTGATCGTCTTTGTCGCGACGGGGTCGGAGGTGGCGGCCTCGGGGGCCTGCTCGTCCTCCTCGGCGTCCTCGACCACGTCCGCCGCAGGGGCGGGCGGAGCCACGGCGGCCGCCGAGGCGTCAACCACGATCGTTCCGGCCGCGAGGTCGCCGATCCGCTGGCGCCTGTCGCCGGTAGCGAGCATCACGATCAGGCCGACGAGGTAGTTGTCGACCACGCGCAGGATCGTCCGCACGGCGATCTCGGCCATGCCGGCCGGGCGGCCGTCGGCGCGCACCACGCGGAGCTTCATCAGCTTCTTGCCGACGGTCTGCCCCTCGCCCGACTCGGTCGCGAAGAAGTAGTACAGCGCCCAGCCGATGATCACGAAGCCAAGCGCCCCCTGGGCGTCCTTGCTGTCGCCCGTCAGCGCAGTGCCGGCGAACAGGACGACGGCCGCGCCGACGGCGACGATGAGCAGGTCCACTATTCCAGCGGCAACGCGGCGGTTGTCGAGCTTCGGGCCCGTTGCCGGAGCTGAGCGTGCGTGTGCGATCGCGTTCACACCCCCACCATCGGCAACGGCAGCCCGGAAATTGAGGGTTGAGGGCATCATCTCCGGCAATGGAGCGGGTCGCGGTCATCGACATGGGCTCGAACTCGTGGCGCCTGGTGGTATTCGGCTACGAGCCCGGCACGCCCTGGTGGAGCCTCGTGGACGAGATCCGCGAGGCGGTCCGAATCGGCGCCGGGATGGGCGAAAACGCCGACGGGAGCGAACGCGTGCTCCGTCCCGAGCGCGTCGAGCTGGCTCTCCACACCGCCGCCGTCTACTCGGCGTTCTGCCGGGCAACGGGCGTGGACCAGATCGAGGCCCTCGCGACCAGCGCGATCCGAGACGCCGTGAACGGCGAGGAGCTGCTCGCCGACATCGAGCGCACGACGGGCCTCGGGGCACGCGTGATCAGCGGCGAGGAGGAAGCCCGTTACGGCTGGCTCGCCATCGCCAACTCGACGACGATCGAGGACGGGTTCGGCCTCGACATCGGCGGCGGCAGCATCCAGACGATGCGGATCGAGGGACGGCGGCTCACCGACTCTCGCTCGCTGCGACTGGGCGCCGTGCGCGTGAGCGAGCGCTTCCTCCCTGACGAGAAGGCGAGCGCCAAGCAGATGAGGGCACTCCGCGAGCATGCGTTCGCGAAGCTCGAGGAGATCGGCTGGTGGAACGGCGGCGGGCGCCTCGTGGGCATCGGCGGGACGATCCGCAACCTCGCCGCCGCCGCCATGAAGCGCCTCGACCTCCCCGACATCGACGTGCAGGGCTTCCGGCTCACCCGCGACGCGCTCGAGGAGCTGATCGACGAGCTGGCCTCGCGGCCGGTGTCGAAGCGCGCTCAGGTGAAGGGAATCAAGTACGACCGCGCAGACGTGATCCTCGGCGGCGCGGTCGTACTAGCCGCCGCGCTCGAGGAGGGCGGGTTCGACGCGATCGAGGTGACCGAGGCCGGACTGCGCGAGGGCGCGTTCTTCGAGCGGCTGCTCGGCGAGAACGAGCTCTTCGACGACGTGCGCGCCGAGTCCGTGCGCAACCTCGCGCACCGCTTCGGCCACAATGGCGAGCACGACCTGCACGTGTGGGCGCTGTCGCGCTCGATGTTCGACGGCCTCGCGGCTGCCGGGCTGCACGACTACCGACGCGAGGAACGCGAGCTCCTGTGGGCTGCCTGCCTGCTGCACGACATCGGCGTGGCCGTGAACTACGACGATCACCACCGCCATTCGCACTACCTGACGCTGAACGCCGGACTGCCCGGCTTCACGCCGCGCGAGCTGATCCTGATCGGCCTGATCGCCCGCTACCACCGCAAGGGCGCCCCGGACCCGTCCGAGCTCGGCGACCTCGCCGAGCCGGGCGACGGGCGCCGCCTCGAGCTGCTCTGCGGCGTTATCCGGCTCGCCGAGCAGCTCGAGCGCAGCCGCGACCGCGCGATCGCCGACGTGCGCGTGTCGGCGAACGGAAGCGTCGTCTCGCTCGAGGCCGAGATCCATCCGTCTCGCGACGCGACCGTCCCGATCTGGGCAGCTCGCAGGAACGCCGACCTGCTGGCCGAGGCGCTCGGCCGCCCGGTCGAGATCCAGGCCTAGGCCAGGCGCGTCTCGAGCACGCCGAGCTGCGGCGAGCTGATCACGACCTCGTCGCCGGGCTTCAGCCACACCTTCGGGTCGCGCAGGCTGCCGACGCCGGCCGGCGTTCCCGTCGAGACCACGTCGCCGGGCTCGAGCGTCATCAGCTGCGACAGGTAGGCCACGAGCGCGGGCACGGAGTGCACGAGGTCGGCGGTCGAGCTCTTCTGCATGACCTCGCCGTTCAGCGTCAGCTCGATCTCGATCTCGTCGTGCGGGCCGGCCTCGTCGGGCGTCACCAGCGCGGGGCCGCAGGGCGCCGCGCCGTCGAACGTCTTGCCGGGCATCCACTGAGGGGTCCTGAACTGGTAGTCGCGAGCGGAGAGGTCGTTCAGGAGGGTGTAGCCGGCCACGTGGTCCATCGCATCGCTCTCCGGCACGTCCTTGCAATGGTCCTTGATCACGAAGGCGACCTCGGCCTCGTAGTCCACCTTTTCGCTCCAGCGCGGCAGCGACACGGTCGCGCCGGGCGGCGCGAGCGCGTTGCGGAACTTGGCGAAGAAGGTCGGCGTCTCCGGCGGCTCGGCGCCCTGCTCCTCCGCGTGCGCGCGGTAGTTCAGGCCGATGCAGAGGATCTTCCCGGGGCGCGTCACAGGCGGCAGCAGCTCCAGGCCTTCGACCGGAACGCCGTCGTCGCCCTCGACCGGCTCGACCTCGTCGATCAGGCCGCCCTCGAGGATCGCCTCGACCGTGCGGTCGGTGGCTCGCGCCCCCCTCGATGCGTCGCCCCAGATGTCGTAGGCGCAGCCGTCGCGGAGCAGCGCGGCTCGCGGATGCCCATTGGCCCTGAAGCTGATCAGCCTGATGGCGTCAGCCTATGCGTAGTCTGCTTCCGATGGCGAAGGACCTTCCGACCGGCAGAGTCAGGCGGGCCGCGAAGGTAGGCCGGCTCGCAGGCGGGCAGGCGGCGCGCGGCTACGTCACGAAGGCCGCCAACCTGACACGCGACGAGGAGGGGCGGCAGGCCGCGGCGTCGCGCCGTCAGATGGAGGCTGCCGAGCAGATCTTCGACGTGCTCGGGCAGATGAAGGGCGCGGCGATGAAGGTCGGCCAGGTCGCGTCGTTCATCGACGCCGGCGCGTTCCCGCCCGAGTTCCAGGAGCGCGTCCAGGCCAAGCTGGCCGAGCTGCGCGACGCCGCGCCGCGAGTGTCGTTCGACAAGATGAGGAAGGTCATCGAGGGCGATCTGGGCGAAAAGCTCGGCGACGTGTTCGCCGAGTTCGACGAGGGTGCGGTGGCCGCGGCCTCGATCGGCCAGGTCTACCGCGCCCGCCTCCACGACGGGCGCGACGTGGCGGTGAAGGTGCAGTACCCGGGCGTCGGGCAGGCGGTGCGTGCCGACCTGCAGAACCTGGGCCTGATCATGCGGGTGGCGAAGCGGATCGCGCCCGGCATGGACGCCAAGGCGATGACCGCCGAGATCCGCGAGCGGCTGACCGACGAGCTCGACTACGAGCACGAGGCGCAGCAGCACCGCGCCTTCGCGCGCAGCTGGCGCGGCCACCCGTTCATCTACGTCCCGGCAGTCGTCACGGACCTCTCGAGCGAGCACGTGCTCGTGAGCGAGTGGGTCGACGGGATCGGCTTCGAGGAGATCAAGGAGCGCGACCGTGCTACCCGCGACCGCTTCGGCGAGATCATCTTTCGGTTCTTCTTCGGGTCGCTCTACCGGAACGGCCACTTCTCAGGCGACCCACATCCCGGCAACTACCGCCTGATGTCCGACGGCCGCGTGGCGTTCATCGACTTCGGGATGACGAAGCGCGTGGCGCGCGAGGACATCGATGCGGAGGTGGGCGCGCTGGGCGCCGCGATGGACGGCGACGCGGCCGAGCTGCACCGCCGGCTCGCGGCGATGGGCTTCTTCGACCCCGAGGACGAGCAGGTCACGCCGGAGGCCGTGTTCGACCACTTCCACGACGTCACCGCCTGGTACATCGAGGACCGCAAGGTGACCGTCGACCGCGCGCTCGTGGCTCGGACGCTGATCGACTTCGGCGACCCGCGCTCACGCCACTGGCAGCTCATGCGCCGCGAGACGATGCCTCCGCAGGCGATGCTGGCGCGCCGGATGGAGGCCCTCACGCTGGGCGTGCTCGGCCAGCTGGGGGCGACCGCGAACTGGCACCGGATCGCCCGCGAATGGCTGTTCGGCGACCCGCCCTCGACCCAACTGGGCGCCCTCGAGGAACCGTTCCACACACGAGCGGCAGCCTGACTGTGGCGGTGAAGGCCACCCCCAAGGTTGTCGCCGCGCTGCGCGCCGCGGACCCGGTGATGGAGCGGCTCATCGACGAGCACGGCGCGCTCGTCAAGAGGGAGCTGACGGAAGACCGGCGGGGCGACGCCTACGGCGCTCTGCTGCGGTCGATCGTCGGGCAGCAGCTTTCCACCAAGGCCGCGCGGACGATCTACGGGCGGATGCTCGAGCTGTTCGGCGGGCACGCGCCCACGCCGCGCCAGCTACTCGAGGCGGACCCGGACGAGATCCGGGCCGCGGGTCTCTCGCGGCCGAAGATCAACTACCTCCGCGACCTCGCGAAGCACGTCGAGGACGGCGAGCTCGAGCTCGACCGGCTCGACGAGCTCTCCGACGAGAAGATCATCGAGGAGCTCACCGCCGTAAAGGGCATCGGCGACTGGAGCGCGCACATGTTCCTGATGTTCCATCTGGGCCGTCCGGATGTGCTGCCCGTGGGCGACCAGGGCATCCGCAACGCCGTGAAGACCCAGTACCGGCTGCGCAAGCTGCCCGACCCGAAGCGGCTCGAGAAGATCGCGAAGCCGTGGCGTCCCTACCGCACGCTGGCGTGCCTCTACCTCTGGAGCTCGCTGGACAACACGCCGGGCTAGCCGGCCGCGCGGCTCAGACCGAGGCGCCGCAGCTCGGCTCTTCCTCCGCCACGCGGAAGGAGGAGCCACAGCCGCACGAGGCCACGACGTTCGGGTTCGACACCTCGAAGCCGGAGCCCATGAAGCTCTCGGTGAAGTCGACGGTGGAGCCGTCGACGTACTGAATGCTCGCCGGGTCGACGAGGACGCGGATGCCGGCGGCATCGAAGACGTGGTCGTCCTCGCGCTTCTCGTCGAGCGCGAGCGCGTACTGGAAGCCCGAGCAGCCGCCGCCCTTGACGCCCACGCGCAGGCCCACTTCGCCCTCGGCGCCCTGGCCCGCCATGAACTCCTGGACCTTCTCTGCAGCGATGTCGGTGAGCTTGACCATCTGCCCTGATTGTATCGGCGGTTTCGTAGGTACCCTCAAGGGCAGCATGCCAAGCGCTGAGGAGCTTCGCGAGCGCATCGAACAGGCCCTGCCTGGCGCAGACGTTTCGGTTGTCGACACAACCGGTGGCGGCGACCATTTCCGCGCCGAGGTCGTGTCCGATCGCTTCGAGGGACTCACGCGCATCCAGCAGCACAAGCTGATCTACGACGTCTTCGGCGACGAGGTCGGCGGCGCGATCCATGCGCTTTCAATCAAGACAGAGCCCCCTTCCCCGGCCGGAGACGGACGATGACGAACGACGAGATCAAGACCTTCATCGAGAACGCGATCAAGGAGAACCGGGTGATGCTCTTCATGAAGGGCACGCCCCAGCAGCCGGCTTGCGGCTTCTCCCTGCGCGCCTCGGGCGCCCTGAACGCGCTCGGCGTGAAGTACGCGGCGCTGGACATCCTGCCCGACCCGCGAATCCGCGAGGAGCTCTCGGCAGTGTCCGGCTGGCCGACCATCCCGCAGCTGTTCGTGGACGGCGAGCTGGTGGGCGGCTCGGACATCGTGATGGAGATGTTCGAGTCCGGCGAGCTGGCCGACCTGCTCGGCGTGGAGCAGCCGGAGGCAGAGCCGGAGCCCGAGCAGCCGGTGCAGCAGCGCCCGATCGGGCTCGAGAACCGCCTGGGCTAGGCGGTAGCGGCCTGGCTAGGCCGCCGCGGCCTGGGCGCCGCCGGCGAGCTGCTTGAGCCGCTCCCAGCGATTGGGCCTGCGCGGCCGGCTGCGCCGATACTCGGCGATGGTGAGCCCGGGCCGAATGCTCGTCTCGACGTAGAGGACCTGGCTCTGGAGGAGCTGGCTGTTGGGCGTCTCGTACATGGGACCAGCGTCCCACCACGCAGGCCCCCGAAAAATGCGGCGAGCACGTGTTTCGAGGTGCGGTTTTCCGCCATCTTCATGGCGGTTTGCCCCCGCGAGCGGCGGCTAGCGCGGCGGGCGCCTGCGGCGCTGTGCGTCCAGGGCCTTCTTGCCGCGGTCCATGTAGCCGCGGGCCTGCTTCTTGTAGCGCTCCTTCTCCTCTGGGGTGAGGCTTTGCCAGCGCTCCCAGGCCATCAGGACGTACGGCCACACGCGGCGCGCGCCGCGGACGGCGCTGCGGGCGCGCGGTGCGCGGCTGCCGCGGGCGCCTACTTGTCGGTGCGATCGAGCCATTCGAGGTACTCCAGTATCCGGTGCGAGTCGTGGATCACGTCGTCACCGTGCACGAGGACCGGTACCCATCTCTGCCCGGTCAACTCCTCGACCTCGGGTCGGTCGCGCTTCAGGAACGGGACGCGGACCTCGTCGAAGTCCATCTCCATCGTGCGCATTCGCCGAGCGACCTTGCCGCAGCGGCAGACGAGGTCTGTGGGCGCCTTGCAGCGGTAGAGCGTGGTCACCCGCCTGAGGGTATTTGACGCATCGCCCGACTCATGAGAGGTTCAAATGACACAAGGCTTCGGCTCGCACCAACTGGCCACGGCCCTTCCACTGGCGCTCGCGGGAACCCACGGCAGCCGCCGCCTCCGGGCCCGGAGGCGGCGGCGCCACCCTCCTCGGCTATTTGAGTGCCCCCATAATCTCGCTCGCCACGCGCTCGCCCGTCTCCACGGCGCCGTTCAGGTAGCCCTGGAAGTCGATCGACGTGTGCTCTCCGGCGAAGTGGCAGCTGCCGCCCTCGATCTCGCGCTCGACACCGGCGAACGCCTGGTACTGGCCGACCTTCCAGTAGGAGTACGAGCCCCTCGTCCAGGGGTAGGCGGTCCAGAAGTCGACGGTCGCGCGCCCGTTCCACCGTGCGGTGATCCCGGGCAGCACCGGCTCGAGCTGTCCGAGGAACTGCTTCGCGCGCGTCGAGGGTGTCCCGCTCCCGAAGCTCGCGCCGATCTTCCCGCCCGTGTAGTCCACCAGGATCCCGGAAGCCCCGGGCTGGGCCCGCGTCACATCCCACGTGTTCTGGTATCCGGTGTCGGCGACCGTGTCGCCGTTGCACCCGAGCGACTCCCAGTGCCGGCTCGTGAACTGCACGTGCAGCTTCGAGTTGGTGCCCATCCCCTGGTCGCGGATCGCCGTCAGCTTCAGGTCAGAGAAGCCCGCGCGCGAGATGTCCACCGAGCTACGCAGGATCGAGAACGGAATCGCCATCACGACACGATCGGCGGTCACCGCGCGAGTCGTCATGCCCTGGCGGAACGAGAGCCCCCACGTGCCGTCCGTGTTGCGCTGGATCGCCACCAGCTCGGAGCCGAGCGTGATCTGCCCACGAAGCGCGTCGGCCATCCGCGCCGGAATCTGGTCGTTGCCGCCGACCACGTGGTACTTCTCGTTCGAGGGCCCGAAGATCCGCAGCTGCCCCTGGCCGGAGTAGGCGAGCAGATAGAGCATGTTCAGCGAGCTCTGCTCGGTCGTCTCGCCGCCGTACTCGATGTTGTAGGCGATGTCGAGCAGCTGGCCGAGCTTCGAGGAGCGTCCACCCGGCACGTAGGTGTCGATGTATTCGGCGATCGACATGTTGTCGAGCACGCGCCCACGGTCGGTCGAGAGGTTGTAGAGCGTCGGGTAGCTGGCCGCCGACACGTCGGAGTGGATCTGCTGCCAGATCCCCTTCAGGTCATCGGTCGCCTCGGCATAGGAGTACGGCTGGCCGTCGAAGTAGTAGAAAGGCTCGGTCCCGTTGCGCTCCGCCGACAACAGGTTGTCGAGCTTCAGCCCGAGCTGCTGCGCGAGCTGGCGGATGTTGGTATGCCCCTGATCGATCAGCTCGCCGCCGTGCTCGGCGATCTGGCCCTCCACGAAGGCGCCGCGGATCGTCCAGCAGCGTCCGCCGAGCCGGTCGGAGGCCTCGTGGACCTGGGTCGTGTAACCGGCCTGCTTCAGGCGGTACGCGCATGTGAGACCGGCCAAGCCGGCGCCCACGACCACGATCCGCGGCGAATCCGCGGCTCGAGCGGCCGGAGCGAACCGCGACATCGTCGCGGCGGCGGCGAGACCCGCCCCGGCTCCGAGAAGCTCGCGGCGCGTGGGCCGGGGCGCGGTCCCGGCGTCGGCCGCGACCTCGGCGGCGATGTGCTCCAGCCGGCTTGCAAGCGGGGTGCGTGCCATGGCGTATCCCTCCTAAGGAGCCAGGTGCCGCACCGGTTCTAGCCCGAATGTGTACTCGGCGCAATGGCCGGGTCGGCCAACGCCTACAAACCGGGTAGGACCGCGCGGCGCAATCGGCCCGCAACCGTGTCCGCCGCGCCGAGCGCGTATCCGGCGAGCCGGTACTGCAGCTGCTGCGAGCGCCGCGTCCGGGCGATCCGCTCGTGCTCGCGTTCCAGGTGCCAGGCCACGGTCGCTTCGAGCGTCTCCTCGTGCGGGCGCGCGCGCCAGCCGAGCGCGCGCTGCGCCTTCGTCGCGCGGTAGGTCCAGCTGTTGCCCGCGGCGCGCACCTCCGACGGCGTGAGCGGCCAAGCGCGCCCGCCGGCGCCCAGGACGGCGGCCGCCGCCTCGGCCGCGCGCGGCGGGATTCGCACCGGCGTCGGCACGCCGGACAGCCGGCCCAGGTCCGCGAACAGGCGCTCGAAGGTGAAGTTCCGCCCGGCGAGCAGATAGCGCTCGCCGACCTCGCCGCGGAGCTCCGCCATCAGGTGCCCGGCGGCTGCGTCGCGCACGTCGACGATCCCGACCGCCCCGTCCGTGTACACCGGGATCCGCCCCAGCAGGAAGCTCCGCACCAGCCGCGTGGAGGACAGCAGGTGGTCCCCGGCCCCCAGGCAGATCGCCGGGTTCACGCACACGAGCGGCAGCCCGTGCGCGGCCACCCGCATCGCCTCGACCTCCGCCTCGTGCACCGAGTTCACGTAGGGGATGCCGAGCCGCGCCGCGGTGAACAGCTGCGTCTCGGTCGCGGCCTTGCCGTCCGACGCCGGCCCGATCGCCGCGGCGCTCGAGGTGTAGATGACCCGCTCCACCTCCGCACGCAGGCACTCCTCCATCACGATCTTCGTGCCGCGCACGTTCACGTCGAACAGGAGCTCCTCGTCGGCCGGCCGGACCGACGTCACTCCCGCGCAGTGGAACACCCGCGCCACGTCCTTCAACGCCCGCCGCACCGAGCGCCGGTCGCGCACCTCGAGCTTCACGCGCCGGCAGTCGAGGTCGGCGATCGCGATATCGGGCGAGCCATCCTGCACGCCGAGCGTCACGTCGTCCCCGCGATCGGCGAGCAGCCGGGCAACGTGGGATCCGATGAAGCCGGTCGCTCCGGTGACGAGCACGCGTGGCAAGGCGGCCGAGTGTAGGGGGATAGGCATCGCTGCGCACCGGTCACGGCCCGGTGCTTGCGCGTATAGGCTGCCCCGCGCATGTCCCCCGTCGCGGTGGTGACCGACAGCACCTCGTACCTGCCGCCGGAGCTGATCGAGCGCGACGGCATCACAGTCGTCCCGCTCTACGTCGTCTTCGGCGGCGACCGGACCGTGCCCGAGGTCGAGATCACGGACTACCCGGCGTTCTTCGAGGAGCTCCGCACCGCCGAGCAGCTGCCGACCACCTCGCAACCCTCCGTGGGCGACTTCACCGCGGCCTTCGAGCCGCTGCTCGCAGCCGGCCGGGAGGTGGTCTCCGTGCACATCTCGGGCGGCCTGTCGGGCACGCCCGAGGCCGCCCGCCAGGCCAAGGAGGCGCTCACCCGCGACGGCAAGGGCGGCGAGGGCATCGAGGTCGTGGACTCCACGACCGCCGCGGGCGGGCTCGGCTTCATGGTGCTCGCCGCCGCCAAGGCGGCACGCGACGGCGGAACCGCAAAGGAGGTCGCCGGGCACGTTGCGGAGGCGCGCAAGGAGCTGCGGCTCTGGTTCGCGATCGACACGTTGGAGTTCCTGAAGCGCGGCGGGCGGATCGGCGCCGCAAGCGCGTGGATCGGCTCGACCTTGAAGGTCAAGCCGATCCTCACCGTCGAGAACGAGATGACGCCCGTCGAGCGCGTGCGCACGTCGTCGCGCATGTTCGAGCGCCTCCTCGACTACGCGCGCGGCTGCGCCGACTCGGGCGTCGATGCCTGGTCCGCGCAGCACATCAACGCGCCAGACCTGTGCGGCGAGCTCGTGGAGCGCTGCAGCGAGATCTACGGCTCGGAGCCGACGATCGTCAGCGAGATCGGCCCGGTGCTCTCAGCCCACACCGGCCCGGGGCTGCTCGGGACGGGCGCCGTGCCCAGCCGCTTCGTGAAGTAGCGCTACAGGAGGCGGGCCGGGCGGGGCGAATACGGCCCTGATGCTCAGCGTCCGCGCCATCGTGCGCATCGTGCTCGTGGTCGTCTGCGTGGCGATCGTGCTGTACCTGCTCTGGCTGCTGCGCAAGCCGATCAGCTGGCTCCTGATCGCGGCATTCCTCGCGGTCGCCCTGTCGCCGCCGGTGAACTGGCTGAACAGGCGCATGAGGCGCGGCTTCGCGATCGCGATCACCTATCTCGGCCTCCTGCTCGTGCCCGTGCTCCTGATCGCGCTGATCGTCCCGCCGCTGATCACCGAGGCGAACCACTTCGCGGACAACGTGCCGAGGTACGCGGATGATGTGACGGAATACGTTCAGAAGAACAAGCGCCTCCGCGAGATCAACGAGGACTACGACATCACCGGCAAGCTCGAGGAGGAGGCCGGCAAGCTCCCGTCGCGGCTCGGCGGGGCGGCCGGGACGCTGCGCGACATCGGCTTTGGCATCGTCAACTCGCTGTTCGCGGCGCTCACGATTCTCGTGTTGTCGGCGTTTCTGCTCGGCTCGGGCAGAAACTGGACGGACGCGTTCATCGCCTCGCGACCACCGCAGCAACGCGAGCGCCTGCGCCGTTCCCGCGACAACATGGCGAGCGCGGTCAGCGGCTACGTCGCCGGCGCGCTCACCATCGCCATGATCGCGGGGATCGCGACCTACGTCGTGCTGCTCATCCTCGGGGTCCCGTTCAGGGGCCCGCTCGCCGTGATCGCCGGGCTCTTCTCGCTCATCCCACTCGTGGGCGCCACGATCGCGGCGGTCCTGATCGGCCTCGTCACGCTGTTCGAGGACTTCCCCACCGCCACGATCATCTGGGCGATCTGGGCGGTCGGGTACCAGCAGCTCGAGAACCACCTGATCCAGCCCCAGATCCAGAAGCGAACCGTCAACGTGCACCCGTTCCTCACGATCGTCGCGGTGCTGTTCGGCGCGACGCTCCTCGGAGTGATGGGCGCGATCGTCGCGATCCCGATCGCCGCGTCCATCCAAATCCTGCTGCGCGAGTACGTCGACCTGCGCACGCTCTCGATCAAGACCCCTGACCCCCCGCCTCCGCCACCAGAGCCGGCTGCGGCGTAGCCTGCCGCGCATGTCGCGGAGCGCGCTCACCCGCCGAGGGCTGCTGCTCGTGGCCACGGCGATATCGCTCTATCTGCTGGCCCCTGCGCTGCTGCAGGTGTTCGGCGCCTTCGACGAGCTCGACGAGATCAGCCCGCTCTGGTTCCCGGCGATGATCGCGCCCCAGGTCGGGAGCTTCGCCTGCATGTGGGGGATCCAGCGGCTCGCGGTGCGCGCGGAGCACTGGGGCCCGGTGATCACCTCGCAGCTCGCCTCGAACGCGTTCGGCCGCGTGATACCCGGGGGTGTGGCCGCGTCCGGCGCCATGCAGTACGCGATGCTCGTGCGCGGTGGGGTGCCGGCCGGGGCGGCGGCCTCCGGGATGACGGCCTCGTCCCTGCTCCTGTTCGGCACGCTGCTCGCGCTGCCGCTGCTCGCCACCCCGGCCATCGTCGGCGGCGTCGCCGTCGACCCGCAGCTCGCGAGGGCGGCACTCGCCGGAGCCGTCCTCTTCGCCCTGATGGTGGCGGGGGGCGCGGCGTGCGTCATCTGGGATCGCCCGCTCGAGCAAGTGGGACGCGCCGCGCAGGCCATTGTCAACCGGCTGCGCTCGGGGCGCGAGCCGGTCACCGGCCTGCCGGAGCGCCTGCTCCGCGAGCGCGACATCGTCCTGGGCGTGCTCGGGCGGCAGTGGTGGGAGGCGCTCCTGCTGGCCGCCGGCCGCTGGGTGCTCGACTACCTGACGCTGATCGCGGCCCTCTACGCGGTCGGCGCCACCCCGCGCGCGTCGCTGGTGCTGCTCGCGTTCTGCACGGCGCAGCTGCTCGGCACGATGCCGCTCACGCCCGGCGGGCTCGGGTTCGTGGAGGCGGGACTGACCGGAACGCTCGCGCTCGCCGGCGTCGGAGGCGGCGCCGCCGTCGTGGCGACGCTCGCCTACCGGCTTGTCTCCTTCTGGCTGCCGATCCCCGCCGGCGCAGTGGCGGCCGTGGTGCACCGGCGCCGCTACGGCGCAGCGGAGGTCGAGCCGCCGCCTACGCCGGTATCGGCTCCAGGCCGAATTCCGTCCTGAACTCGTTCGTGTCGTGCAGCCGCGGGAACGGCTTGTCCGGCACGTCGACGCCGAGCGCCTCGCAGATCGGCTCCCAGCCGTCCACCCCGAGCTCCCAGATGATGAGGCGATCCTCGGGCACGTACGCCTTGATCTCCTCGATCCGGTCGTAGTACATCTGGCGCATCCAGTCCTTGTCCTTGAAGTTGCCCTGGAAGTCGCCCTGCCAGATCAGCTTCTCGATCACGCCCCAGAGCTCGGGTGACGGACCCTCGCGGTTCGCGTCCTCCTTCAGCTCGCCCGCCAGCGCGGCTTCCTTCACGGCGAGGATGGTGTTCGCGCAGCTCTCATACCAGCCGTCGAAGTCGCGGATGTTGAGCAGCGCCGGCAGGTCCGAGTAGTGGTCGACCATCTCCTTCCAGCGCGACGCCGCGGGCCAGTCCACCGTGGCCTCCCACGGCTCGAAGACCTCGTCCCAGTCGTAGTCCTCGTTGTCCGCGATCTTGATCCAGTAAGGCAGGTCGCGCTCGCGGTTCTCGCCCGTGATCAGGTCGATCATGTGGAAGGTCGGCACGCCGAGCTCCTCGAGCCCGCCCTTGAGCGACATCGTTCCGGTGCGGCCGAAGCCGACTCCGACGAGTTTCACTTTGGGTGTCCCCCTCTGTTGATTTTGTATTAAGCGGCGCCGCGCAGATTAGCTAGCGACGGCCGCTTATGAGCGACACGGTCGCCGCCACGCCGCCGCCGATCACGAAGCCGGCGACCGCGGCGCCGATCAGCGCGGCCTTGCGGTTGCGGATCAGCTGGCCGCGCCAGTTCGTGAGCTCGGTCATCTTCGAGCGCAGGTCGTTCACGGAGAAGGCGAGCTCGCGGCGCGTCTCCTCGATCTCGGCGCGGATCATCTCGGGGCTGCGTTCTGCCACTACGCCTTGACCTCCTCGCCTCGCTCGAGGCTTCGCTTGACCTGGTCGCGCTCGATCTTCTGCGCCTCGAGCTCCGCGCGCGTGCGCCTGGCTTCCTCGATCGCCAGGTCGGGCGTGGGCGGCGAGCCCTTCTTGAAGAGCCGCAACGCCAGCAGCCCGGCGAGCAGCCCGAGGAGGAACAGCAGGCCCGTCACGACGGCGAAGCCGGCCCAGTTGTTGTCCTCCCAGTTGAAGATGTCGTTCAGGAACCAGGCGAGGCCATGGAAGAAGGTGGTGACGCCGAAGATCAGGAAGACCCCGGCGGCCCCGGCCACGGCCGCGCCCTTCGTGAGCTTCGAGAGCTTGTCCTTGACCTCGGCCTTCGCGAGCTCGATCTCCTCGCGGACGAGTTGCGACGCCTTCTCCGAGACGTCGGAGACGATCTCGCCCAGGGACTTCGACCCGCTGTCCTGCGGCGGCAGCCCGTCGGTGGTCATCGCGCGAGCCTCCTCATGATCAGCGCCAGCGCGAGGCCGCCCGCGAACGCCGCCCCCACGAACGCCTCCGGGCGCTCGGCGAAGGGGTCGCCCTCGGTGCCCACGCTGAGCGGTGACTCGCCGGGCGGAGGGGGGGCCGCGGCAGTCGCCTGCGCCGCGTTCTGTTCCGTGGTGGGCTGGTCGTCGGCCATCAGTCGATCGGGGGGTCCTCCTTGAAGACCCGTACCCAGATCGCGGTGGCGATCCGGTTCGCGACGATCGTGCTCAGTGCACCCACGCCGGCCAGCAGGCCGCCCCACATGAGCCGCTTGACGAGGTCGTTCTCCATAGGCGCCGGATTCAACCAGACGTGGGCCGAGGACCCTCTACCCCGTTCTCGAGCCCGCCGCAGATCGCCTCCACGACGAGGTCCTTCGCGCGCTCGTAGTCGTCGTCGCTGCGCGGCAGCACCTCGAAGATCCAGCCGGTCAGGAGCTGCTCGATCGCGCCGTAGAAGCACATCGCGGCGAACTCGGACGGGATCCCGGACTTGAACGAGCCCTCCTCCCGGGCCGCCTCGACGATGCCGGCGATGCCCTCGTACGCCTTCCGGATCTGATCGAGGTGGAGCGCGCCGAACGAGTTCGCCGCGCGCGTGACCTCGACGATGATCACCTTCATCAGGTCGGGGTCGTGGCGGTACGAGTCGATGATGAAGCCGGCGACCGCGCGCAGCTTGTCGCGCGGAGGCAGGTCGCGCGCGTCGATCTCGCCGATCGCGTCGAGCATGATCTGCCAGCGCTCGAGGAAGAGCGTGTTGAGGATCTCCTCCTTCGAGTTGAAGTAGTGGTAGACGAGCCCGTAGGCCACGCCCGCCTCGTCCGCGACGTCGGACACGCGGCAGTGGTGGAAGCCCTGGCGCGCGAAGACGCGGACGGCCGCGTCGAGGATCATGCGGCGCTTGTCGGGCGGGGTCCTCGGCGCCGTCGCCACTAGGCGGTGATCCCCTCGCGCCGCAGCTGGGGCTTGGCTTGCGGTGCGGCGTTTTCAGGCCAGCGGTAGGCGGCGTCGACGCGGTTGGCGAGGCTCGGCAGCTTCTCGCGCACCTCGTCCTGGCGGGCGAGGTCGAGCTCGGCGGCGATCACGTGCTCGCCCTCCATCGGGGCACGGGCCAGGATCTCGCCCCAGGGGTCGACGATCATCGAGTTGCCGTAGCTGTCGGCGTCGGTCCGCGGCAGGTTCCCCTGCCCTGGCGCGATCACGAACACCTGGTCCTCGATCGCGCGGGCGCGCAGCAGCACCTCCCAGTGCGCCTCGCCCGTGATGCGCGTGAAGTTCGCCGGCACCGTGACGATCCGGGCGCCCCGGAGCGCGAGGATGCGATAGAGCTCGGGGAAACGCAGGTCGTAGCAGATGGTGAGGCCGAGGCCGGTCCCGTTCGCGGTCTCGGACAGGACGATCTCGCCGGCGGGCTCGGAGTGCTCGGACTCGCGGTAGACCGCGCCCTCCACCTCGACGTCGAACATGTGGATCTTGCGGTAGACGGCTCGGATCTCGCCGTCGGGCCCGACGTGCACCGACGTGTTCGAGACGCGCTCGTGCCCCTCGCGGCGCTCCGCTACCGAGCCCGCGACGAGGTCGATGCCGAGATCGCGCGCGAGCGTGCGCGCCCACTCGATCGGGCGGCCGTCGAGCGGCTCTGCTCCGGCGAGGTAGTCGGCCGTCCCGCCGCGGATGTCGAGGCGCTCCGGGAGCACCACCAGCTCGGCCCCGTCGGCCACCGCAGCGCGCACCAGCCGCTCCGCCGAAGCGAGGTTCTGCTCGGTATCCGTGGTCGATTGCAGCTGTACTGCGGCGGCCCGCATCGCTCCTCCCCGAACGATTGACTGACCAGTCAATCTGCAGTGTACTGAGCGGTCATGCCCGACCTTCCCGTGCGCGGGACCGGCGTCCGGGATCTCGAGCTGCGGCTGCCTCCAGGACGACTGCCGGCCTTCAACGCCCGCCGGCCGCTGAAGCGCTGGCACTACGTCGGCGTGTTCCGCTCCGACCTGATGCTGTGCCTCGGCGCTGCCCGCGTGGCGGGCATACCGCAGCGCTGGTGGGCGGTCGCGCTGCCCGACGGGTCTCTGTTCGAGGGCCGCCGCGGTGTCGAGGTCCTGACCCGCCGGGCTCGCGTGCGCGGCGTGCTCGACCTCGAGCTCTCGCGGCCGGCCGGCGTGGAGGTGGTCTCGCCGCACGGGCGCTCGTACGTATGGACGCTGAAGCTCGCGCCGGTGCACGTGCGCGGCCGGGTGACCGTCGACGGGCATACGTTCGAGCTCGACGGCGATGACGGCTTCGTCGACGAGTCGGCCGGCTATCACGCCCGGCGCACCGCCTGGCGCTGGTCGGCCGGAATCGGTCGCGCCGAGGACGGCCGCCGAGTGGCGTGGAACCTCGTGGACGGCGTCCACGACACGCCCATGAACAGCGAGCGCACCGTGTGGGTAGACGGCGACCCCCAGGAGGTGCCGCCGCAGGAGTTCGCGGCCGACCTATCGCGTGTGGGCGAGCTCGACTTCCGCGAGTGGTCGGCCCGCGAGTCGCGGATGAACCTGCTGATCATGCGGAACCGCTACCGGCAGCCTTTTGGCGAGTTCAGCGGCCGGCTCCCGGGCGGTCCCGTGCTGGCCGAGGGCTACGGGGTGATGGAGGAGCATGATGTGGTCTGGTGAGGGAGCTGCTCGCACTGCTCGCCGCCGTCCTCGGCCTCGGCGGACCGCCGGGTCCCGCGGCGACGCCGGAAGGGCCGGTCCGCTTGACCGTCGCCGCGTCCGGTGACCTCCTGGTCCACACGCCGGTGGCGCAGCGGGCGCTCGCGCTGGGCGGGGGCCGCCGCTACGAGTTCGCGCCGCTGTTCGCGCCGGTGCGAGCCCCGATCGCGCGTGCCGACCTCGCGCTCTGCCACATGGAGACGCCGCTCGTGCCCGGGCCGGTCCAGGGCTATCCCGTCTTCCGCACGCCGCCCGACCTGGCGCGCTCGATACGGCGCGTCGGCTGGGACGCGTGCAGCACGGCGTCGAACCACTCGCTCGACGCGGGCCAGTACGGGATCGGCACGACGCTCCGCGCGCTGCGCCGGGCCGGAGTCAAGGCGACGGGCACCGCGCGCTCGGCGCGGGCGCGGCGGCGCACGACGATGCTGCGCGTAAAGGGCGTGCGGGTCGCGTTCCTGTCCTACACGGCGGTCTCGAACGGGCAGGCCGTGCCGCACCCGTGGAGCGTGAACTGGGCGTCGCCGGGGGCGATCCTGCGCGATGCCCGCCGCGCTCGGCGCCGCGGCGCCCGCATCGTGATCGTGAACATGCACTGGGGGACGGAGTTCGTGTCGGCCGTCTCCCCGCAGCAGCGTGCGCTCGCCCGGCGGCTGACGCGCTCGCCGGCGATCGACGCGATCGTGGGCCAGCACGTGCACGTGGTCCAGCCGATCCGGCGCCTGCACGGCAAGCCGGTCGTGTTCGGCGAGGGCAACCTGATCTCGAACCAGACCGCGGGCTGCTGCCCGGCCGCCTCGCAGGACGGGCTGATCGCGCTGATCCGCTTCGTAGTGAGGCCGGACCGCCCGGTGCGCGCGACGCGAGTCCGCTACATCCCGACCTGGGTGCGCCACCCGGACATGACCGTGATGCGCGCGGCGCCCGGATCGCCTTCGTGGAACCGGACGGTAAGCGCGGCCGGCAACTACAACGGGGTCAGACCCCTTAAGCGCCGCTGACTCAAGGGGTCAGACCCCTTAAGCGCCGCTGACTCAAGGGGTCAGACCCCTTAAGCGCCGCTGACTCAAGGGGTCTGACCCCTTAAGCGCCGCTGACTCAAGGGGTCTGACCCCGTAGTTTGTCGTTAATGCAGATCCGCGCCGCCGTGCTCGAGGAGTTCGCCAACCCGCTCGTCGTGCAGGAGGTCGAGCTCGACGGACCGGGGCCGGGCGAGGTGCTTGTGCGCCTCGCGGCCTGCGGCGTCTGCCACACGGACCTCTACACCGCGAGCGGGGCGGACCCGTCGGGCTACGCGCCCACCGTCCTCGGCCACGAGGGCTCGGGCGTGGTCGAGGAGGTCGGCGAGGGCGTGACGAGCGTCGCGCCGGGCGACCACGTGGTCACGCTGTTCTCGCCGCAGTGCCGCGAGTGCATCCACTGCGTTTCGGACAAGACGAACATCTGCCTCGCCATCCGCGACCAGCAGAACAAGGGCTACCTGCCGGACGGGACGACCCGCCTCCACCGGAACGGCGACGAGCTCCGCCACTTCATGGGCACGAGCACGTTCGCCGAGGCGACGGTGATGCCGGAGATCGCCCTCGCGAAGGTGAACCCGGAGGCGCCGCTCGACGTGATCTGCACGCTGGCCTGCGGCGCCACCACCGGCATCGGCGCGGCGCTCTACATCGCGAAGGTGGAGCCCGGGTCGACGTGCGTGGTGTTCGGCGCCGGCCTCGTGGGTCTCGGCGCGGTGGCGGGGGCGAGGCTCGCCGGCGCCGAGCGGATCGTCGCGGTCGACCTCTCGGAGGACCGGCTCGAGCACGCCCGCCGGCAGGGCGCCACCGAGACGCTCGTGGGCGGCCCCGACGTCGTGGACCGGGTCCTCGAGATGACGGACGGCTTCGGCGCCGACTACACCTTCGAGGCCACCGGCCTCGTCTCGGTGATGCGCCAGGCCGTGGAGTCCGCGCGAATGGGCTGGGGACTCTGCACGATCGCCGGTGTGGCGGGCAAGGGCGAGGTGCTCGAGGTGGTGCCGCGCTACCTGATCACCGGCCGCCGCATCGCGGGCGCCTCGTTCGGCGGCGCCAAGGGCCGCGACCGCGTGCCCGAGCTGGTCGACAGCTATATGTCGGGCGACCTCGATCTCGAGTCCCTGGTCACCCGCCGCGTCTCGCTCGACGAGGTGAACGACGCCTTCGAGGCAATGGAGCGCCAGGAGGGCATCCGCACCGTGATCACCTACTGACGCGCAGCGACACCTTCAGCGTGTGGCTGTTGCCGGCCGGGTCGACCGCGCGGCCCAACAGCGTGAGCGCGAGCGACCGGTGGTGACGGAGGAGCGCGCGGCCCGCGCGATTCAGCCGCAATACGACACGCCAGGAGACTCCCGGAGGGAGCGACGCGCTCACCGGAGCGGTGAGGTCCCGGCCGTGAAACCGCAGCGCGACACGCACGGTGCAGGCCTCCGAGCAGCGCACGCGAGCGCGAAGCCGGTGCCGTCGGAGGAGCGCCCTCACATAGCGCCGGCCGGTGCGCACGAAGAGTTGGGGCGGCACGGAATCGCCGAGCTGCCCGGAGGACGGTGACGACGGCTCCCCGCCCGGCGAGCCGGACCCGCCGGCGTCCGAGTTGCCGCCCGGCTCGGGGGCGGGGGCGGGCGTACCCACCCCCACGTCGGCGACCATCCGCAACGAGCGCAGGACGTTCAGGCGGCCCCCGCTGACTGTCCGTCCCGTGAACGCCGGGAGGGCGTCGACACCCCCGAGCAAGGCAGTGCTGATGTCGGTGGGCTGCGCGCCGGGCGAGGCTGCCCAGAGCAGCGCCGCGGCGCCCGACACGTGCGGCGTGGCCATCGAGGTGCCGCTCGACCAACTGTACCCGTTCCCGGGCCAGGTGCTGGCGATGCTCACGCCGGGCGCCGCGAGGTCCACCGAGGTCGCGCCGTAGTTGGAGAACCCGGCGAGCTGGTCCAGGTTGTCGCTCGCCGCCACGCAGATCACGTTCGGCAGCAGGTACGCGCAGGGGTACGTGGCCGCGGCGTCGTTGTCGTCCCCTATGCCGTCGGCCCCGCCGTTCCCAGCCGCGGCCACGAACAACATTGTCGGGAACCCCGCGATCGCGTCCCGCTCGGCGCGCGACGAGCTGGCGGAGCCGAGGCTGAGGTTCACGACCTTCGCCCCCTTCGCGTAGGCGTACCCGTACGCGAGGATCACGTCGGAGACCCGGCCCGAGCCGGTGCCGTCGAGCACCCGCAGCGGCATCAGCTCCGCGCCGTCCGCGACGCCGGCCACGCCCATCCCGTTGCCGCGGTCGGCCGCGATCGTCCCGGACACGTGCGTCCCGTGGCCGTTCTCGTCCGCCGGGTCGTTGTCGCCTCCGACGAAGTCCCAGCCACGCCAGTCGTCGGTGCGGCCGTCCATGTCGTCGTCGACTCCGTTCGACTCGCGCCCGGAACCGGTCTCGCCCGCGTTGCGCCACATATTGGGCGTGAGGTCCGGGTGCGAGGCGTCGACGCCGGTGTCGACAACGGCCACGACCGTGCCGCCGCCCACCCCCGCGTCCCACGCCTCCGCGATGTCGGAGTCCGCGTCGGGCGTGCCGGACACGCCGCGGATCGACTGGCCGGTGTTCTCCATCGCCCAGAGCTGGGAGAAGTAGGTGTCGTTCGGATGGAGGAACGCGCTCCGGATGGCGTTCGGCTCGGCGTAGAGCACGCCGTCGGCGCTCTCGAGGGCACGCTCCGCCGCCGCGGCCGACTGCCCGGACTCGACCTCCACAAGCTGCATCCCCTGCACGGGCAGCCTGCGCTCGAGGTCTGTGCGCGCCCCCATGCGCGCGCCCAGGCGGTCGGCCGCGGTCGCGGCGGAGTCGAACCGGACGATCAGCTCGCTGGGCTCCGCCGCTGTGGCGGCGCCCAAGGGCCTGGCGCAAACGGTCAACACGAGCCCGAGCGCGAAGCCGATAGCCACGATAGGACGCACCGCACGTGCCTCAACGGCGGGTTAACCCGATACTTGCTAGCGCCTCACCCTCCAGCGCAACTGCACAGGTTTGACGGGCGAATGCTCCCTCCGACTAGGCCAGAAACGAGCCCCGCGAGCCGTGCGCGGGCCCCGCGGCCGTGCCGGACTCGAGCAGAGCGGCGATCTCGTTGTCCGAATAGCCGAGCGAGGAGAGCACCTCGCGCGTGTGCTCGCCGAGCGCCGGGCCCGGCCCGGCCGGCGCGCCCGGCGTTCGCGACAGCTTCACCGGCACGCCGAGCAGGCGCACGTCCGCACCGGCCCCGGGCTGGTCGAGCTTCAGCACCATCTCGCGCGCCTGGACCAGCTCCGAGTCGAGCGCCTCGTCGAGGCCGAGCACGGGCTCGAGGCAGCAGTCGTGCTCGGAGGCGAACGCCCGCCACTCCTCGCGCGTGCGCTCCAGGAAGATCCGCTCGACCTCCGCGTGCGCGTCGGACCCGGGCCGGTCGAACTGCTTCTCCACGAGCTCCTCCCGCCCCACCCCGCGGCACCACTCCTGCCAGAACTTCGGCTCGAGCGCGCCCAGCGTGACCCAGCCGTCGCGGCACGCGTAGGGCCGGTAGCAGATGAGGCCTCCCGCGAGCTCGAGCTCGCCGCGGCCCGGCGCCACGCCGTCGGCCAGATACTTGGCCGCCACGAGCGCAAGCCACGAGAGCGACCCGTCGAACATCGACACGTCCACGAGCTGGCCCTGCCCAGAGCGCTCGCGCTCGCGAAGCGCGGCCATGATCCCGAAGGCGGCCATCAGCGCGCCGCCGCCCAGGTCGGCGATCTGGCCGGCTGGCTGCACCGGCGGCCCGTCCGCGTCGCCCGTGAGGCCGAGCAGCCCGCCCAGGCCCAGGTAGTTCATGTCGTGCCCCGAGCGCTCCGTGTAGGGGCCGTCCTGCCCGTAGCCGGTGATCGCGCAGTAGACGAGGCGGGGGTTCTCGTCGCGGAGCGTTTCGTAGCCGATGCCGAGGCGTTCCATGACTCCCGGGCGGAAGGACTCGAGCAGCACGTCGTACTCGCGCACCAGCCGTAGAAGCACCTCGCGGCCCGCCTCTTCCTTCAGGTTCAGCCTCATCGAGCGCTTCCCACGGTTCAGCGCGAGGAAGAGGGCTGATTTGGCCGAGTCGTCTGCACCCTCGTAGGAGGGAGTCGACCAGCGGATGTAGTCGCCCATCCCCGTGTCCTCGACTTTCAGCACCTCTGCGCCGAAGTCGGCGAGCAGCAGCGAGCAGAAGCCGCCGGGCAGGAGCCTGGAGAGATCGAGGACGCGGATGTCCGAGAGGGCGGTCACGTCAAGAGCTCGCGCCGCGTGACCGGCTCGCGTCCGGGCGTGCCGAGCAGCTCGCGCGCCTCGGCCACGGTCGCGGCCCGGCGCCCGGCGTTCTCCACGATCTCGCGTGCCTTGGCGATCAGCTCGCCGTTCGAGCGCGCCATCTCGCCGTCCGGCAGGTAGAAGTTGTCCTCGAGCCCCACGCGCACGTTCCCACCGAGCGCAGCGGCCGTCGCGATCAAGGGCCACTGGCCGCGGCTCACGCCGATCACGCCCCAGTTGTTCGGCCCGTTCGCGCCGCCGGGCACCTGCTCCGCCATATGAGCGAGGTTCTTCGCCGTGGGCCGGATCCCGCCGGTCACGCCCATCACGCACGACACCTGGAGCGGCTCGGAGAGCAGCCCCATGTCGATGAGCGGGTCGAGGTTCGCCAGGTGCCCGGAGTCGAAGCACTCGTGCTCCGGCCGGATGCCGAGCTCGTTCATAGCCGTGACGAACTCGATGATCGTGTCGAACGAGTTCTCGAAGACGGTCTTGAAGACGAAGTCCTTGCGTTTCGAGGAGTACTTCGCGTAGTTCATCGAGCCCATGTTCAGCGCGGCCACGTCGGGCCGTAGCTCGCGCAGGTACTCGAGCCGCTTCGCGATCGTCACGCCGATCGCTCCGGTCGAGTAGTTGACGACCACGTCGTCGACGGCGCCAAGGATCGCCTCGGTGATCGCCCGGAAGTCCCCGACCTCGTAGCTCGGCACGCCGTCGGGGCTGCGCGCGTGGATGTGGATCATCGAGCAGCCCTCGTCGACTGCCTGCCTCGCCTCCGCCGCGTACTCCTCCGGCGTGTACGGAATCGCCGGGCACTGGTCGCGGTTGGCGACCGCCCCCGAGATCGAGCAGGTGATGATGCAGGGGTCCTCGAAGCGGCTCATGGGCGGCGAAGGGGCTTGACGTCGAGGCCTGCAGCCGAGTCCTCGATCAGCTGGGCCAGCCGGCGCAGGCGCGTCTCCTCGCGCTTGGCGCTGATCACCCAGTGCGTCGCCGTCCGCCGGTACCAGGGCGGCCGGGCGTCGAAGTACTCGGCGGCGGCAGCGTTCGCGCGCAGCTGCTCCTCGAACTCGGGCGGCAGGGCAGCGTTCTCGCGTTCGAACGAGTAGACGCCCGTCTTGGCATCCGTGCGCTGCTCGAACGCCGCCAGGCCGGCCGGTCGCATCAGCCCTGCCTCCTTGAGCCTCGCGACCTTCTCGACGTTGATCTTGCTCCAGTTGCTGCCGGGCTTGCGGGGCGTGAAGCGCTGCATGTAGCGATCCTCGTCGATGGCGTTCGAGCGGGTGTCGATCCAGCCGAAGCAGAGCGCCTGGTCGACCGCCTCCGACCAGGTCATACCGCGCTTTCCCGTGTGCGTCTTGTAGTAGCCGACGTACACCTCGCTCTCGCTCTCGTGGTGCTCCTGGAGCCAGTCATAGAACTCCTGCGGAGATTTGAAGAAGATCGGCCTGGACTCGCTCACACCGGCATGATCCCGTGCTTCTTCCAGGGCCGGTTCACGCGCTTAGTCTCGGCCATCTCGAGCGCGCGGATCACCGTGGGCCGCGTCTCGCGCGGGTCGATGATGTCGTCGACCAGCGCGTTGCCCGCGGCGATGTACGGGTCGATCGTTCGGCGGATGCCCTCGATCATCTCGGCGCGTGTGGCGTCCGGGTCCTCGGCCGCCTCGATCTGCTTGCGGAAGATGATGTTCACCGCGCCCTCCGGGCCCATGACCGAGATCTCCGCGCTCGGCCACGCCACGATCAAGTCGGGCTCGTAGGCGCGGCCGTTCATCACGTAGTAGCCCGCTCCGTAGGCCTTGCGGATCACGACCGTCACCTTGGGCACGGTCGCGCGCGAGACCGCGTAGAGCATCTTCGCGCCGTGCCGGATGATCCCGGCCTGCTCGACCTTGGTGCCGACCATGAAGCCCGGCACGTCCATCAGGAACAGCAGCGGGATGCCATACGCGTCGCAGAGGTTCACGAAGCGCGCGGCCTTGTCGGCGGAGTCGTTCTCGAGGATGCCGCCGAGGTGCTTCGGCTGGTTCGCGACGATGCCGACCGGCCGGCCGCCCATCCGCGCGAGGCAGGTGATGATCGTGCGCGCCCAGCGCGGCTTGAGGTCGAACCAGTCGCCGTGGTCGACGATGCGCCCGATCACGTCGTACATGTCGTACGGCTTCCGCGGCGAGTCGGGCAGGATGTCGAGGAGCTCCTCGTCCAGGCGCTCGACCGGATCGGACAGCTCGCGCTTCGGCGGCGACTCCTCGCAGTTCTGCGGGAAGAACGACAGGTAGCCCTTCACGGCGGCGATGCAGTCCTCGTCCGAGTCGACCTCCAGGTCGCCGACCCCCGATATGCGCGTGTGGATGCGCGAGCCGCCCAGCTCCTCCTGCGTCACGTCCTCGCCGGTCACGGCCTTGGTGAGGTGCGGTCCGGCGAGCGCCATCGAGCCGCGGCCCTTCACCATGGGCACGAAGTCGGCGAGCCCGGGGATGTAGGCGGTGCCGGCCGCGCAGGGTCCCATCAGCGCGGCCACCTGCGGCACGACCCCGCTCATGGTCACCTCCTCGCGGAACAGGTAACCGGAGCCGGCGAACAGCGAGCCCGCCGCCTCCTGGATGCGCGCCCCGGCGGAGTCGAGCAGCCAGACCATCGGGATCCGCTTCGTGAGCGCCAGCTCGCGGAGGCGGGCCACCTTCAGCTCCCCGGTCATCCCCATCGAGCCGGCCATGACCGTGAAGTCGTACGCGGCCACGGCCACAAGGCGGCCGTCCACCTTCCCGTAGCCGGTGATCACGCCGTCGGCGGGCGCGTCCTTTCCCTCCATCGCGCGCTGCGAGAAGTGGGGGCGGGCGTGGATGCCGACCTCCGTGAACGTGCCCTCGTCGATCAAGAGCGCGAGCCGCTCGCGCGCGGTCAGCTTGCCCTGCTCGTGCTGGCGGGCGATGCGCTCCTCGCCGCCGCCCAGGCGGGCGCGCTCGCGGCGCTCGTGGAGGTCGTCGACGAGCGAGCGGAGCGGTGGCCGCGCGACGAGCGTGTCCGCGGCTGCGCGCTCGGTGCTCACGCGTTCTCCGTCAGGTGGTCGAGGAACGGCTCCAGCACGTGCATGACGGTCTCCGTGGCCACGGCGCGCTCTCCCTCGTCGTCCGGGACCTCGAACGCCGTGACCTCGAGGCCTACGAGCTCCGAATCCTCCAGCACCGAGTCGAGGAGGTCGTAGAGCTTGTCCGGGTGGAGCCCGTCCGGCGCCGGGACGGCGGCGGGGAAGTGCGCCGGATCGATCACGTCGAGGTCGAGGTGCACGAACATCGGCGCCCCGTCCAGCGCGTTCTTCGCGGCCACCAGCGTCTCGACGGGGCTCGCGCCGATCACGGTTGCCGGGCTCCGCTCGAGGAGCTCGCGCTCGCCGGGATCGAGGTCGCGGATCCCCGCCAGCACGACTCGTTCCGCGGGCAGGGTCTCGCCCAGACCGGCGTCCCACTCGCCGGTGGCGGCGGCAAGGCACATGCCGCCGAGATAGCCGCTCCCGGACGTCGCCGGGGTGTTGTAGTCGCCGTGAGCGTCGAGCCAGAGGATGCGCGCGTCCGGGCGGTTCCGGACCACCGCGGGCAGCGTGGTCGCGGAGACGGAGCAGTCCGCGGCGAGCAGCACCGGCGTGTCGCCCGCGACGAGCGCGTCGTCGACCTGGCCGCCGGCCTCGAGCAGGCAGCCGCGGCCCTCGCGCAGGTCCTCCTCATAGCGCGTCTCGCGCACGGCGCCCGGCGTGCCGATGAAGCGCGGCTCCACGCCGAGCGCGTTGCCGACGAGCGGGGCCAGGATCTCCACCCCGCGCGGCGCGCCGGCGAAGCGGTCGGCCGTCCGGCAGCGCAGCGCTACGAGCGAGACGGCCACGTGCTCAGCGTCCCGTCCAGTTCGGCTCGCGCTTCTCGAAGAACGCCTTGACGCCCTCCTGGATGTCCTCGGTCATGAACGCGATCGAGAGCTGCGAGCGCAGGAAGTCGAGCGCGTCCTCGAACGGCATGTCGAGCTGACGGTACATGGCGTCCTTGCCCAGCTTCATCAGCACGGGCGACTGCGAGGCGAGCTTGCCCGCCCAGTCGTCCACGGCGGCGTCGAACTCGGCATCGGGCACGACGCGGTTCACGATGCCGGCCTCGCGCGCCTCTTCCGCCGACATGCGCTCGCCGAGCAGCAGCAGCTCGTTCGCCTTCTTGCGCGGAACGTTGCGGTAGATCAGCGCCATGATCATGAACGGGAACACGCCCACGTTGATCTCGGGCGTCCCGAAGGTGGCGCTCTCCTTGGCGACGATCAGGTCGCAGGCGAGCGCAAGCCCGAGCGCTCCGGCCAGCACGTGCCCGTTCGCGGCGCAGAGCGTCGGCTTCCCCAGCTCGAGGATGGTCCGGAACAGGCGCGGGAAGCGCTCCGTGCCGAAATGCTTGTGCACGAGCGGCAGGTCGGCGGCGAACTGGTCGAGGCTGCCGCCGGCCGAGAAGACCGTGTCGTGGGTAGACGTGAGCACCACGCAGCGCACGCCGTCGTCGGCGCGCGCGAGCTCGAAGGCGCCGATCAGATCGGTGAGCAGCTCGTTTGAGAGCGCGTTGCGCGTGTCCGGCTGGTCGAGCGCGATCGTGGCGACGCCGTCGCCCGTCACCTCATAGCGAACCGTCTCGGAGGGCACGCAGCGATTTCTACTACGGTGGGCAAGTTCGCAACCCCAGGGAGGCTGGATGTACAGCGCCATCGTCGTCGGAATAGACGGGTCGCCGACCGCGGAGAAGGCGCTCGACAAAGCGATCGAGCTCGCTCGCGCCTCGGAGGCACGCCTCCACGTGGTGAGCGCCTACGAGCCCGCGCCCGCGCGGGTGACGGGCGGCCCACCGGCGGCCGAGGAGTATCAGGTGAGTCCGAGCTTCAAGGTGGACGCCGTGCTCGAGCGGGCGCTCGACCGCGCCGGCCGCAAGGACCTCACGGTCGAGCAGCACGCCCCGAGGGGTTCTGCCGCGGACGCGCTGATCACCGTCGCGGAGGAGCAGGGCGCGGACCTGATCGTGATCGGCAGCGTGGGGATGCAAGGTGCGAAGCGAATCTTCGGCAGCGTGCCGAACCGGGTCACGCACCACACCCCGTGCGACGTGCTGATCGTGCAGACGGTCGAGCGGTAACGCCGCCCCGCAAGCCAAGCTTGCGCTACGGCGCCTAGACCGGCACCCAGGCCTCGCGCATGTCCACGCGCTGGCCGCGGAACGGGACGCCCTCGGCGTCGAGCAGGCGGCGCTGGCGCTCGCCCCGGGCCAGTGAGCCGTCGGCGCGGACGATGCGCTGCCAGGGCACGTCCGGGTCGTGGCACTCCGCGAGCACCGTGCCGGCGAAGCGCGGTGCGCCCGGGCAGAGGTCGCCGTAGGTCGTGACGCGGCCCTCCGGAACGGAGCGCACACGGCGCAGCACCTCCTCGGCCCGCTCCTCGTTCACAGCCCGCGAACGGCCTCGTCGACCGGGGTGTCGCCCGACACCAGCTCGAACGTCTTCCCGATCGAGCTCGGCGTTTCGAGGACGGCCAGCAGCACCGCCGCCACGTCGTCGCGCGGGATCGCTCCGCGCTCGAGATCGGTCCCGACGGTGACGAGCCCGGTGCCGGGGTCGTCGGTGAGGCCGCCAGGCCGCACGATGGTGTGGTCGAGGCCGCTCTCTTCGAGGCGGCGGTCCGCTTCCGCCTTCGCCTCGTAGTAGGGGCGCATCTGCTCCGACCACTCGTCCGGCCGGCCCGCGCTGATGGCGCTCACGATCACGTAACGGCCGACGCCCGCGTCCATGAGCTTCACGGCGGCGCCGTAGTCCACGGTCTGCTTGCGCTCGGGGCCGCTTCCGGGCCCCGCGCCGGCCGCGAACACCACGGCGTCGGCTCCCGCGCAGCAGCCCGAGAGGTCGTCGAGCGACTCCATGTCGCAGAGCACGGCCTCGGCGCCCACGGCTGCGAGGTCTGACACGTGCTCGGGATTCCGGATCAGCCCGCGGCCGCGGTGCCCGCGCTCTGCGAGCAGCCGCAGCAGCCTGATCCCCACCTTGCCGTGCCCACCTGCGACCACGACGTCCATGAGCGCATCCTACGCGGGCGGCGGCCCCCCGCACGGGCCGGCGATTCCGAGCGCCTCGAGCAGGTAGAGCCAGACCTCGCTGCGGGTGGGGAAAGCCGGCACGGCGTGGAAGAGGCGGTCGAGCGGGACCTCGGCCACCACGGCGATCGTCGCGGCCTGCAGGAACTCGGCGACCTCCGGCCCGGTGAAGGTCGCACCGACGATCACGTCGCGGTCGTCGTCCACCACCAGCCGCGTGGTACCGCGCGCGTTGTCGCGGCCGTAGAAGCTCGCGCCGGCGTTGCCCTGGGTGGGGACGTCGACGGCGCGCACGTTCAACCCGTCCTGCTGGGCGGCGTCGAGCGTGTAGCCCACCGCGGCCACGTGCGGGTCCGTGAAGATCACGCGCGGCGAGCGTGAGCCGATCCCGTTGGACGGGAGGCATCCGCTGCGGTAGCCGAGGATCACGTCGGCCGCGATGCGCGCCTGGTACTTGCCCATGTGCGTGAGGAGGGCGCGGCCGTTCACGTCGCCGATCGCGTACAGCCAGTCGTTGGCGCGCATCGAGTTGTCGACCTCGATCGGCTTGCCCGGCTCGAGCCCGACCGTGTCGAGCCCGATCTCGTCGGTGTTCAGCCGGCGGCCGATGGCCACCAGAAGCTGGTCTGCGCGCACGGGCCCGCCCTCGTCGAGCTCGAGTGTCACCTCGCCGCCCTCGGCACGCACCGCGATAGCGCTCACGCCCACCCGCACGTCGACGCCCTTCTCGCGCAGCGACTGCTCCACGTCATCGCCCGCGAACGGCTCCTCGCGCGGGATCAGGCGGTCGCCTTTCTCGATCAGCGTGACGTCGGAGCCGAGCGAGCTGTAGGCCTGCGCCATCTCCACTCCGACCACGCCGCCGCCCAGGATCGCGAGGCGGCCGGGCACCTCCTTCGCGGTCGTGGCCTCGCGGTTCGTCCACGGCTCGGCCTGGTGCAGGCCGTCGATCGGCGGCATCAGCGGCGAGCTGCCGGTGGCCACGACGACGGCCTTGTGCGCCACGAGCGTGTCGTCGCCGGCGAGCACGCGGCGCTCGCCGTCGAGGCGCCCGGGTGTGCGCACGATCGCAACGTTCCGCTGCTCGAGCCAGGGCTCCATGACGGAGTCGTCGAGCCCGTGGATGATCGCGTCGCGCCTTCGGAGGACGGCAGCGGCGTCCAGGTCGCCGGTCACGGCCTCGCTGACGCCCGGTATCCGGCGCGCCTCGATCAGGAGCTCGCCGGGGCGCAGCAGCGCCTTCGAGGGCATGCAGGCGTAGAAGGAGCACTCGCCGCCGATCAGGTGCGACTCGACGATCGCGACCTCGAGCCCGCCCTCGGCGAGGCGCCCGGCGCACACCTCCCCCGCGGGCCCGGCACCAAGGACGACGACGTCGAATTCGCGCTCGCTCATGCGCGGCACGGTACTTTGACTGCATGGCCAGCGCAGACGCCCTGCTGAAGCCCGACCACGGCGCCAGCCGCAGGCACTTCATCTTCACCGAGGAGCACGACCAGCTCCGCGAGTCGATTCGCGCGTTCGTCACGAAGGAGCTCGCGCCGCACGCCGAGGAGTGGGAGGAGACGACCTTCCCCGACTCGGTCTTCAAGCGCATGGGCGAGCTGGGCTTCCTCGGGCTTTCGTACCCGGAGGAGTACGGCGGCCAGGGCGGCGACTACTACTGCAACCTCGTGCTCGCCGAGGAGATGACGCACTCGAACTGCGGCGGCCTCGCGATGGGCGTGGCGGTGCACACGGACATGGCCACGCCGCCGATCCACCTGTTCGGGACCGAGGAGCAGAAGCAGGCGTACCTCGTTCCGTCGATCCGCGGCGAGAAGATCTCCTGCCTCGGCATCACCGAGCCCGACGCCGGCAGCGACGTGTCCGGGATCAAGACACGCGCGGTTCGCGATGGCGACGAGTGGGTCTTAAGCGGCTCGAAGACGTACATCACGAACGGCCACCGCGCCGACTTCATCGTGCTCGTGACCAAGACGGACCCGGACGCGGGGTACGACGGGTTCACGCTGTTCCTCGTCGACATGGACGCGCCGGGCGTGACCCGCGAGAAGAAGCTCGAGAAGCTGGGGATGCACGCGTCCGACACGGCGCTGCTGGCGTTCCAGGACGTGCGCGTGCCCGCGGAGGCCCAGCTCGGCCAGGAGGGGAAGGGCTTCTACCACATCATGTGGGAGCTGCAGGGCGAGCGGCTGATCGGCGCCGCGGGCTGCGTCGCCGGCGCCCAGAAGTGCTTCGACAAGACGCTTCGATACGCCACGGAGCGCACCGCCTTCGGCCGCCCGATCGGCCGCTTCCAGGCGATCCGCCACAAGTTCGCGGACATGGCGACGAAGATCGAGGCCGGCCGCCAGATGGTGTACACGACGGCGTGGCGCTTCGCGGGCGGCGAGTACCCCGTGCGCGAGATCTCGATGGCGAAGCTCTACACCGCCCGGATGGCGTGCGAGGTGATCGACGAGTGCCTCCAGATCCACGGCGGCGCGGGCTACATGAAGGAGTACGGAATCGAGCGCGCCTGGCGCGACATGCGCCTGAACCGCATCGGCGCCGGCACCGACGAGGTGATGCTCGACGTGATCGGCCGCTCGTACGGGCTCTGAACGCCGCGCCGGGCCGAACTACGGCATTGAGGGAAGGGGTTAGGCGCTTTATGCCCCCATATCGGTACATAAAGCGCCTAACCCCCTCTGGGCTGCCTCCTTCACCGCCGTCGTTCGCCGGTTTTGTGACAGCCTCCGCGCGTGAGCGCTCTTACTGACAAGGGGCCCCCCGAGGCCGCCTCGCGGCGGCCGCTTCCGCCCTTCTCCGAGGAGCACGAGCCGCTCCGCGCCGAGATCCGGCGCTTCGTCGCGGAGGAGCTCCGGCCGCACGCGGGCGAGTGGGAGGCGGCTCAGTGGTTCCCCAACCACGTCTTCCACCGGATGGCCGAGCTCGGGCTGCTCGGGCTGAAGTACCCGACGGAATACGGCGGCCGTGGTGGCGGCTACCTCGAGGACGCCGTGCTCACCGAGGAGCTCGGCCGCTGCGGCTCGGGCGGGCTCGCCGCCGGCATCGGCGCGCACATCGGGATCGCTACGCCGCCGATCTGGAAGTTCGGCACCGACGAGCAGAAGCAGCGCTTCCTCGCCCCGGCGATCCGCGGCGAGCGCATCGCCGCGCTCGGGATCACCGAGCCGGGCGCGGGGTCAGACGTCGCCGGCATCCGCACGTTCGCGCGCAAGGTGGACGGCGGCTACGTCGTCAACGGCTCCAAGACCTTCATCACGAACGGCGTGCGCGCCGACTTCGTCGTCACCGCCGTCAAGACGACCGAGGAGGGCGGGCATCAGGGGCTGTCGTTCCTGGTGCTCGAGCGCGAAATGGACGGGTTCGAGACGTCGAAGAAGCTCGAGAAGCTCGGCTGGCACGCATCCGACACCGGCGAGCTCGCGTTCTCGGACGTGTTCGTGCCCGACGAGAACCTGCTCGGCGAGGAGAACCGCGGCTTCTACCTGATCACGGCCAACTTCCAGTGGGAGCGCCTGATCATGGCGCTCGGCGCGGTGGCGTCGATGGACGCCGTCCTGGAGCGGGTGGTCGGGGCCGAGCCGGGTGGGCGCTGGCGCCATGCGGTCGCCGAGATGGCGGTGAAGCACGAGGCAGCCCGCTGCCTGACCTACCACGCGCTGCGGCTGTTCGTGGAGGACGGCAACGCCGTGCGCGAGGTCACGGAGGCGAAGCTCCTCTCGCAGCGATCGGCGTTCGAGGTCGCGGACACGGCGTTCCGGATCCTGGACGGCGACCTGGAGATCGGCCGCGTCCTCCGCGACACCCGCCTGGGCCCGATCGGCGGCGGCACCGACGAGGTGATGAAGGAGATCCTCGCGAAGCAGCTCGGGCTCTAGGTGTCCTGCTCGCGGACCTGCTGGACGCGGCTGATCGGGGGTCGGCCGCGGGCGGCTGAGTGCGGGCGCCTGCGGTTGTAGAAGCGCAGGAACGATGACAGCGCGCGGTCGCGCGTAGCGGAGTCGGACCAGATCTG
>JBKPBS010000103.1:0-20693 GCA_046726915.1 Actinomycetota bacterium
GACCGCGACCGCCGCCCGGTCCGCCGGGACCACGACCGCCACCGGGTCCACCAGGACCGCGCCCGCCGCCGGGTCCACCGGGCCGGTCGGCCTGGCGCGATCCGCCACGCTGGCCGCCCTGCGGCCTCGGTGGCTCGGGCGGAGGAGCCTCCTGAAGAATGCGCGGACCGCGCCCTTCCGGACCCGCGCGCCGAACCTCACCCTCGGGCGTGGGCGGACGCTGAATGGCAGGCCGAGCAGGCTTGGCCTCGGCCTCAGTCGCCGGCTTCGCCTCAGTCTTCGTCGCGGGCTTCGCCTCTGCCTTCGTCGCAGGCTTCGCCTCAGCCTGTGCCGCCGGCTTACCTTCAGCGGCGACCTGCGCGTCCGACTTCGCCTCCGCCGGCTCCTTCGCGCCGTCAGCCTTCGGCTTCGCCTTCGCGTCAGCCTTCGGTGCGGCCTTTTTTGCCTTCGCGGGCGCCTTTGTTGCACTCGCGCCGTTGCCGAGCACCTTCGCGGCTTCCGCCTCGTCCACGCTCGAGGAAGCCGTCGTCACCTCCAGCCCAGCCTTCTGGAGCGCGGCGAGAACATCCTTCGAGGGGATGTCTCGTTCCTTCGCTATCTCGTGGACGCGCTTCTTTGCCATTGCGTAATGAAGTCTAAGGTCTCCTGTGTGACGGTCACCGGCGCGCGAAAGCTGCGCGCAAGCGGGCGGCCCTTGCCTGTGCCCGGAGGGGCGCCAGCCCCGACTTGGGTATCGAGCCTAGCGGCGCACTCGGGCTTAACGCAGACGTAGGCGCCGCGGCCATCCGCCCGGGCGTCCGGGTCCGGCTGGACCCGCCCGTCGTCGCCCCGCACAAGCCGCAGAAGCTCACCCTTCGGGAGCGAGCGCCCGCAACCGACGCAGCGACGACCCGGGTCTACGACTCTTCCGCCTCCTCGGCAGCGGCATCGCCGGCCGGAGCCTCGCCGGCATCCATCTCTTCGTTCTCCTGGGCAGCCTCGACCTCCACCACGTCGTCATCGACGAGTTCGTCGGCCGTCGCCACGGGGGCCTCCTCGACGGGGTCATCCTCGATGGGCGCCTCCTCGACCGGAGCGGCCTCCACGAGGTCCTCGACCGGAAGATCCCCGTTCTCGGACGCGGCCGCCTCCAGGGCAGCCTCCTCCGAAGCCGCGTCCGCCGCCTCCTCCGCGCCGTCGCCGCTCGGCTCCTCTCCGCCGTCGTCCTCCGGCGGCACCAGGTAGTCGGTCCCGGTGCCCTCCAGCGCCTGGTGCGCCGGCAGCCCGCAGTAGCGCGAGCCGGGCAGCGAGGCGTTCGGGCAGCGCTTGCCGTTCGCGAGGATCGCGGCGCAGCGGCCCGAGACCTCCTCCTCCTGATAGCCCATCTCCGCCTCTTCCTCGGCGAACTCTGTCTCGGAGCGGATGTCCACCCGCCAGCCGGTCAGGCGCGCGGCGAGGCGCGCGTTCAGGCCGTCCTTGCCGATCGCGAGCGAGAGCTGGTCGTCCGGGACGATCACGGTGGCCTGCTTGGCCTCGTCGTCCACGAGCACCTCGCGCACGCGCGCGGGCGAAAGCGCCTTCGCGACGAAGCGCGCCGGCTCCTCGTTGAAGGGGATGATGTCGATCTTCTCGCCGCGGAGCTCGGACACGACCATGCGCACGCGCGAGCCTCGCGGCCCGACGCAGGCGCCGACCGGGTCGACACCGCTTGCGTGCGAGACGACAGCGATCTTCGACCGGTAGCCCGGCTCGCGAGCCACGTTCTGGATCTCGACGAGCCCGTCGGCGATCTCGGGCACCTCGAGCTCGAACAGCGCCCGGATCAGCTCAGGCGAGCGCCGCGACACGATGATCGACGGCCCCTTCGCCTGGTTCGAGACGTCGGTGATGATCGCCTTGATGCGCTGGCCATGGTCGTAGCGCTCGCCGTGCACCTGTTCGCCGCGCGGCAGCAGCGCCTCGACCCGCTCGCGCAGCTGCACGAGCGTGTAGCGCGAGTCGGACTGCTGGACGATGCCGGTGATCAGCTCGCCGACGCGGTCCTGGTACTCGTTGAACATCATGTCGCGCTCCGCCTCGCGGATGCGCTGGAGGATCACCTGCTTGGCCGTCTGCGCGGCGATGCGACCGAAGTCGTGGGGCGTCACGTCGCGCTCCTCGATCTGGTCGCGGTACTGCATGAGCCGCTCCTGGTCGATCTCGGGCGGCTCGGGGTAGACCATCTCCCCCGTCTCCGGGTCGACGGTGGGCTCGCCGGCCTCCTCCTCGACCTCGTCGAGCAGCTGCTCCTCGAGGTCGGGCGGCAAGAGCAGCTCGTAGACGCGAAAGTCGCCGCTCCCGCGGTCCACCTCAACGCGCGCGTACTTCGCCGCCTCGGGCGTCTTCTTGTAGGCCGACAGAAGCGCGTCCTCCAGGGCCGCCATCAGGCGGTCGGCGGAGATTCCCTTCTCGCGCTCGAGGACTCCGACGGCTTCGACTATTTCCTTGGTCATCGCTCCCTCGATTCGTCCCCTGCGCGCCCGGCTGCGCCAGCCGCTTCGGGCAGCAGATTGCTGCGGTTGATCTCCGAGTACGGGATCGTCACGACCCCGGTATCGGCCGCCACTGTGACCTCCTCGTCACTGGCGCCGACGAGCTCCCCGGTGAAGCTCTTGTGGCCCTCCCGCGGCTCGCGCAGGCGAACGCGCGCGCGCCGGCCGAGGAAGCGGCGGAAGTGGTCCGGCTTCGAGAGCGGACGCTCCGGGCCAGGCGAGGAGACCTCGAGCGCGTAGTCCACCAGCAGGTCGCGCAGACGGTTCGTCACGCGCTCGCAGAGCGCAAGATCGACCCCGCCCGGATGATCGATGAACAGACGCAGGCGGTCGCGACCCGCGCTCTCGCAGGCGAGGACCTCGACGTCCGGCTCGGCCGTCGCGAGGCGCTGCTCGATGTCTGTCTGGAGGGAGTCGATCTGCATTTGACACAAAAAAGGTGGACCTCACGGCCCACCTTCAGGCGCCGCCCCCGGGGAGCGGCGTACGACTGAAGTTGTGAAGACGAGTGTAGCCGCCCTAGAGCTGGAGCGACTTGGCCACGAGGAATTCCTCGAGGCCGTAGCGGCCGAGCTCGCGGCCGTGGCCCGACTGCTTGTAGCCGCCGAAGGGCGCCATCGGGTTGAAGGCGCCGCCGTTGATCTCGACCTGGCCGGTGCGGATCCGGGCGGCCACGCGCTTGGCGTGCTCCTCGTCGGCCGACCACACGCCGCCGGCCAGGCCGTAGACGCTGTCGTTCGCGATCCGGACGGCGTCCTCCTCGTCCTCGTACGGGATGAGGACGAGCACCGGGCCGAAGATCTCCTCCTGGGCGATCGTCATGTCGCTGGTCACGTCGGAGAAGACCGTGCCGCGCACGAAGTAGCCCTTGTCGAGGCCGTCGGGCGGCTCGGCGCCGCCGGCCACGAGCCGCGCGCCCTCCTGCTTGCCCTTCTCGATGTAGCCGCGCACGCGCTCGCGCTGGCTCTCGGACACGAGCGGGCCGAGCGCGCTGCCGTCCTGGAAGGGGTCGCCGGGCGTGAACGCCTCGTCCGCGATCGTCGCGGCGATCCGCTCGGCCTGCTCGAGCTTGTCGCGCGGCACGAGCATGCGGGTGAGGGCACTGCAGGTCTGGCCGGAGTTGAGGAAGCACTTGGCCACGCCGTCGGTCACGGCCTCCTCGAGATCGGCGTCGTCGAGGATCACGTTCGGCGACTTGCCGCCGAGCTCGAGCGCCACCGGCTTCGGCGCCTGGGCGGCCAGCTCAGAGACGCGGCGGCCGGCGCGGGTGGAGCCGGTGAAGGAGACCATGTCGGTCTCGGGGTGGGAGACGAGCGCCTCGCCGACCACCGGGCCGGTGCCGGTCACCAGGTTGAAGACGCCGGCCGGAAGGCCGACCTCCTCGACGACCTCGGCAAGCACGAACGCGTTCAGCGGGACGACCCCGCTCGGCTTCAGCACGACCGTGCAGCCGGCCGCGAGCGCCGGGGCGACCTTGTTCGCGATCTGGTGAAGCGGATAGTTCCACGGCGTGATGGCCGCGACGACGCCGGCGGGCTCGCGGATCACGAGCGAGTTTCCGATCTCCTCCTGCCAGGTCACTTCGCCCACCAGCTCGGGCATTGAGGAGAAGGTCACGGCTGGGAGCCCGGCCTGGATCATCTTCGACAGGCCGATCGGCATGCCCATCTCGGTGGTGATGAGGGCGGCGAGCTCGTCGCCGCGCTCCGCGAGCTTGGCGCCGATGGTGGCGCAGTAGGCGGCGCGCTCCTCGGCCGGCGTCTGTGACCAGGCATCGAAAGCGGCCCGGGCGGCTTTCACGGCGCGGTCGGCGTCCTCCGGCGTGCCCTCCGGGATGCGACCGACGACCTCCTCAGTCGCCGGATTCACCACCTCGATGGTCCCGTCCCCGGCGGGATCGACCCACTCACCGCCGATGAAGAGCTTGTCCCGTACGAGCGCGTCAGATGCGATAGCCATGGGCGAACGATATGCCGTCAGGTCTCGATCAGCAGCGTCACCGGCCCGTCGTTCGTCAGAGCCACGGCCATCCGGGCGCCGAAGACCCCGCCCTTCGCGCCCAAGCTCGAGCGGACTCGCTCGTAGAGCGGCTCGGCCTCCTCGGGCGGCGCCGCGTACACGAAGCTCGGCCGGTTTCCCTTGCGCGTCTCGCCGTAGAGGGTGAACTGGCTGACGCACAGCAGCTCGCCGCCGGCGTCGCCCACAGAGAGGTTCATCGTCCCCTCGGCGTCCTCGAACACCCTCAGCGCGAGCAGCTTCGAGGCCAGCCGGTCCGCCTCGGCCTCGCCGTCGCCGCGGCGCACCCCGAGCAGCACGAGCAGGCCCGGACCTATGCGGGCGACCTCCTCACCGCCGACGCTCACGGAGGCCTCACTCACGCGTTGCACCAGCGCGCGCATTGAGCGACGTACTCTGCCCGAATGGCGGCAGTCGACGACGTCGACACCTACCTGTCCTCCATGCCCGGTCTGGACGCCCGGCGGCTCGCGCACGGCGAGTGGGGCATCACCGTCCCGGGCGAGAGCGTCGGCGGCGACGCGATCGAAGCGAGCCTCCGGATCAGCGACGGCCTGCTGCGCGTCCAGGCGCTGGCCCTCCACGCAGCTTCGGACCTCGACCCGTGGATGCTCCTCTGGTGGAACCGCCAGACCCGGCTCGTCCGGTTCGGCTGCACGCGCTCGCAGGACATCTGGGTGCACGCGGACATCCCCATAGCCGATGCGGACGAGCACGGCGTGGATCGCATCCTGGGCCTCGTGACCGAGGCGGTGGTCGCAGTGCGGCGCCTGCGCCGCTAGGCCGTCTGCAGCCGGTCGCGGAAGGCCTGGTAGTCCTTCCGGTCCGGGCGCATGTTCGCCGCGAGGGCCGCGTGGCGGCGGGCCTCGGCGCGGCGGCCGGTCTTCTCGAGCGAGCGGCCCAGGCAGAAGTGGGCGTAGTCGTTCACCGGGTAGCGCTCGACCAGCGCGGCGAACTCCTCGGCGGCCTGCTCGAAGCGCCTCGAGCGGAAGTACGCGCGGCCCAGCGCCTCGCGGATCGAGCCCTTGTCCGGCTCGAGCGAGCGCGCGCGCTCGAGGGGCACCGACGCTGCCATGAAGTCTCCCTGCTCGAGGAGCTCGCTGCCCTTCTTGAAGAGTTCGTACGCGTTCTCGCTGCTCATTGGTCTGGCTCTACGGTAGTCGGCGCGGCAGAGTGCGTCCTGAAGCGCTCGACCTCGTCGAGGATGGCCGCCGCAACCTCGGACTTGGGGCGCCGGCCGACCTCTCGCTCACCGTCGGCCAGCACGATCGTCACCTCGTTCTCGGCGCTGTCGAAGCCGATGTCGGCGCGCGAGATGTCGTTCACGACGACCGCGTCGAGGCCCTTGCGGCTCAGCTTGGCGCGGCCGCGCTCGACCGCCCCCTCCCCGTGCTCGGCGGCGAAGCCGACCACCGTCTGATCGGGCCTGCGCCCGGCCGCAACGGCGGCGACAATGTCCTGGGTGGGCTCGAGTTCGAGCGCGATGCGCTCGTTCTCCTCCCGCGCCAGCTTCGTTTCGGTGGGGTTCGCCGGGCGGAAGTCGGCGGGCGCGGCGGCCATGATCAGGACATCGGCGCCCGCAAAGCGCTCGAGCACGGCGCCCTCGAGCTCGGCGGTGGTCTCGACCGTCACCTCCTCGATGCCCGCCGGTCGCGGAATCGTCACGTTCGCGGTGACAAGAGTCACGTCGCCGCCCCGGCGAGCGGCCTCCGCGGCCAAGGCGAGGCCCATCCGGCCGGACGAGCGGTTGCCGATGTACCGGACCGAGTCGATCGGCTCCCGCGTGCCACCGGCCGTGACGAGCACCCGGAGCCCGTCGAGCGAGCGCGGGGCGTACGCCCGCCCCGCGGTTGCGGCGGCCGAGCCGCCATCGGCCGCGGCCAGGGAGCTGCCGTCGGCGAGGACCTCTTCGATCACCGCCAGGATCTCGGCCGGCTCGGCCAACCGGCCCACCCCCCACTCGCCCTTCGACGCGAGCCTGCCGCTTCCCGGATCCACCACGCGGGCGCCGCGCGAGCGCAGCAGCTCCAGGTTGGCCTGGGTCGCGGGGTGCTCGTACATCCGGCTGTTCATCGCCGGCGCGACCACGAGCGGCGCCAGGTTCGCCAGCGCGGCGCTCGTCAGCAGGTTGTCCGCCAGGCCGCCCGCCAGCTTGGCCAAGGTGTTCGCAGAGGCCGGCGCCACCACGAATACGTCGGCGCGCGCCACCAGCTCCAGATGGGAGATCGGGTCGTGGTCAGGCGGGGGGTCGCCCGGGAAGGCCCCGCGCGCGGGGTCGGCCTCGAACTCCTCCACCAGCACGGGAGCGCCCGTCACGCCCTCGAAGGTCGCGCGGCCCACGAAGTTGAGGCTCGCGGGCGTCTGGATCACGCGGACCGAATGGCCCGCGACCGTCGCGAGCCGAACCAGCTCAACTGCCTTGTACGCGGCGATCCCGCCGCTTACGCCGAGCAGGATCCGGGCCAAGTACGCCTCCTAGCGGTAGCGGTACTTGATCTTCCCGGCGGCGATCTCCTCGAGGGCGATCTTGAGGTAGTTCTTCGAGCCGGTCTCCACCATCGGAGGCGGGTACTCGTCGAAGGTCCCCTCGCCGAGGTTGTGGTAGTAGGAGTTGATCTGCCGGGCACGCTTCGCGGACACGAGGACCACGGCGTAATGGGAGTCGACCCTCTCGAGCAGCTTGTCTAGACGTGGCTTGATCACGGCGGACACATGGTAGCGGCCAATTCCGCAAGCTCCCCGACCGCATGATCGAGGTCGTCGTTCACGATGCGGTGGTCGAACTCGTCGCGCGCCGCGAGTTCCTCGCGGGCCGCGGCCAGCCGCCGCTCGATCTGCTCCGGGGAGTCGGACGCGCGCTCGGTCAGCCGCTCCACGAGCGCCTCGAAGGAGGGCGGCTCGATGAAGATCCGGGCGGCTTCGGGCAGCGTCTCGCGCACCTGACGCGCGCCCTGGACATCGATCTCGAGGACGATCCCGCGCGCGGGACGCTCCAGCTCGGTGCGCAGCGTGCCATAGCTGTGGCCGGCATAGACGGCGTGCTCCACGAACTCGCCCGCGGCCACGCGGCGATCGAAGTCGGCCTGGCTCAGGAAGTGGTAGTCGACCCCGTTCACCTCGCCTGGACGGGGGTCGCGGGTGGTCGCCGAAACCGCGAGCTGGAGCCCGGAAACCCGCTCCAGGAGCCGTTTTATGAGGGTTCCCTTGCCGACGCCCGAGGGCCCCGTGATGACCAGGATCGGGGCTATCGGCGCAGGTACGAGACGAGCTCGTTGCGCTGCCGCTCGGAGAGCCCGCCGATGGTCTTGCTCGGCGAGATGCGGCAGTGCGTGAGGATGCGATTCACCTTCACGCGCCCGTATTTCGGGACTGCCAGGAGCAGGTCGAAGACCTTGGCCGTGAGCACGTATTCCGGCGGATCAAGCAGCAGGCCGTGGATCTGCTGGCGCCCCGCTTTCAGGTCCCGCTTCAGCTTCGCTCTCCGCGTTCTGATCTCGTTTGCTCGCTGGAGGGCGTCCATTCTTTGCGTGAGCGAGCGTTCGGGAGCGAGGCCCGCCGAGTGACTTTTGGCGGGCGACTGGGGGGCGGCCGGCATGGGCGGCGATAGTACACGCTGATCCGCTGGCGTCGAGGGGCAAAGCGCAAAAAATACGCGAATTCACCTGGACCTCGACCTTAGCTTGAGGTCAGTTGCGGTTCCTTGAGCGTTTTTCCACGAGTTTGCAGGGGTTTTAATTGAGCAAATTCGCTCGGGATGCCGGTAAGCCCGGAAAGTTCCCGCATTCTGCGGAGAAACACCGCCTTTGCGTCCCCCAAACGGGCTCAGACGGATGTCGAGGCAGGGGCGGGCGGGCTGCGCGTGAGGGACAACTCGGCGAGCTCGGCAGCGATCCGCCGCCCCGCGGCCGGGTCGCGGAAGCTCTCGGTGCCGACGGCCACCGCTGACGCGCCCGCCGCAACAAAATCTGCCGCGTGACGGCCGCTGGCGATCCCGCCCATGCCGATCACCGGGATTTCGACCCTCCCCGCGACGGTCGCCACCTGCTCGAGGGCGATCGCGCGGATCGCGGGGCCCGAGACGCCGCCGCTCCGGCCGCCGAGCCACGGGTCGCCGGTCTGGGGGTGGAGCGCCATACCCTTGAGCGTGTTGACGAGCGAGACGGCGTCCGCGCCGGAGTCCTGCGCCGCTGCGGCGACCGTGGCCGGCTCTGCCGCGTTCGGCGTGAGCTTCACGATCAGCGGCTTGTCGGTCTCCGGGCGCACGCGCTCGACCGCGAGCGCCGTCTCCGCCGGGTCGGCACCCATGACCAGGCCTGTCTCGACGTTGGGGCAGGAGACGTTCAGCTCCACCATCGCCACCTCGGCGCGCCGGCCGACCGCGGCCACCAGCACGGCCAGCTCGTCACGGCTGAAGCCCATCACCGAGACGATCAGCGGCACACCCTCAACCCTCGAGGGGTCTGACCCCTTGAGGGTTTGGGCGATCTCGGGCAGGTCGGACTCGAGGAAGCCGTCCAGGCCCTTGTTCGGGAGCCCGATCGAGTTGATGAGCCCGGTCGGGGTCTCCCATAGGCGCGGCGGCGGGTTGCCCTGGCGAGGGGCGACGGTGATCGTCTTGGAGACGAAGGCGTCGAAGGGAAACCGCTCGAGGAGGGCGTCGCCGAAAGCGCGCCGGGCGGCGATGACGTCGAATGTGCCGGAGCCGTTGAGGACGGGCCCGCGAAGGGCGACCCCGCAGAGCTCGATGGCGCGGTCGCTCAATGGCCCGCTCCCGCCACGAGGGCCGTTTCCAGGATGTCGGCGTCGATCACCGGACCGTCCAGGCAGAGACGCACGTAACCGTTGCTTGTTGGAACAACGCAGCCAAAACAGGCACCAAATCCGCACGCCATACCCGACTCCATCGCGAGCTGGGCGGGAACATCGCGCTTCGAGCAGAGTGCGCGCACGGCTTCGAGCATCTGGGGCGGGCCGCATGCGTAGACCGTCGCGCGCGGGTCGGCGTCCAGCTCCGTTGCGAGCAGTTCCGTAACGAGCGCCTTCCGACCGACGGAGCCGTCGTCGGTGACCACCCGCGCGTCGGGCCCGAAGAGGGCCGCGGCCTGGGCATGCGCCGCGCTGCGAAAGCCGAGGAGGACGCTCGGGCGGTCCGCGGCGGCGGCCGCGCCCTCGGGCGGTTGCGTCGCCAGCTCCTCCTGCCAGCAGAGCAGTGGGGCTGCTCCTATTCCGCCTCCAACGAGCAGCGGGCGGGTTCCGTCGGCCGGTGGGCGGAAGCCCACGCCGAGGGGGCCCACCAGGGCGAGTCCCTCGTCGGGCGCCAGCTCGGACAGTCGCTCCGTTCCCGGGCCCACCGCCTCCAGAAGGAAGCTCAGCGCGAGCCCGTCGGACTCCACGCGGGCGCGCGCATATGAGAACGCGCGCGGTAGGTACGGCCGCTCGTCGCCGCCTCCTCCCCACTCCTTCGCCGCGGCCAGCATGTAGAACTGGCCCGGCCTGGGGCCGGTCGGGCCGTAGCGGTCCAGCGCGGTGATCAGGTCGTACGCGCCGAGCCGCTCCACGCCCGAGACGACCGCCACACGCCGCTCGGGGGGTGCCAGCGTGCGCGGCTCCCTCAACCGGTGCGCTCCGCCCCCACGGAGGATTCATCCCCCTTGGTGGAGATCGCAGAGCTCCCCAGCCCGCCGTGCAGCTCCTGAAGCGAGATCACCGAGCTCTCGCCGGCGCGGCCCGCGCGGATCGCCCGCTGGGCGGCGCTGGCGCCCGACATCGTCGTGATGCAGGGGATGCCGCGGGCGACCGCCGCCCTGCGGATCTCGTAGCCGTCCGCGCGGGCGCCGGAGCCCGTGGGCGTGTTGATCACGAGGTCCACCTCGCCCGCCTCGATCCGCTCGACCACGTTCGGCGAGCCCTCCGAGAGCTTCATGATCCGCTCGACCGGCACCCCCATCCGCCGGATGACGCTGGCGGTGCCGCCGGTGGCCACCACCCGGAAGCCCATGTCGTGGAAGCCCGCCGCGAGCTGGGTGGCGGCCGACTTGTCGCCATCGGTCACGGAAATGAAGACCGTGCCCGACGCGGGCAGCTCGGCACCCGCGGCCGCCTGCGCCTTCCCGAACGCCGCCGGATAGTCCGACGCCACGCCCATCACCTCGCCGGTGGACTTCATCTCGGGCCCGAGCAGCGCGTCGGCGCGCGGGAAGCGCCCGAACGGCAGCACCGCCTCCTTCACGGAGACGTGCCGCGGCTGGCGCGGGATCGAGAGCTCCATGTCCGCCAGGCGCTCGCCGAGCATCAGCCGGCAGGCCACCTTGGCGAGCGACACCCCGATCGCCTTCGACACGAACGGCACAGTCCGCGACGCGCGCGGGTTCGCCTCGATCACGTACAGCTCCTCGCTGTCGCCGTGAACCGCGAACTGGATGTTGATAAGGCCGACCACACCCAGCGCCAGCGCGATCGCGCGGCTCGCCTGCTCGACCTGGCCCAGCATCTCCTCGCCCAGCGACATCGCCGGGATCACGCACGCCGAGTCGCCCGAGTGCACCCCCGCCTCCTCGACGTGCTGCATGATCGCGCCGATCTCGACCTCACCGCCGTCGCACAGCGCGTCCACGTCGATCTCGATCGCGTTCTCGAGGAAACGGTCCAGGAAGATGGTGCGGCCGCCGCCACCGTTGGTCCGCTTCAGGTAGCCCTGGAGCTGCTCGCGCGAGTAGCAGATCTCCATGGCCCGGCCGCCGAGCACGTATGACGGCCGCACGAGCAGCGGGTAGCCCACGCTGTCGGCGACCTGCAGGGCGTCGTCGTGCGACTCGGCGGTGGCGTACGGCGGCGACTTCAGCCCCAGCTCCTCCAGCAGCGCCCCGAAGCTCGGCCGGTCCTCGGCGCGGTGGATCGAGTCGACCGGGGTGCCTAGCAACGGCACGCCCGCCTCGGCGAGCCCGGCCGCGAGCTTCAGCGGCGTCTGGCCGCCGAACTGCACGATCACGCCCTCGGGCTGCTCGAGCTCGATGACCCCGAGCACGTCGCCGAGCGTCAGCGGCTCGAAGTAGAGGCGGTCGGAGGTGTCGTAGTCCGTGGAGACGGTCTCCGGGTTGCAGTTGATCATCACCGCGTCGCGACCCGACTCGCGCACCGTCATCGCGGCGTGCACGCAGCAGTAGTCGAACTCGATCCCCTGGCCGATCCGGTTGGGACCGGAGCCGAGGATCACCACGCTCGGCCGCTCGCCGCGCCTCACCTCGTGCACGGCCCGCCGCTCCCAGCCGGAGTAGTAGTACGGCGTCTCGGCCTCGAACTCGGCTGCGCAGGTGTCGACAGACTTGAAGCTCCGCTCGAGCCCCTCCTGGGGGTCGGCCCCGCGCGCCAGCGCCGCCATCTCGGCCATGAACCAGGGGTCGATGCCGGTGCGCTCGCAGAGCTCGGCCTCGGTGTGCCCCCTCCTGATCGCCTCGAAGAGCACCTCGTAGCGGTCGTCTGACGGACTCTCGAGCCGCGCCAGCAGGTCGTCGTCGCCGTTGAAGGAGGGCAGCACGTCCAGCTCGCGCGAGCGCATCGCCTTAACGAACGCCTGCTTGAACGTGCGGCCGATCGCCATCGCCTCGCCCACCGACTGCATCGAGGTGTGGAGCTGGCCGTCCGCGCCCGGGAACTTCTCGAATGCGAAGCGCGGCCACTTCACCACGACGTAGTCGATCGTCGGCTCGAAGCTCGCCGGCGTCTTGCGCGTGATGTCGTTGTCGATCTCCTCGAGCGCGTAGCCCACCGCCAGCCGCGCGGCGATCTTGGCGATCGGGAACCCGGTGGCTTTCGACGCGAGCGCCGACGAGCGCGACACGCGCGGGTTCATCTCGATTACGACGATCTCCTCGGTCTCCGGATTGACGGCGAACTGGATGTTCGAGCCGCCCGTCTCGACGCCGACCGCGCGGATCACTTTCAGCGCCTGGTCGCGGAGCTGTTGGTAGAGCGTGTCGGAGAGGGTCTGCTGCGGCGCGACTGTCACGCTGTCGCCCGTGTGCACGCCCATCGGGTCGACGTTCTCGATGGAGCAGACGATCACCACGTTGTCGTTGCGATCGCGCATCACCTCGAGCTCGAACTCGGCCCAGCCGATCACCGACTCCTCCACGAGCACCTGCCCGATCGGGCTCGCGGCGAGGCCCTCGGCGACCACCTGCCGGTACTCGGCCTCGTTCCAGGCGATGCCGCCGCCGGCGCCGCCCATGGTGAAGCCGGGGCGCACGATCGCCGGGAGGCCGACCTCCGGCAGCGCCCGGTCGGCCTCGCGCATGGACTTGACCGCTGCGCTGCGCGGCACCCTCAGGCCCGCGCGCTCCATCGTCGCGCGGAACAGCTCGCGGTCCTCGGCGCGGCGAATGGCGTCGTAGTCGGCGCCGATCAGCTCGACCCGGTGCTTGCCGAGCGTCCCGTTCTCGGACAGCTCACGCGCCAGGTCGAGCGCCGTGCCGCCGCCCAGGGTGGGCAGCAGCGCGTCCGGCTTCTCGCGCTCGATCACCTTGGCCACCGAGGCGGGCGTCAGCGGCTCGATGTAGGTACGGGTGGCGAACTCCGGGTCGGTCATGATCGTCGCCGGGTTCGAGTTGACGAGGACGACCTCGTAGCCCTCCTGGAGCAGCACCTTGCACGCCTGCGCGCCCGAGTAGTCGAACTCGGCGGCCTGGCCGATGACGATCGGGCCCGAGCCGAGCACGAGGATGCGCTGGATGTCGTCCCTACGCGGCAACGAGCCTCTCCAAGAAGCGATCGAACAGGTGGAGGGCGTCGTGCGGTCCGGGTCCCGCCTCAGGGTGATACTGCACCGTGGAGGCAGGCACGTCCCGTAGCACCAGCCCCTCCACCGTCCGGTCGTAGAGATTCAGCTGCTGCAGCTCGGCCGCGCCGAAGTCCGTCTCCCACCGCACCGGCTCGTCCGTGTCGATGGTCTTTCGCCCGCCCGGTCCGAGCACCGCGAAGCCATGGTTCTGCGACGTGATCTCGATCCTGCCGGTCTCGAGGTCCTTCACGGGATGGTTCGCGCCGCGGTGGCCGAAGGGGAGCTTGTAGGTCTCGAGGCCGACGGCCCGACAGAGCAGCTGGTGGCCGAGGCAGATGCCCCAGACGGGGACCCTCCCGACCACTCCCCTGACGGCCTCCACGATGTAATCGAGCGCCGCGGGGTCGCCGGGTCCATTGGCAAGGAAGACGGCATCCGGGCTACGCGCGAGGAGCGCCTCGGCGCTCACGTCACACGGATGCAGCTCCAGGTGCACACCCCTGTTGCGCAGGTTGCGAACGATCGAGTCCTTGATGCCGGTGTCGATGGCGATGACCCGCGGCCCGTCGCCCTCGAGGATCACCGGCTGAGCCGGAGTGACGTCGCGCGCGAAGTCGGCCCCCGTCATGGACGGCTCCCGCAAAACCTGTTCGCGGGCATCGGATTCCTGCATGTCCGCCGCGAAGATCCCCCCGCGCATCGCTCCCTTGTCGCGGATGTGTCGCACAAGTGCGCGTGTGTCGACACCCGACAGTGCCGGGATGCCGCAGTCGGCCAGCCACGTGAGCCAGCCGCCCTCGGCATGGGCCGCGTCCTCCCTGTCCACCCCCTCGCGCATGATCACCGCGCGCGTGTGGATGCGGTCGGATTCCATGTGCGCCCGAGCGACCCCGTAGTTGCCGATCAGCGGGTACGTGAAGACGATGATCTGGCCCGCGTAGCTCGGATCCGTGACCGCCTCCTGGTAGCCCGACATCGAGGTGTTGAAGACGACCTCGCCGAGCCCGGCGACCGGCGCACCCACCGACTCGCCGTCGAAGCGGGTTCCGTCCTCGAGCAGGAGGTAAGCGGCCGTCATGCGACGGCGCCGAGCGCGAAGCTGCGCTCGCGGTAGGCCACCGCGCCGTCGGCAATAGTCATCCGGACCCGGCCGGTCAGGCGTTTGCCGGCGAAGGCGCAGTTCGCCGAGCGGCTCTCGTAGCCCGCCTCACCCACGTCCCACTCCGCGTCCAGATCCACGAGGCAGAGGTTTGCAGGCGCCCCGGGCCGAAGCGTTGGCAGATCGAGGCCGAACGGGCCGCCGCCCGCGGTCATGCGCTCCACCAGGAGCGACAGCTCGATCACCCCCGGCAGCACGAGCCCGCTGTGCAAAGCCGCGAACGCGGTCTCCAGCCCGGTCACCCCCATCGGCGCCAGCTCGAATGGCTGCTCCTTCTCCTCGCGCGCGTGCGGGGCGTGGTCGGTCGCGATGCAGTCGATCGCCCCCGACCGCAGCGCCTCGATCAAAGCCCGCCGATCCCGATCGGACCGCAGCGGCGGGTTCATCTTCACGTTGGTGTCGAGCGTCCGTACCGCCTCGTCGGTCAGCAGCAGGTGATGCGGCGTCGCCTCGCACGTGACCTGGCAGCCGGCCGCCTTCGCGCGCTCCAGCGCGTCCACCGTCTCCAGCGCGGAGACGTGCTGCACGTGGATCCGCCCCTCCTCGTATAGGGCGAGCGCGCAATCCCGCGCCACCATCGACGACTCGGACACGGACGGGATACCCGCCACTCCGAGGAGCGCCGACAGCTCACCCTCGTGCATCACGCCGCCCGCCGATAGTGAGGGATCCTCCTCGTGCAGCGCCAGCACGCGCCCCGCGAGCCGCTGGTACTGGAGCGCCTGCCGCATCACGCCGGCCGAGCGCACCGGCAGCCCGTCGTCCGTGAACCCGGCCGCGCCAACGTCGGCAAGCTCCGCCATCTCGGTCAGCCGCTCGCCGTCCTGCCCGACCGTGATCGCCGCCATGAAGCCGGTCGGGATCCGGGCCTCGGCGCGCGCCCGCTCGCGGAGCGAGCGCAGCACCGGCGCGGAGTCCACCACCGGTTCCGTGTTCGGCTGAGCGAGGATCGCGCAGAAGCCGCCCGCCGCCGCGGCGCGCGTGCCCGAGTCGATGTCCTCCTCGTCCTCGCGCCCGGGCGTCCGAAGGTGCACGTGCGGGTCGACGAACGCCGGGAACGCATGTAGCCCCTCCGCCTCGACGACCTCTGCCCCATCGGGCGCCTCCAGCGTCGCGCTGATCTCGGTTATGCGCCCGTCGCGTACGAGCAGGTCGCTCACCCCGTTCAACCCCGCCCGTGGATCGAGCAGGCGCGCCCCTCGCACCAGCACCGTCGCCGGCGGCGAGGCGGCGCAGTCGAGCTCGACCGCGGCGCGCGGTCCCGAGCCGTTCGCGGGAGCTGCTGCGGCGCTCATGCGGGCTGGGGCTCCGTCTCGGCGCCGGCGCGCACTCCGCTCGGCGCGCCGCGCCCCGCCAGCAGCTCGTACAGCACCGCCATCCTCACCACGACCCCCGACTCGACCTGTTGGGCGATCAGCGCCTGAGGCGAGTCGATCACCTCGGCGGCCAGCTCGACCCCGCGGTTCACGGGCCCCGGATGCATCAGGAGCTGAGCCGGGCCGAGCCGGCGGCCGTCGATCTGGTAGCGCGCCGCGTACTCGCGCAGCGACGGAACGAACGAGCCCGTCATCCGCTCGCGCTGCATCCGCAGCGCGTAGACCACATCGGCCGTGCCGAGCTCGTCGAGCGTGTAGCGCACCCCGCAGCCGAGCGACTCGATCCCGCGCGGGATCAGCGTCGGCGGCCCGCAGACCGTGACCTGGCAGCCCATGCGCGTGAAGGCCAGGATGTTCGAGCGGGCCACGCGGCTGTGGAGCACGTCGCCCACGATCCAGACCTTGAGTCCCTCGAGCGACCCGGCTCGGCGCTTCAGCGTGTAGAGGTCGAGCAGCGCCTGGGTCGGGTGCTCGTGCTTCCCGTCGCCGGCGTTGATCACCGCGGCGGAGGTCCAGCGCGCCACGAGCCCCGCCGCCCCGGCATGCGGCGAGCGGATGATGATCGCCGCCGGGTCGTAGGCTGACAGCGTCTGCACGGTGTCCTTCAGCGACTCGCCCTTGTCGACCGCCGACCCCGCCGCCTTCAGAGTGATCAGGTCCGCGCTCAGCCGTTTGGCGGCCAGCTCGAAGGAGGACTGCGTGCGGGTGGAGGCCTCGTAGAAGAGGTTGATCACGGTGCGGCCGCGCAGCGTAGGCACCTTCTTGATCTCGCGGCCGGACACCTCGGCGAAGCTCTCGGCGCGCCCGAGGATGCGCTCGATGTCGTCGCGCGCGAGGTCGTCCACCGACAGCAGGTGCGGGTTCATCAGATCGTCTCCTCCAGCTTGGCCGTGGCGTCGATCGCCACCTCGTCGATCCCGTCTATCTCCTCGACCCGCACGTTCACCCGCTCGCCGCGGGCGGTGGGCAGGTTCTTGCCGACGTAGTCGGGCCTGATCGGCAGCTCGCGGTGCCCGCGATCGGCTAGCACCGCGAGTTGCACGCGGCTGGGGCGGCCGTAGTCGAAGAGCGCGTCGATCGCGGCGCGCACCGTGCGCCCGGTGTAGAGCACGTCGTCGACGAGCACGACGGTCGTGTCCGCGATCGGGAAGTCGATGTGGCTCGAGTGGACGACCGGCTGGTAGTCCGCCCCGCGGATGCCGACGTCGTCGCGGTAGAAGCTGATGTCGATGTCGCCGAGCGGCACCGGCTCGCCGACGAGCTCCGCCACCAGGTCGCGCAGCCGCGCGCCCAGCACCGCACCGCGACGGTGGATTCCGACGACCGCGACCCCCTCGCCCCCTGTCTTCTCGACGATTTCGTGTGCGATGCGCACCAGCGTGCGCCGCACGTCTTCGCGGTCCAGAACCGTCTTCTCGCTCACTTCACCGCCCCTTCCTGGCCTCACCGGACCTGGTTAAAGGAACCGCGGCGAGACTAGCAGTCGCGGTCGGACGCCAACATGGGTCCAACATGGGTGACAGGTCAGTCCAACCCCGCTACTGTGGGCTCAAGTGACCCCTGAGCGCTCGAAGGCATATGGCAGGCTCATGAAGGTGATCGCCGCCACCGGCGACGCCGCGCTCGAGCCCGCCGAGCAGGAGATCCTCCGCGAGGCGGGCGACGCCATGTTCTTCTGCGAGGACATCGCCCTCGACGACGACGCGCGCGACGCGCTCGCGCGCGTGAGCGACCTGGCGGGTCAGCTCGTCGGCGCCGAGCGCTGGGACCCCGAGCTCGCCGAGCAGGTGCTCCAGGACCTCGAGGCCTGCGGCCCGCCGCAGCTGGTCCGCCTCGGCGACTCGCACTGAGCCGCAACCTCGACCGCCTAAGCAAGGTCTGCCTGGGGCTGCCCGAAGCCGAGCGGGAGCTGAGCGGCGGCCACGCCGGCTTCCGGGTACGCGGGCGGACGTTCGCCTATTACCTGGTCGACCATCGCGGCAACGAGGGGATCGAGGGCGTGGTCTGCAAGGTCGCGCGCGGCCGAAGCGAGGCGCTGATCGCCGAGGATCCGTCGCGTTTCTACCGGCCCGCGTACATGCATCATCACGGCTGGGTCGGACTGCGGCTCGACCGCTCGTCCGTCGATTGGAAGGAGGTCGAGGGGATGGTGGTCGAGAGCTACCTGCTGGTCGCGCCCACACGCCTTGGGAGTTTGATTTCCGACGTTTAGCCTGCAGCTGACACGGATAGGCGCCTTACTAGATGGAGCCGCCCGTGTACGCAGTCTGCGAGCATTGCGCCTTTTTGAGGGCATTCGGTCGTTCCGCGTCCGATGTCGAGCTTCCTGAGCGCTGCCCGGCCTGTGGACACGACGTGAGAATCCACGGGCGCCGCGAGCGGTTCCCCTCGACGTATGTCGGCCGGATCTCGCGCAACCTCCACCGCACCCCGCCGCTGAACGTCTGAAAAGCCCTGCTAGGCGACGGGTTCGCGCTCCGGCGGGCGGTCCGATGCCTTGATGTGCACCGGCTCGCCGCGCTCGGGGAACGGGATCTCGATGCGGTCGAAGTCGCGCGGCACGATCACTCTCCGGAACATCCTGAGGGCCTCGTCGCGCACCTCGCTGACCGCGTATCGGGGCGATATGTGCGTGAGCGCCAGCATCTGCACGCCCGCCGACGCCGCGAGCTCGGCCGCCTGCGCCGCCGTCGAGTGGCGCGTCTCCGCGGCTCGCTCCGCGTCCTCCTCGAGGAACGTGGCCTCGTGCACGAGCAGGTCGGCCTCCCAGGCCACCAGCTTCGTCATGTCGCAGGGCGCGGTGTCGCCGGTCAGCACGATCTTGCGGCCGCGCCGCGCCTCGCCCATCACCTGGTCCGGCCGCACGCCGTCCACCTCGTCGCCGCCCTGTAGCCGGCCGAAGTCGGGCCCGGGCCGCACGCCGAGCTCGATCGCGCGCGCGGGGTCGAACTCGCCCGGCCGCGGGTCCTCGACGAGCGCGTACCCGAGGCCCGGACCGCCGTGGTCCACGTCGAAGGCGGCGATCCGGTAGCCGTCGCGCTCGAGCTCGTCGTTGGCCTCGAGCTCGTTCAGCTCCACGCGAAAGGTCAGCCGGCCGATCACGGGCGCGAGCAGCTCGTAGACGCGCCGCAGGCCGCGCGGCCCGAACACGACGAGGTCGCGCTCGCGCTGCCGCAGGGCGAACGTCTTGAGCATCCCCGGGAGCCCCAGCACGTGGTCCGCGTGGAAGTGGGTGATGAAGAGCTCCTCGAGCTCGACCAAGCCCGTGGAGCGCATGAGCTGCCGCTGGGTCCCCTCGCCGCAGTCGAACAGCAGCCGGTCGCCCCCGCGCCGCACGAGCGTGGCCGGCAGGCCGCGGCGCGGGCTCGGCGAGGAGCCGGCGGTGCCGAGGAAGAGGACGTCGAGGTCCATGTCCCTATGTTGACTCGCGCGCCTCCCGCGCGAGGTCTTCGTCCAAGGCGGTCAGCGCTCGGATGTCGGCCAGGTCCTGCTCGCGCCCGGCCGCCTTCTTCATCCTGATCAGGTCGTCGAGGCCGACCACGGCCAGTGTCGCACCGTCCAGCTCGACCTCGAGCGCCCGCTCGCGAATCGCTGCGTAATCGGCCGGGAGGCCCGCGGTCGAAGCCACGTTCAGGAGGTCGAGTCGCCCGTGATCGGTCATGAGCGGCACGAGGCCGGCTCGGCGAAGCAGATGCGGATCCGTGACGTTCACCGGTTGGGCCGACCTGAACACCCGCGCGCCCATGGACCCCAGGGCCTCCCCGAGCCGGCTCAGATTTGCAAGGTCGGGGCGCGGCACGATGTCCAGGTCGACGGTGCTGCGCAGGAAGCCGTGCGTCTGGACCGCGAACGCGCCGACGACGATGTATTCGACCTCGTGCTCCGTGAGCACGCGGAAGATCTCCCGGGCATCGAGCACTTCAGCCATCGCGCGCCGCGCGCCCGGCCGCCGCGAGCTCGCCTCCGAGCTTGCTGAAGGCGATCCCGTTCGCAAGACGCGTTGCCGCGGGGAGGCTGCGCTGCTCCAGAACGTCCCACGCGTCGTAACGGCCAGGTAGCGGGGCGCTGTCGAGGACCGGCTCTTCCCCCATCGCCAGGAGGAGGAGACGCAGTCGAGACCAGGTGACTTCCTCCTTCCCGCTTTCGATCCTTGCGATCGCGCTCTGGCTTGTCCCGGCACGGTGTGCGAGGCGCCGCTGGCTGAGACCGTGGCGAATGCGGCGGCTCCTGATCAGCTCTCCTGGCGCCATGATGCCGGATACGGTATCAAAGGCGCACGAGTTCACATCTCGCTAAGCCGTCCGCGACATGAATCAGGCCCATCGTGTGCGTCGGCGCTCGGCGGCGTTCCGTCGGGCTGCCCGGGTTGAAGATCTGGAAGCCGTCGGGTGCCTGCTCGTGCAGCGGCAAGTGGGAGTGGCCGAAGATCACGAGGCCCGCGCGCTCGCCGAAGCGGCGCCGGAGGCGCTCGAGCCGGCCCGCGCGCGGGCCGGCGTCGTGGACCATGGCAATCCGCGCCCCCTCCGCCTCGAGCGTGCGCTCGGCCGGCAGCAGCCGCCTGAGGTCGGCGCTGTCCACATTGCCGTGCACGCCGAGCACCGGCGGGCCGATCGCCTCGAGCGCGCGCAGCACCTGGAGCGTCGAGAAGTCGCCGGCATGGAGCAGGAGGTCCGCGGCCGCGATCCGCTCGACGCAAGCTTCCGGCAGCCGTCGCGAACCGCGCGGCAGGTGCGTGTCGGATATGACGGCGATCAGCATCCCGGCACTACACTGACCCTCCCGGCGCCCGTAGCTCAGTGGATAGAGCGCTGCCCTCCGGAGGCAGAAGTCGCAGGTTCGAATCCTGCCGGGCGCGT
>JBKPBS010000104.1:0-13634 GCA_046726915.1 Actinomycetota bacterium
GTCCCGGCGGCGGCCGTGGGCCGGGCGGTCCCGGTGGGCGCGGCGGCCGTGGCGGCGGCCGTGGCGGGCGCGGTGACGGCCCACCGCTGCCACAGGAGCGGCTCTGATGCTCCAGCCGAAGCGAGTCAAGTGGCGCAAGGAGCATCGCGGCCGCAGGCGCGGGTACGCCAAGGGCGGCACGAGCCTGGAGTTCGGCGACTACGGGTTGAAGGCGCTCGACCGCGGCTGGGTGACCAACCGCCAGATCGAGGCCGCCCGTATCGCGATGACCCGCAAGATCAAGCGGGGCGGGAAGGTGTGGATCAACATCTTCCCCGACAAGCCGTATACAAAGAAGCCGGCCGAGACGCGCATGGGCTCCGGCAAGGGCTCGCCCGAGGGGTGGGTCGCGGTCGTGAAGCCCGGACGCGTGATGTTCGAGCTGTCCGGCGTTCCGGAGCCGCTGGCGCGCGAGGCGATGCGCCTCGCTGGCCACAAGCTGCCCGTGAAGACCAAGTTCGTGGCCCGTGAAGGCGCTGGTCAGGGATGAAGGCTGTCGAGGTGCATAACCTGGAGGATCCGCAGCTTGTGGAGTTCGCAGACAACGCGCGCCAGGAAGTGTTCAACCTGCGCTTCCAGCACGCGACCGGCCAGCTCGAGAACACCGCGCGGCTGAAGCAGGCAAAGAAGGACCTCGCGCGCGCGCTGACCGCGGCGCAGCAGCGCGGCATCGACGTGGAGACAGAGATCCGCAGGAACAGACGAACGAATGCTTGAGACAGACGAGAACGTGAACGAGGAGACACCGGAAGTGGACGAGGCAGCCGCGGAGCCGGCTGCGGAGTCATCCGGTCCGGACGAGGCCTCCGACCAGGTGGCCGAGGAGGTCGTGGCACCGGAGGAGCCGGCCGAGGAGCCGACGGCCGACGAGGTCGCGGAAGCCCCTGCGGAGGAGGCCCCCGCGGCCGAAGCTGCCGCGGACGAGGCTCCGGCGGAGGAAGCGCCGGAGGAAGCCCCCGCGGAGGAGCCGGCGGAAGAGACTCCCGCCGAGGAGCCGGTCGCGGAGGAACCCGCTGAGGAGGCTCCGGCCGAGGAGCCGGTCGCGGAGCCCCCGGAGGAGGCTCCGGCCGAGGAGCCGGTCGCGGAGGAGGCCGCGGAGGAGGCTCCCGCCGAGGAGCCGGTCGCGGAGGAGGCTCCGGCCGAGGAACCGGTCGCGGAGGAGCCGCCTGCCGCGGAGGCCCCCGCACCGGCCGCGGACGCCGAGCCGGAGGAGCAGCTTTCGCCCAAGGAGCTCCGCAGGCGCGCGCGCTCGGCCCATACCGGTGAGGCGCTGCCTCAGCGGTCGGCCGACGAGCGCGCTCAGGAGCGCGCCGAGCGGCGCCGGACCAAGGCTCGGCAGCGTCGCGCCTACCGGCAGAAGCGGCGCGAGCGTCGCGGCGGCGAGCCGCGCGGGGAGGCCCTGACCGCTCCGGTCGAGGACGTCGCCTCCCAGGGCACGCTCAAGGTGCGCCAAGGCGTCGTCGTCTCCGACAAGGCCGACAAGACCATCACCGTCCGGATCGACACCGCCCGCCAGCACCGGATGTACAAGAAGATCGTCCGCACGTCGTCGACGCTCCACGCGCACGACGAGCGCAACGAGGCGCACACCGGAGACACGGTGCGCGTAATAGAGAGCCGTCCGCTCAGCCGCACGAAGCGCTGGCGCCTGGTGGAAGTGCTGGAGAGGGCGCGGTAAATGACGGCCTCCACTCGTCTCGTCCCCGCCTGCCCGGCTGCGAACCGTCGCATGGCTGTGTCGTCGGTCACCCCCGATAGCGCTGCTATCGGGGGTTCCCTGCGTCCTTGCCCTGCTCGGTTCTCGCTCGGCCGGTCGGGAACGATCCTCCTGGAGGCCGTCTGATGATCCAGCAGGAATCCCGGCTCAAGGTGGCGGACAACACCGGCGCCCGCGAGGTGCTCTGCATCCGCGTGCGCGGCGGCAGTCACCGCCGCTACGCGGGCGTGGGCGACATCATCGTCTGCACCGTGAAGCAGGCGATTCCGCACGGATCGGTCAAGAAGGGTGACGTCGTGACCGCCGTGGTCGTCCGTACGAAGAAGGAGTTCGGCCGCGACGACGGCACCTACATCGCCTTCGACGAGAACGCCGCCGTCCTGATCGACGACGGCAACAACCCGCGCGGCACCCGCATCTTCGGCCCGGTGGCCCGGGAGCTGCGCGACCGCAACTTCATGAAGATCGTCTCGCTGGCCCCGGAGGTGCTCTGACCATGGCGCTCAGGATCCGCCGCGACGACACCGTCCGCATCATCAAGGGCAAGGACCGCGGGAAGTCCGGGCGCGTGAAGAGCGTCGACCCGAAGAACCAGCGCGTCTACGTCGAGGGCGCGAACATCGTCAAGCGGCACATCAAGCCGCGCACCCTGCGCGACACGCAGCGTGCCCAGGAGCTCGGCGGGATCGTCGAGATGGAGGGCCCGATCCACATCTCGAACGTGATGCTGGTCGACCCGTCCTCTGGTGAGCCGAGCCGCGTGGGCGTGAGCCGCGACGGCGGCAAGCGCATCCGCGTGGCCAAGAAGTCAGGCAAGGAGATCGAGTGATGGAAGCCTCGGCACAGGCACAGGTACCGCCGCGGTTGAGGGAGCGCTACGAGCAGGAGATCGCGCCTGCCCTCAAGGAGCGCTTCGGCTACAAGTCCGCGATGCAGGTGCCCCGCATCGAGAAGATCACGCTCAACATGGGCGTGGGCGACGCAAAGCAGGACTCGAACGTCCTCGACGCCGCCGCCGAGCAGCTCGCCACGATCGCCGGGCAGGCGCCCAACATCCGCCGCGCCCGCAAGTCGATCGCCGCCTTCAAGCTGCGCGACGGCATGCCCGTGGGCGTCACGGTCACGCTCCGGCGCGCGCGCATGTACGAGTTCCTCGACCGGCTCACGTCGATCGCGATCCCGCGTATCCGCGACTTCCGCGGCCTGAACGCGCGCTCCTTCGACGGCCGCGGCAACTACTCGATGGGCGTGCGCGAGCAGATCATCTTCCCGGAGATCGACTACGACGCCATCGACCAGGTGCGCGGCCTCGACGTGACGATCACGACGAGCGCGCAGACGGACGAGGAGGCGTACGTCCTTCTGCGAGAGTTGGGGATGCCGTTCAGCCCCGAGGGCGCGCCCGGCTCGGCCGAAGAGCCGGCGATGGACGCGGCCGAGGCGGCTCGCCTCGAGGAGGCGCATGCGAAGGCGGAAGCCGAGGCGGCCGCCTACGAGCAGTTGAAGGAAGAGAACCCGGAGGCCTACGAGCCGCCCACCCGCGACGAGGAAGAGGAAGAGGGCGAGGGAGCCGAAGGCGAGGCCAAGCCGGCCGAGGAGACACAGGAGTAGATGGCCAAGACGTCACAGCGGGTCCGCCAGCAGCGCGGGTCCAAGTACCAGACACGCAACTACAACCGCTGCAAGCGCTGCGGCCGCCCGCGCGCGTACCTGCGCAAGTTCGGCCTCTGCCGGATCTGCGTGCGCGAGATCGCGCACGAGGGCATGATCCCCGGCCTCACGAAGTCGAGCTGGTAGCCCCATGTCGATGACCGACCCCGTCGCAGACTTCCTGACCCGCATCCGCAACGGCCTGCACGCCGACCGCGACGACGTGGAGATGCCTTCCTCGAACTTCAAGGCGGAGATCGCGCGCATCCTGCAGGAGCAGGGCTATATCGAGGGCTACGAGGTCGAGGCGGCCCGCGTCGGCCGCGTGCTGCGCGTGCGGCTGAAGTACACCGAGGACCGCAAGCCGGTCATCCAGGGCATCTCGCGGGTGTCGAGGCCCGGCCGGCGCGAGTACGTCCAGGCCGGCACGATTCCGAAGGTCCAGGGCGGCATGGGCACCACGATCGTGTCGACGTCGCGCGGGGTGATGACGGGCCACGAGGCGCGCCGCGCCGGCGTGGGCGGCGAGCTGGTAGCGAGGGTGTGGTAGCGATGCTCCTTTCCCCACCCACGCACGCACGGATGACGCGCCATGCCTGCGCTGGATCTGCGTCCTCGGGGTTCGCCTTGCCTCCAGCAAGGCTTCACCCCTGCGTCCTTGCCCAGCTTGGCCTGGCGCGCCCCCGCGCGCACGCGGGCGAGGAAAGGAGCATCGTGTGAGCCGCATCGGAAAGCAGCCCGTGGCCGTGCCGGACGGTGTGGAGATACAGATCGAGCCGGAGCGCGTGAGCGTGAAGGGTCCGAAGGGCGAGCTTGCCGAGCGCAAGAGCCGCGAGATCGAGGTGAAGCAGGAGGACGGCCAGATCGTCGTGACCCGCCCCACCGACCGCGGCGAGCACCGCGCGCTCCACGGCCTCACCCGCAGCCTGATCGCGAACATGGTCGAGGGCGTCACGAACGGCTTCGAGAAGCGCCTGGAGATTCAGGGCGTCGGCTACCGCGCGAACCTGCAGGGCAAGAAGCTCGTGCTGGCGCTCGGCTACTCGCACCCGGTCGAGCTGGAGGCACCCGAGGGGATCGACTTCGAGGTGCCGCAGCCCACGCGCATCGTGGTGCGCGGGATCTCGAAGCAGGTCGTGGGCGAGGTGGCCGCCAACATCCGCAAGCAGCGCCCGCCGGAGCCCTACAAGGGCAAGGGGATCCGCTACGAGGGCGAGTACGTGCAGCGGAAGGTCGGTAAGCGCGCATGACGCTCAAGACCAAGGCACAGTCGAGGCTGCGCCGGCGCCGCCGCGTGCGCGCCAAGGTGCGGGGTACCTCGGAGCGGCCGCGCCTGTCGGTGTTCCGCTCGAACCGGGGCATCCAGGCCCAGCTCATCGACGACGTGGCCGGCCACACGGTCGCCGCCGTCAACTGGACCGAGGGCGACCTCAAGGACTTGAAGACGATGGAGCAGGCGAAGAAGGCCGGCGAGCTGCTCGCCGAGCGCGCGAAGGCCGCGGGCGTCGAGAACGTCGTCTTCGACCGCGGCGGCTACCGCTACCACGGCCGCGTTAAGGCGCTCGCCGACGGCGCCCGCGAGGCGGGACTCAAATTCTGATGGTCGCTACGGTGAGTGGTCCTCATGGCGAGTAGGGACAGGACACGCGGACCGCGCGGGGAGGGCTCGGACCTCCAGGAGCGCGTGGTCGAGATCAACCGCGTCGCCAAGGTCGTGAAGGGTGGCCGGCGCTTCTCGTTCACCGCGCTCGTCGTGGTGGGTGACGAGAAGTCGCAGGTCGGCGTGGGCTACGGCAAGGCGAACGAGGTCCCGGTCGCGATCCAGAAGGGCGTCGAGCGCGCCCGCAAGAGCCTCTTCAAGGTGCCGATGCACGGCTCCACGATCACCCACGAGACTATCGGTGTTCATTCGGCCTCGCGCGTGCTGCTGAAGCCGGCCTCGCCCGGTACCGGCGTGATCGCCGGCGGCGGCGTACGCGCCGTGCTGGAGCTCGCCGGAATCCACGACGTCCTGTCGAAGTCGCTCGGGAGCCAGAACCCGATCAACCTGGTGAAGGCGACCGTCGCGGCGCTCCAGGGCCTCCGCAGCCCCGACCAGGTGGCTGAGCTGCGCGGGCTGACGGTGCGCGAGGTGCTCGGCCTCGATGGCGCCGCTCCCGCAGAGGACACCGAGGAGACCGAGGCTCGTCCCGAGCAGGGTGAGGTCAGCGCATGACGAAGCTCACCATCACCCAGGTGCGGTCCTCGAACGGCGCGAGCCAGAAGCAGCACGACACGCTGAAGACGCTCGGCCTCGGCAAGATCGGCCGCGCCACCGAGCGCGACGACCACCCGACCGTGCGCGGCCTCATCCACTCCGTCCGGCATCTGGTGAAAGTCGATGAGTGACGAGCGCGTCGGACTCCACTCCTTGAAGCCCGCCCCGGGCTCCCGCAAGCCGCGCAAGCGGATCGGCCGCGGCGAGGGCTCCGGCTACGGCAAGACGTCCGGCCGCGGCCACAAGGGCGCCGGCTCACGCTCGGGTGCGAAGCGGAAGGTGAACTTCGAGGGTGGACAGACGCCCATCCACATGCGGATGCGCAAGCTGCGCGGCCCGCACATGAAGAAGTCGATGCCGTTCGAGAAGTTCCGCACGCAGACCCAGCCGGTCAACCTGCGGGACCTCGAGGCTCGCTTCGATGCGGGGTCCGAGGTGACCCCCGACTCCCTGCGCGAGAAGAACCTCGCCACGCGCCGCGAGGTTCCGGTCAAGATCCTCGGCCAGGGCGACATCTCAAAGGCGTTCACCGTGCACGCCCACGCCTTCTCGAAGACGGCCCGCGAGAAGATCGAGGCCGCGGGCGGCACCTGCCAGCTGATCGAGGAGTAGCCGGGTGCTCAGGACCTTCCTGAACGCGTTCAGGGTTCCCGAGATCCGGAAGAAGCTCGCCTTCACGGCGGCGATGCTCGCGCTCTACCGGATGGGCGCCTACATCCCCGCGCCGGGGATCAACGTCGACGCGGTCAAGGACATCGCGAACAACTTCACGGGCTCGAGCGTGCTCGGGCTCCTGAACGTCTTCTCGGGCGGCTCGCTGCAGCGCTTCGCGATCTTCGCGCTCGGGATCATGCCCTACATCACGGCGTCGATCATGCTGCAGCTCCTTACCGTCGTGATTCCGCAGCTCGACAAGCTCCGCAAGGAGGGCGAGGTCGGGCAGCAGAAGATCACCCAGTACACGCGCTACCTGACCGTGGCGCTCGCGTTCGGCCAGTCGATCGGCTACGTGTTCCTGTTCCGGACCTTCTCGACGGGCAGCGCCGACGTCGTCGAGAACTTCACCTTCGGCCGCGTCTTCGTGATCGTGATGACGCTCACCGCCGGCTGCGTGCTCCTAATGTGGCTCGGCGAGCTGATCACCCAGCGCGGCATCGGCAACGGCATCTCGCTGATGATCTTCGCCTCGATCGCGTCGGGCATCCCGCACGGCATCCAGGCCTGGTGGACGAACCCGGATCAGATCTTCGTCGTGATGATGCCCTTCCTGGCGCTGGCCGTGATCGCGGCCATCGTCTTCATGCAGGAGGGCCAGCGCCGCATCCCGGTGCAGTACGCGAAGCGCGTTGTGGGCCGGCGCATGGCCGGCGGCGGCTCCACCTACCTGCCGCTGCGCGTGAACATGGCCGGCGTGATCCCGGTGATCTTCGCGGCCTCGCTGATGGCCTTCCCGCCGACCGTGGGCACGCTCACCCAGGCCAACTGGGCACAGGACTTCTCGGCGTTCTTCAGCCCCAACAAGGCGCCTTACCTGATCGGGGAGTCGATCCTGATCATCCTGTTCACCTACTTCTACACGGCGGTCACCTTCAACCCCGTGGAGCAGGCCGACAACCTGAAGAAGTACGGCGGCTTCATACCGGGGGTGAGGCCAGGCAGACCCACGGCCGAATATCTCGACCGCATCCTGGCGCGGCTCACCTTCCCGGGCTCGCTCTACCTCGCTGCGGTCGCGGCGCTGCCGACCATCCTGCTCAACCAGACGGCGGCGAACTTCTACTTCGGCGGAACGTCGATCCTGATCGTGGTGGGCGTTGCGCTCGACACGATGAAGCAGCTCGAGGCGCAGCTGATGATGCGCAACTACGAGGGCTTCCTCAAGTGAGCGAGCTCAACCTGGTTCTCCTCGGCCCGCCCGGTGCCGGGAAGGGGACGCAGGCCGAGCGCCTCGTCCAGGACTTCGGCCTCCCCTACTACTCGACCGGGATCATCCTGCGCGAGGCGGTCGCGGAGGAATCCGAGCTCGGCAACGAGGCCAAGGGGTACATGGACAAGGGCGAGCTCGTGCCGGACGAACTGATCTCGCGCGCCGTGGAGGAGCGCTTCGACTCGGGCGAGGCCGATAACGGCTTCCTGCTCGACGGCTTTCCGCGGACGATCGCCCAGGCTGAGGTGCTGGACGAGATCCTCGAGAGCCGCGGTCGCAAGCTCACTTCCGTGCTGCTGATCGAGGCGCCCGACGAGGAGGTGGTCCGGAGGCTGTCGGGGCGCCGCACCTGTGCGAAGGGCGCGCACGTCTACCACCTGGAGTTCGACCCGCCGAAGAACGACGGTGTATGCGACCAGGACGGCTCGCGCCTGATTCAGCGCGACGACGACAAGCCGGAGACCGTGCGAAACCGGCTCGCGGTCTACCACGAGCAGACCGAGCCGTTGATCGAGTGGTACCAGGACAAGGACCTGCTGGTGCGCTTCGACGGCACGCGCTCGCCCGACGAGGTGCACGACCGGATACGTGCCACACTGGCTACGAAGCGACTCGAAGCCGAGCTCTGAAGCACCAGTGATCAACCGAAAGACACCCGAGGAGATCGAGAAGATGGCCGCGGCCGGCCGGGTGCTTGTCCGCTGCCACGAGATCCTCAGGAAGAAGGCCCGGCCCGGGGTCACGACGGCCGAGCTGGACGAGGCCGCCGAGCGCTTCATCCGCTCCCAGGGCGCCGAGCCCGCCTTCAAGGGCTACCGCGGCTTCCCCGGCTCGATCTGCGCCTCGCCGAACTCCATGGTCGTGCACGGGATCCCGGGCTCCTACCGCCTGAACCGCGGCGACATCCTGACGGTGGACATCGGCGTGATCCTGGACGGCTGGGTGGCGGACGCCGCCATCACGCACCCGATCGGCAACGTGACGCCGATCGCCAAGCGGCTCCTGGCCACCACGAAGGCGTCGCTGTTCGACGCGGTCGATCAGTGCGTGCCCGGAAACCGGCTGGGCGACGTCTCCCACGCGGTCCAGACCCGCGTCGAGGCCGACGGATTCAGCGTGATCCGCTCGCTGGTGGGCCACGGGATCGGCCGTGACATGCACGAGGACCCGCAGATCCCCAATTTCGGGGACCCAGGCACCGGGCCCGAGCTCGAGGAGGGGATGGTGCTCGCCATCGAGCCCATGGTGAACGTCGGGACGCATCACGTGAGGATGGGCTCGGACAACTGGGCGGTCTACTCCGAGGACGGGTCGCTGGCCGCCCACTTCGAGCACACCGTCGCCATTACGGGGGACGGCCCGCGCATCCTCACCCCCTGGCATCAGACGGAGGCGGAGCCGCTGCAGGCTGCTACTCTTTCCGGTCGGCGCTGAGCCGTCTCCTGGGCTCCCGCGCCGATCCTCTGTTGTCAGATACGTTTCCCGAATCTTCGGAGCTATGAAGGTCCGCGCGTCAGTCAAGCCCATGTGCGAAAAGTGCAAGATCATCCGCCGTGGCGGTGCGGTCCTCGTGATCTGTCAGAACCCCCGTCACAAGCAGCGTCAGGGGTAGTAAATGGCGCGAATTGCAGGGATAAACATCCCCCTCAACAAGAGGGTCGAGATCGGGCTCACGTACGTGTACGGGGTCGGCCAGTCGACCTCGAACGAGATCCTCCAGAAGGCCGGCGTGGACCCGGACACCTACGTGAAGGACCTGACCGAGGACGAGGTCCGCAAGATCCGCGAGCGCGTCGACGACCTGCTCGTGGAGGGCGATCTGCGCCGGGAGCAGTCGCAGAACGTGAAGCGCCTCATGGAGATCGGCGCGTACAGGGGCCTGCGCCACCGGCGTGGCCTGCCGGTCAACGGCCAGAGGACGAAGACGAACGCGCGCACCCGCAAGGGTCCGAAGCGCGGCTCCTCGGCCGGCGGCGGCAAGAAGAAGGTGAGGAAGCACTAGATGCTCACCTCCCGACTCCCGCGCGCGCAGATGACGCGCATGACTTCCCTGCCCGGCGTCCTCGGGGTTCGCCGTACTAGTCGTACGGCTTCACCCCTGCGTCCTTGGTCAGCTCGCCCTGCGCGCCCCTGCGCACACGCGAGCCGGAAGGTGAACATCTAATGCCTCAGCCACGCAGGCCCCGCGGGCGCAGACGCATCCGAAAGAACGTGCCCTTCGGGCAGGCCCACATCAAGACGAGCTTCAACAACACGATCGTGTCGCTGACCGACAAGGACGGCAACGTGATCGCCTGGGAGTCCGCCGGCGGCGCGGGCTTCAAGGGCTCCCGCAAGTCCACGCCCTTCGCGGCGCAGGTCACGGCCGACGCGGCCGCGCGGAAGGGCATGGAGCACGGACTCCAGAAGGTCGAGGTATTCGTGAAGGGCCCGGGCTCCGGGCGCGAGACGGCCATTCGCTCGCTCCAGGCCGCAGGCCTCGAGATCACCGGGATCCGCGATGTGACCCCGCAGGCCCACAACGGCTGCCGGCCCCGCAAGAGGAGGCGTGTCTGATGGCGCGTGACTCCGGGGCCCAGTGCAAGCAGTGCCGCCGGGAGGGCATGAAGCTCTTCCTGAAGGGCGAGCGCTGCCTGACGGACAAGTGCGGCGTCGAGCGACGGAACTATCCGCCGGGCGACCACGGTCGCGGGCGCGCGCGCCAGTCGGAGTACCGGCTGCAGCTGCGCGAGAAGCAGAAGGCCCGCCGCTACTACGGCGTGCTGGAAAAGCAGTTCCGCAACTACTACGCAAAGGCGAGCCGGCAGACGGGCGTGACCGGCGAGAACCTCTTGCGTCTTCTGGAGTCCCGCTTCGACAACGTGCTCGTGCGGCTCGGCTTCGCCGGCTCACGCCGCCAGGCACGCCAGATGATCCGCCACGGCCACTGGCACATCAACGGCCGCCGCGTGGACATCCCCTCGTACCAACTGAAGCCCGATGACGTCATCACCATGAAGCCGAGCGCTCCGGTCGAGCCGGTGGTGCGTGACGCAACCGAGCTGACTTCCGTCGTGCCGGCCTGGCTCCAGGCCGACCACGACGGCCTCACCGCCAAGGTGCTCCGCCTTCCCGAGCGTGCGGAGATCACCACCCCGGTGCAGGAGCAGCTCATCGTCGAGCTTTACTCGAAGTAGCACCGAACTCCGCGTCCGCCCTTTCCCCGGGCCCGGCACGGATACAAGCGAAGGAAGCACCTCTCCAAATGATCGAGTTTCAGACCCCCCAGATTTCCGCCGAGAGCGTCGAGGACAACCGCGGCACCTTCACCATCGAGCCGCTGGACCGCGGCTTCGGCTACACGTTCGGCAACTCGCTGCGCCGCGTGCTGCTGTCGTCGCTGGCCGGCGCCGCCGTCACCAGCGTCCGGATCGAGGGCGTCGCCCACGAGTTCTCGACGATCAACGGCGTCAAGGAGGACGTGACGGACATCGTCCTCAACCTCAAGGAGATCGTCTGCCGCATGCACTCCGACGCGGCCGAGATCGAGGCGCCGCTCGTCGTGACCGGCCCCGGCGACATCACCGCGGGCGACATCGACCTCCCCTCGGGCGTTGAGATCCTCAACCCCGAGACGCGCATCGCGACGCTCGAGAAGAAGACCAAGCTCGAGATGTACCTGACGATCGGCCACGGCCGCGGCTACTCGCCGGCGGAGGACAACAAGACGCCGGACCAGCCGATCGGCGTGATCCCGATCGACTCGATCTTCTCGCCGGTGAAGCGCGTGGCGTACTCCGTGGACGCCGCCCGCGTCGGCCAGAAGACCGACTACGACAAGCTCACGCTCGACATCGAGACCGACGGGTCGCTCGACCCGCAGGCCGCGCTGCGCGAGGCAGCCGAGATCCTCATCAAGTACCTGGCGATCTTCACCGACGCCGACCGCGTGGAGGCCCTGCGTGACCAGGGCGCCGCGCTGGTGGCCGGTGCGGACGGCATGGGCGACGGGGCCGGCGCCTCCGCGGGCGGGATGGACGACATCCTGATCGAGGAGCTCGAGCTGGGCGTCCGCTCGTACAACTGCCTGAAGCGGGCCGGCATCCAGACCGTCGGCGACCTCGTGCAGAAGTCCGAGTCCGAGCTGGCCGCGATCCCCAACTTCGGCCGCAAGTCGATCGAGGAGGTCAAGGAGACCCTCGACGCGCGCGGGCTGGGGCTGCGGGCCGGCTAGCGCCGGGTAGGGTTCCCGGGCCATGCGCCACCAGAAGCAGAGGGGCAAGCTGTCGCGTGACGCGGCGCACCGCAAGTCGCTGTTCATGAACCTCTGCCGCGAGGTGATCGACCACGAGCGCATCCAGACGACCGAGGCGAAGGCCAAGGCTGTCAAGCCCGAGCTCGAGCGGCTGATCACACTCGCGAAGAAGGGCGACCACCACTCGCGCCGGCTGGCGATGGCCCGCCTCGGGCAGGACAAGTTCGTGGTCTACAAGCTGTTCGAGGAGATCGCTCCGCGCTACGCCGACCGAGCCGGGGGCTACACCCGCATCCTGAAGCTCGGACCGAGGAAGTCCGACTCCACCGAGATGGTCTTCCTCGAGCTCGTCTGAAGCCGCCATAACCGTCGCACTCCGGCGTCCTCGCCCTTTGGCGTGCCTAGCACGCCTTCAGGCCTGCGTCCTTGGATTGCTCGGTTCTGGCGTCTCAGACGAGCTCGATATCGAGCTGGTCTAGCTCTCCGCGAATCTACGCAGCGCCTCGCGGCCGCCGCTTGGGATCGGGTCGCCGTGGGCCAGCAGCAGGACGTCGAACTCGAGCTGGTCGGCCAGCTCGCCGAAGCCGCGCTTCAGGTCGGCCTTGTCCTTGTCCGGGTCGTCCATGTAGCGGTCCGGGACGAAGTCGAGCTCCTCGCCGTAGCGGATCGCGCCGTCGGCGATGCTCAGGGCGTCGACCGACGGGATGTGGAGCGCCGTCTCGTCCGGGCTCAGGCCGCCCACCTGGTGGGCCGTCACGGCGCCGTCCAGGATCGCGTCGCCGAAGTCGTAGGGGCGGATCGGCGTGTCCTTCGGGTACTCGTGCATGCCCGTTCGCGGGGCGCACACCGGCGCGCCGAAGCGCTCGGCCGCCTCGAGGCTGTCACGAACGTGGTGCCGGCAGGAGAGGAGGATGAGCTCGACGCCCTCCACCTCGTCGGGCACCGCGATCGGGTCCAGGAGCAGCTTCAGGTCCGGAAGCCAGTACGAGCTGACGTCCATACCGATGTTCGGATGGGTGGCTTTCCAATGCCGAATTCCGGGGGCGATCTCGTCCATGCGCGCATTCTGCAACAAATCGTGCAACTTGCAGGAGTTTCGCTTGATAGAACGACGGGCGTCCTGACGCCGAGTCGCCTCACTTCCGGGTGGGGCGAGCGGGGGAACCGATGCGGCCTTCGGGCCGCTGGGGCGAATCGCCCGGGCTCTGCCCGGGGGTAGCGCAAGTCGCGCGAGCCCGTCAGCTCACCTCGCAGGCGGAACCCGACAGAAGGCTTCGAAGACTTGCAGAGGAAGGCTGTATCCGCCGTTGTCGCGCTCGCGCTCGTCTGCGGCATGGCGATTGGTATGCCCGCGGTTGCGGGCGCGGAGGTGAAGGCCGGCGCCGCGAGCACGCGCGGCGACGTGCGGGCGCTCCAGCGGAAGGTCGGCGTGGCGGCGGACGGCATCTTCGGGCCCGCCACCGAGCGCGCGCTCAAGCGCTGGCAGCGGCGCCACGGCCTGGTCGCCGACGGCATCGCCGGGCCGCAGACGCGCTCGGCGATGGGACTCGGCCCTGGGCCGATTCTGAAGCGCCGGCACCACAGCTCGGGTGGGCGCCGCGGACGCGCCGGCCGGAGGCATCGCTCACACCGCGGGGGCGGCGTCAGGGCGCTCCAGCGGAAGGTCGGCGTGCCCGCGGACGGCGTCTTCGGGCCGGCCACCGAGGCCGCGGTCAAGCGCTGGCAGCGCAGGCATGGGCTCGTGGCGGACGGGGTCGTCGGGCCGCAGACGCGCGCGGCCATGGGCCTGGGCGCCGGGCCGGTGCTGAAG
>JBKPBS010000105.1:0-17547 GCA_046726915.1 Actinomycetota bacterium
GGTCTGCTCGACGCGCCGCTCGACCTCGTCTTGGTGGTTGAGGGCCTCCGTCGCCGCCGCCTGCGCGAGGGCATTGACGGAGAACGGCTGCCTGACTCGATCGACGGCCAGCCGGAACTCCTCCGACCCGAGTGCGTAGCCGACGCGCAGGCCGCAGAGGCCATAGACCTTCGAGAACGTGCGCAGCAAGATCAGGTTGGGGTGCTTGTTTAGGAGGTCGAGCGACTCGTCCGGGTCCTGGAGCGTGGAGAACTCCACGTACGCCTCGTCGAGGATCACGGCGACCCTGCGGGGCAGGGCTTGCATGAACTCGTCGATCGCCGCCGGCGGGAGCCCGGTCGCGGTGGGGTTGTTCGGGTTGCAGACGATCACCATCCGCGTGGCGCCCGTGACCTCCTTGGCCATCGCGTCGAGGTCGTGCTCGGCGTCGTCGTTCAGCGCCACCGTGACCGCGCGGGCGCCGCTCATGGCGGCCAGATGCGGGTAGATCGAGAACGACGGCCAGGCGTAGACGACCTCGGCGCCGGGCTCGAGCATCGCCTCGGCGCCGGCGAGCAGCAGCTCGCAGGAGCCGTTGCCTATCGCGATCCTTTCCGGCGCCACGCCGGTCCGGTCGGAAAGACGGCGGCGAAGGGTGGCTCTCGTCGGATCCGGATAGCGGTTCAGGGTCCGGAGCTGCGACTCCACCGCCTCGAGCACCTGCGGGTGGGGCGAGAAGGGTGTCTCGTTCGAGGCGAGCTTCACGAGCTCGCCGTCGAAGGCGTAGGTGGACGCGGCCGGGTAGACCGGGATGGCCTTGACGCGGGCGTTGAACTCGAGGCCGGTCACTGGGCGCCCTGCAGGTCGCGGCGGAGAGACTCGGCCTCGCGGAGGTAGACGTGCTGCGGCTCGCGTGCCGGGTCGGGATAGCAGTGAAGGAGGAGCCTGATCACTCTCGGGAGCGCGCCCGGCACGTCGATCTCCCTCGCACACAGGAGCGGTACGGAGGAGAGACCCAGGTTCCGCGCGGCGACCGCCGGAAACTCGGCGTCGAGGTCGTCCGTGCAGGTGAAGATGCAGCTGACCATGTGCTCCGTGTCGAGCCCGTTCCGCTCCATGACAGCACGCACGAGCTCCTCGGTCGCGGACAGGATCGCCTCTGGCTCATTGGCCTCGACGGTAATGGCGCCTCGAAGCGCACGCAGCTTCATGCGGGGCGATTCTGGCAGCCGAACGACAGCACCGAGGAGCGGATTCCACGTCAGGTGGCAGAGAATCGTTGCGTAATTCGCTACGTATCTCTGCCACCTCGGCCCGACTTCCTCGATGCTGGCCGTGCGGCCCGACGCGGCTCCGTGGCCCGGCGCAGCCGCTCCACCTCGGCCTTCGTCAGCCGCCGGCTCTTGCCGGTTTCCAGCCCGCGCAGGCCGAGCGGGCCGAACGCCACGCGCTCCAGCTCCACGACGCGGTGGCCCACGGCCTCGAGCATCCGCCGGACCTGGCGCTTGCGGCCCTCGCGGATCGTGATCTCCACCACCCCGGCGGCCGGCTGGCGCACCCCGGCCGGAGCGGTGCGCCCGTCCTCGAGCTCGACCCCCTCCTTCAGTGCCCCGAGCGCCCGCGGCGAGAGGCGCCCCGGGCGCACGCGCGCCCGGTAGACCTTCTTCACGCCGTAGCGCGGGTGCGTGAGCCGGTCCGCCAGCTCGCCGTCGTTCGTGAGCAGGATCAGGCCGGTCGTCTCGGCGTCGAGGCGGCCGACCGGATATAGGCGCCGGCGCGAGCGCACGAGCTGGACCACCGTCGGCCGGCCGTGGGTGTCGCGAGCCGTCGAGACCACGCCGGCCGGCTTGTTGAGAGCGTGCACCTCGCGCGGCTCGGGCTCGACCCGGCGGCCGTCGAGCTCGACCCGGTGTGACTCGTCGACATCCCGTGCCGGATCCGTGACAACCTCGCCGTCGACCGTCACGCGACCGTCGCCGACAATCCCCTCGGCAGCCCGCCGCGAGGCGACACCCGCGTGCGCGAGGAACTTGGCGAGGCGCATGCGAGGAGGCTACGCGCGCGGACCCCGCACCAGCCAACGTCGCCTCAAAGCGGGCGTACGACGGGCGGTGAAGGGGCGTTCTCCGACTTAACCGCGTATTACACGGTCAATCCGAAGAGGACCCCCTCGATGCCGCCGTTCGCCTGCGGTGGAGCGTGCGCGGGCGGAGCGCGGGCGAGTGCTACTCCACCGAGCGCAGGTGGCGCGCTGGGCGGGGCGTGGTGCGCTTGTCGGCGTACATCGCGTCGTCGGCGCGGGAGAGGATCTCGTCGGGTGTCGTCGAGTCTTCGAAGAGGGCGATGCCCACGCTCGCGTTGAGCGGGCCGGCGGGGGTCGGCACCTCGCCGTGCACGGCGGCGCCGAGGAGATCGGCCAGCTCGGCCGCCTCGCTTGCGCCCCCGACCGGCATCAGCACCGCGAACTCGTCGCCGCCGAAGCGCGCCACGATGTCGCTCTCGCGCAGCCGGTGCCGCAGCACCGCGGCGACGGCGGTGAGGACACGGTCGCCCGCGCGGTGGCCGTGGCCGTCGTTCACCTGCTTGAAGTCGTCGAGGTCGAGCAGCAGCAGCGCGCCACCCATCCCGTAGCGGCGCCCGTGCGCGATGTGGCGCTCGAGCTCCTCCTCGAAGCGGCGCCGGTTGAACAGTCCCGTGAGCGCGTCGTGGTCGGCCATGTGCCGGAGCTGCCCCTCGACCGCCTCCCGCTCGGCATCCCAGTTGCGCGCCTCGGTCACGTCGATGCCGGTGCCCACCATGTGGGTCAGCCGGCCGTCCGGACCGGTCAGCGCGGTCGTCGACCACGCGATCAGCCTCAGCTCGCCCTCCCGCGTGCGCCAGTGGAACTCGGCGCGGACCGGCGACCGACCCGCCCTCAACGCTCGCGCCCCCGCCTTGGCGATCGGACGCTCGGCAGGCGGAACCAGCTCGAGCATCGCCCGCGGCCCATCGAGCTCCGCCGCGGTATAGCCGAGCAGTTGCTCGCAGGCGCGGTTCCAGCGCACCAGCCGTCCATCGGCGTCGAGCACCACGATCAGCGTGGCCGTGGCGTCGAGCACCGCGTCGAGCAGCTGCTCGTTACCGGAAACGGGGATCCTGTCCCTCATAAAGCGTCCCACCGGTCACCCTTTGCCCACCCGACCGATATCGCATGCGCCGTGCGCCAAACTTTTTCGCCCATGGACCTGCGTCTGCTTGACGAGCGCCTCGAGTCGGCCGAGGAGCCGGGCTTCCGCGCGCGCCAGGTCTGGGAGTGGGCGGCGCGCGGCGCCGGCTCATATGACGTGATGACCAACCTGCCGCGCGCGCTCCGCGAGCGGCTCGCCGGCGAGGTCCCGTTCTCGTCCCTGCGGACGGTGCACGAGGCGCTCGCCTCTGACGGAACGGAGAAGGCGCTCTTCGAGACCCACGACGGCCGGCCCGTCGAGGCCGTGCTCATGCGCTACCGCGACGGGCGGCGCTCCCTGTGCGTGTCGAGCCAGTCCGGCTGCCCGCTGACCTGCACCTTCTGCGCCACCGGCACCATGCGCTTCGGCCGCAACCTCACGGCCTCGGAGATCCTCGACCAGGCACTCCACTTCCGACGCAAGGAGCCGGTGACTGAGCCGGGCAAACCCCGGCTCTCCCACGCCGTCTTCATGGGAATGGGCGAGCCGCTCATGAACCTCGACAGCGTGCTCGCCGCCTGCGAGCGCTTCCCCGACATCGGGATCGCGCACTCGAACATCGGGGTCTCGACCGTGGGCTGGATTCCCGGCATCGAGCGAATGGCCGACGAGGGGCCGCCGGTGCGGCTGGCGCTCTCTCTGCACGCCGCCGACGAGGCGCTCCGCTCCGAGCTCATGCCCGTGAACGACCGCTTCCCGCTGAGGGACGTCCTCGACGCGTGCCTGCGCTGGCACGAGCGCCGCCGCCGTCCGGTGTTCGTGGAATACCTGATGCTCGGGGGCGTGAACGACCGCTACGAGCAGGCCGCGCAGCTCGCCGCCGTGCTCGAGCCGCGGCGCGCGTTCAAGGTCAATCTCATCCCCTACAACCCGACCGATGCGGGCTACCGCGGCTCAGGCCGCGACGCGATCGCGACGTTCCGCGCCGCCCTCGAGGAGCGCGGAGTCCGCACCACCGTGCGGCTCACCCGCGGCCGCGACATCGCCGCGGCGTGCGGGCAGCTCGCCGCCCGCCGCTAGCCAGGACCCGCCGAGGATCAGCACGAGCCCGGCCGCCGTGGCGAGCGTGAAGCTCTCGTCGAGGAGCACCACGCCGTAGGTGACCGAGAAGCCCGGGGCCACATAGCCGACGAGCGAAGCCGTGGCCGGCCCCTCGCTCGCCACCAGCGAGTGGAAGAACACGAACGCGATCCCGGTGCAGAAGATGCCGAGCGTGACGATCGAGGCGATCGCCTCGCCGGACGGCACCGCGTCCGGAAAGTGCAGCAGGCCGAGCGGCAGCGTGGCGAGCGCGGCGACCGCCTGCGTGCCGGCCACCGTCGCGACCGGCTCGACGCCGCCCAGGTTTCGCTTGAGGTACCAGGCACCGACCGCGTAGCCGAAAGCGGCCAGGATCACCATCAGGCCGCCGACGATCGCCTTGGAGCCGCCGCCCGCGTCCACCCCGAGCAGCATGGCCACTCCGACGATGCCGATCGCCACCCCCGCGAGACTCGCCCGGCTCGCCCGCTCCGCGCCCGTGAGCGCGAAGGCGAGCAGGAAGGTGAAGATCGGGGCGCTCGACACCAGGATGCCCGTGAGCGATGAGGCGATCCGCTCCTCGCCGAGTGCGATCAGGGTGAGCGGCCCCGCCGCCTGCACGAGGCCGAGGACGACGATCGGCCCGAGCTTGCCGCGGAGCGAGCTCAGGACTCCGAGGTACGCGGCGAGCGGCAGCAGCACGAGCGCCGCGAGCGCGGTGCGCGCCGAGACGATCGCCCACGGCGCCACGCCGTCGTCGAGCGCGACCTTGATGAAGAGGTACGACGCGCCCCAGAACGCGCTGAGCAGGAGGAACATCGCTAGCGAGCGTCTGGACACCCCATCGAGATTCGCAGGCCGAGCCAATCACGCCCAATTGCGGCTTCTTGGCGCCGCAATAAGCTCTGCTTATGCCTGGCCGGCGGGCACCGGCACGGACTCGAGCCCGCGCTCGCGCAGGGCGGCGAGGATCTCCGGCAGCGCCTCCGCGGTGGGGGCCGCGCTCGGCCGGGTCGCGTAGCGCGCCGAGTCGTGGAGGAGCAGGATCGCGCCGTGGTCGAGGTCGCGAATCGCGATCTCGGCGATCCGCTCGGCCGGGAGCGGATCCCAGTCATAGCCCCAGGCGGACCAATACACCGGCGTGAGCCCGAGCTCCTGGACCGCGCGATAGGACTGCTCGCTGAAGCGCCCGTAGGGCGGCCGGTAGAGCCGAGGCTGGACGCCGGTTGCCTCCGCGGCGGCGGCGGCGCCGCGCTCCAGGTCTGCGTGCGCGGCGTCGCCGAGCTCGTCGTGCTCGACGTGCTGAAACCCATGCAGCGCCACCACATGCCCCTCCTCCGCCACGCGCCGGGCGAGGTCCGGGTGCGCCTCCACCTGCTCGCCCACGAGAAAGAAGACCGCCCGCGCGCCTGCGCCGGCGAGCACGTCCAGGATCGCCGGGGTCCCGTCAGGGTCAGGGCCGTCGTCGAAGGTGAGGGCCACTCCGTTCTCCACGCGCTCGAGCGCGGGGAAGAGGCTCCAGCGCCGCAGCGTCTCGCGATGCTGCTGGAACGACGGCACCGCGCCTAGCCCGCGAGGTTTCTTGCGCGCTGCTCGCCCGCGCGCAGCAGGCGCTCGCGGAGCTCGCCCTCGTCCTCGGGCGTGGGGTCGAAGCCGCCCGGGTCGGGGAGCACGTCGAGCCCGGAGAGGCCGAACAGCTTCTCGAACAGCTCCGTTGTCCGGTACATCACCGCGCCGAAGCGGGAGCGCCCGGATTCCTCGATCAGCCCGCGCTCGAGCAGCGTGCCGACGGCCGACTCGGACGCGACACCGCGGATGCGCGCGATCTCCGGCCGCGAGACCGGCTGCAGGTACGCGACGATCGCCAGGCACTCGGCCTGCGCCTGCGTGAGCGGCGGCGTGCGCGGACGCGCCAGGAGGCGCCGCGCGGCGCGCTCGGCGATCGGGTCCGTGGCGAGCGTGAAACCGCCGGCGACCTCACGGAGCACCACGCCGCGGAAGCCCTCCGCGTAGTGCTCGCGCAGCCGCGCCAGCGCCTCGACGATCTCGCCCTCGCTCACCTGGCAGGCGTCGGCCAGGCGCTCGACCGAGACCGGCTCGGGCGACAGGAACAGCAGCGCCTCGACGGTGCGCGCGAGGTCGTTCATGGCGAGGGCACCACCGTGATCGGCCCGAACGGCACCTCCTGCTCCCACTTCGCCTCGCCCGCCTTGTAGAGCTCGAGCAGCGCGAACAGGGTCACGGCCTCGGTCAGGCGGTCGACGCCCTCGACCGCCTCGTCGAACGAGAAGCGGCTGCGCCGCGCGAGCAGGTCGCGCAGGTGGCGGAGGCGCTGCTCCACGGACACCGCCGGCCGGCGCACGTGGCGCAGGTCGAGCGGCGGCGGCACGGTGAGCAGCCCGCCGATCGCCTCGGCGAGGGGTGCCGGGTCGTAGGCCGACTCCGCCGCCTCGACCGAGATGCGGCGGAGCTCCGGCGGCAGCGGCGCGCTCCTGTATCGGTATCCGTGTTCTGCCTCGAGGCGCGCGCGCAGGTGCTCGGCCGCCTGGCGGTAGCGGTGGTACTCGAGCATGCGCGCGAGCAGCTCCTCCGCCGCCTCCACCGGCTCGATGTCGAGCCCCTCCTCCTCGGCCGGAAGCATCAGCCGCGACTTCAGCTCGAGCAGCGCCGCGATCAGTACGAGGAACTCTGTGGCGGCCTCGAGATCGAGGTCACCGGCGCGCTCCAGGTGCTCGACGTAGGCGAGCACGACCTCGGCGAGGTCGACCTCGAGCAGGTCGATCTCCTCCTTCAGCACCAGCGTCAGGAGCAGGTCGAACGGCCCGTTGAAGACCTCAAGATCGAGGTCGAGCGCGGCGATTGACATCGCCGGAGAGAGTAGACGCGGCCTCGGTCAGAGGTGCACGCCGAAGTCCGTCGCCCAGATCGTCCACACAAACGCGGCGAGGAGCACGATCAGGAGCGGGCGGACCAGGGGGCGGTCGAGCGCCTTCATATGCCTTGTGATCGGAATCACAAGGCATTTCTTTAACCCCTTGGTCGGACGGTTAGCGGATGGGCCCCAGCCCCATCGCGGACTGGACGTCCGAGATGACCGGCGCTGCGATCTCGCGGGCGCGGTCGGCGCCCTGCCGGAGCGTCCGCTCGAGGCCGGCCTCGTCGGCGCGCAGCTCGCGGTAGCGGTCACGGATCGGCCCGAGCAGCTCCGCGGTCGCCTCCCCCACGGCCTGCTTAAAGGCCCCGTAGCCCTGCCCCGCGAACTCCCGCTCCACCTCGGCCGGCGGCACCCCGCGCGCCACGGAGTAGATGTCGATCAGGTTCGTGATCCCCTGCTTGTCGGGAGCGCGGACGATCTCGCTGCCGGAGTCGGTCTGCGCGCGTTTGACCTTCTTCACGATCGCATCGGCCTCGTCATCGATGTAGATCAGGCCGCCCTCCGAGCCGTAGGTCGTGGACATCTTCGAGCCCGGGTCCTGGAGGTCCATGATGCGCGCTCCGACCTGCGGGATAACGGCCTCCGGCTCCACGAGCACCTCGTCGTAGGTGGCGTTGAAGCGCCGTGCGATCTCGCGCGCGAGCTCCACGTGCTGGCGCTGGTCGTCACCCACCGGCACCTCGTCGGTCCGGTAGAGCAGGATGTCGGCGGCCATCAGCACCGGATACATGAACAGGCTGGTGCGGACGAGCTGCTGCTCGCGCGCGGACTTGTCCTTGAACTGCGTCATGCGCTGGAGGTCCCCGTACGGGGTCACCGAGGCCAGCAGCCAGCAGAGCTCGGAGTGCTCGGAGACGTCGGACTGGCGGAACAGGATGCAGCGATCCGGGTCGAGCCCCGCCGCCATCAGCATCGCGGTGGTGTCGAGCACGTAGCCCGGCAGCGCGCCGGCGTCGTAGGTGACGCTCGTGGCGTGCAGGTCGACGATGCAATAGATCGCCGGGTCGCCTCGCTCTTGTCCCTCGAGATAGCCACGGATCGCGCCTATGTAGTTGCCGAGGTGCTTGCGTCCGGTCGGCTGGATGCCGCTGAAGATGCGCACGAGGCGCGCAGTCTAGGTACCGACCAGCACCTTGATCCGCGCAACCGCGTTGTTCGCGAAGCCCTTGAGGTTCCAGGGCGGCTCGAGCGGTTGCGTGTTGCCGGCGCCGTCCGTGGCGCGCGAGCAGAGCTCGTGCTCGCCAGGCTCGGCATCCCAGTCGAAGCTCCAGCCCCGCCAGGCGTATGGGCCCTGCGGCGCGTCCAGGACGGCGGCGTCGAAGGTCGCGCCGCCGTCGGTCGAGACCTCGACCTGGTCGATCGGGGCGTGGCCCGACCATGCGCGGCCGATCAGGGTCACCGGTCCGGGCTCGAGGCGGCGCTCGCGCGTCGCGAAGTCCGGCACCCCCGGCGGAATCATCAGCGACCGCGGCAGCATCCGCGTGACCGGCTCGCCCGGCTGGCCGTCCGCGCTGTAGAGCCGGTAGTTGACCGCGTTCTGGTAGCCGGTGAAGGGCTCCTCGAGCACGGTTATCCCCGTGAGCCACTTGACGTTCTGCATCCCGTACCAGCCCGGGACCACGAGCCGCAGCGGGAAGCCGTGCTGCGGCGGGAGCGGCGCGCCGTTCATCTCGTATGCAAGCAGCGCGTGCTCGCCCTCCGCGATCGGAAGCGCGCGCTCGTAGGTCTGGGGGACGCCTCCCTCGACGCCACGGTCCTCCGCGCTGAACAGGAGCTCGACGGCGCGGTCGCTCGGACCGGCCTCGGCGAGCAGCGGGGCAAGCGGCGTGCCGCCCCATTCCGCGGTGCCCACCGCCTCGGTCAGCCACGGCTGGCTCACCGGGCGCGGCTCGAGCAGCGCGCGGCCGTTCCCGGCGCATTCGAAGGTGATGGGCTCCGCGACGCGCCTCCTTTCCCGGAGGGCATCGAGGGAGAGCGACATCGGCTTCTCCACCGCCCCGCCGATCTCCAGGCGGAACGCCTCCGCATCCACTGCCGGTATGTCGTAGTGGATCAGGAGGTAGTGGAGGCCCGGCGGCGTAATGTCGTGGCGCAGCGCCTCGAGCGGAAGCGCGTGGTTCCGCGCCGCGAGCCGGAGCTCAGCATGGGTGATGCCCTGGTCGGCGACCGTGCCGGCCGGCGCGACGTCCATGGTGCGACTCTAGCCCGCCGACACTACGCGCGGAAGAGGCCCGAGTCGAAATCGGTGTTGAGGCCGAGGAGCACCGCGAGCAGGCCCACACCGACGATCGCGAGCGCGATCCAGAACGCCGCCCGAGCGCCCGACACGTAGGCGTAGCCCGCCGCGACGAGACCGACGACCAGCCCGAGCGGGAACCAGATCACCATGCTGATCGCCGCCGCTGCGGTGAGCACCCAGGCCGCCTGACGGTCACGCCGGCGTGACAGGTCGCGTTCCTGCGGGGCGATGCCGCCAAGGCCGCTCATGTCATCCGCTTGCCCCGTGCCGCCGCGGGCCAAACGACGGCATTGAAAGGGGTGCTTCTGGAGTTTCCGGTCTATATCACCGGTAAGTCCCGACACACCCCCCTTTACCGCCGCCGTTCGCCCGCGTCGCGCCAGCGGCGGAGATCAGTCCGCGGGCCGCCAGCGGACGACCGGGCGTTTCGCCGCGCCCGCCTCGTCCAATCGCCGGACCGGCGTGGTGTGCGGCGCGGTTCGGGCGACCTCGGGGTCGTCCTTCGCCTCCTCGAGGATCGAGCGAACCACCTCGGCGAAGTGGTCGAGGCGCTCCTTCGTCTCGGTCTCGGTCGGCTCGATCATCAGTGCCTCGTCCACGAGCAGCGGGAAGTAGACGGTGGGCGGGTGCACGTCGTGGTCGAGCATGCGCTTCGCGATGTCGAGCGTCTTGATGCCGAGCTCCTCCTTCGCGCCGCTGCCCGATACGACGAATTCGTGCATGCAGGTCCGGTCGAAGGCGATCGGAAGGTATTCCCCGATGCCGGGAGCCGCGAGCAACGCCTTCAGGTAGTTCGCGTTGAGCACGGCGACCTCGGAGGCCTCGAGGAGGCCGTCTCGCCCGAGCGAGCAGATGTACGCATACGAGCGCACGAACACGCCGAAGTTGCCCTGGAAGCCGCGCAGCTTGCCGATCGACTTCGGCCGGTCGAAGTCGAGGTCGAAGCGAGGCCCGCCGCCGTCGGCGCCGGCGCGCTCCACGACCTGCGGCACCGGCAGGAACGGCTCGATCCGGGCCGAGCACGCGATCGGCCCAGCCCCCGGCCCGCCGCCGCCGTGCGGCTGCGTGAACGTCTTGTGCAGGTTGAAGTGGACGATGTCGAAGCCCATGTCGCCCGGCCTCGCGATTCCCATCACCGCGTTCAGGTTCGCGCCGTCGTAGTAGAGCGTCGCGCCGGCGTCGTGGACGATGTGGGAGATCTCCTCGATGTTGCGGTCGAACAGCCCGAGCGTGTTCGGGTTCGTGAGCATCAGGCAGGCCACGTCGTCGCCGGCCTTCGCGCGCAGGTCGTCGAGGTCCACGCCCCCGTCCTCGGCGGTGCCGACCTTCACCGCCTCGTAGCCCGCCATCGTCACGGTGGCCGGATTGGTGCCGTGCGCGGTGTCCGGTGTCAGCACCTTCGTCCGCTGCTCGCCGCGGTCCTCGTGGTAGGCGCGCGTTAGCAGCAGCCCCGCCAGCTCCCCGTGCGACCCGGCGCTCGGCTGGAGCGACACGTGCGGCAGGCCCGCGATCTCGCCGAGCGCCACCTGGAGGTTCCACATCAGCTCGAGCGCACCCTGCGCGTACTCGGGATCCTGGAGCGGATGGAGCCGCGCGTGCCCCGGCAGCGCCGCCACCCGCTCGTGCAGCTTCGGGTTGTGCTTCATCGTGCACGAGCCGAGCGGATAGAAGCCCTCGTCCAGGTGGAAGTTCTTCGAGGAGAGCGTGGTGTAGTGCCGCACCAGCTCCGGTTCGGAGATCTCGGGGAGCTCCGCGGGCCGCTCACGGATGGCGCCGGCCGGAAGCAGCTCCTCGAGCGGGAGCTCGGGCACATCGGTCTCCGGCGGAACAAAAGCGCGCCGTCCGTCACGCGAGCGCTCAAAGACTGTGACGGTGTCGCTCATACGCCGACTCCGGTGGCGGCGGAGGCGGGGGCCGAGCGTGCGCCGGCCGGGGCACCAACGAGCTCCGCCAGCCGGTCGATGTGCTCTTTAGTGCGCCGTTCTGTAACAGCAACGAGAAGACCGTCGGAAAATTCCGGATAGTCGCGCCCCAGCCGGTAGCCCGGGTTCACGCCGGCCGCGCGTGCGCGCTCGACGAGGGCGTCGAGGTCGGGCACTCGCACGGCGAACTCGCGGACCACCGGGCCGGGGTTGATCGCCTCCAGCCCCAGCGCCTCGCGCGCGTAGTGCGTGCGCCGCAGGAGCAGCTCGCCGAGCTCCACGAAGCCGCGCTTGCCGAGCCAGGAGAGGTAGACCACCCCGGCCAGCGCGTTCAGCGCCTGAGCCGTGCAGATGTTGTGCGTGGCCTTCTCGCGGCGGATGTGCTGCTCGCGCGTCTGGAGCGTCAGCACGAAGCCGCGGCGCCCGTCCACGTCGCGCGTCTCGCCCGCGATCCGGCCCGGCATCTTCCGGATGAAGCGCTCGCCGGCCGCGAAGAACCCGAACGACGGCCCGCCGAAGTCGAGCCGGTTGCCGAGCGTCTGCCCCTCGCCGACGCAGAGGTCCGCGCCCAGCTCCCCGGGCGGCTTCAGGATAGAGAGCGGGATCGGGTCGGCCGCGCACACGAGCAGAGCGCCTGTTCGCTTGCCCGCCTCCACCAACCCGCCCAGGTCCTCGACGGACCCGAGGAAGTTCGGCTGCTGCACGAACACCGCGGCGGTGTCATCGTCGACGGCCGCCGCAAGCGCCTCGACGTCCGTGAAGCCCTCGTCGTCGAGCGGCACCTCCACGACCTCCATGCTGTACCCCGCCGCGTGCGTGCGAAGCGCCGCGCGCGAGTGCGGATGGAGCCCGCGGCTCGCCACCAGCTTCGTCCGCCTGGTCTCGAGCTTCGCCAGATAGCCCGCGGCCGCCACGGCGCTCGGGCCCTCGTATACGGACGCGTTCGACACCGGCAGGCCGGTGAGCTCCGAGATCGCCGTCTGGAACTCGAACATCACCTGAAGGCCGCCCTGCGAGATCTCGGGCTGGTAGGGCGTGTAGGGCGTGAGAAACTCGGAGCGCGACAGGAGCGCGTCGATCAGCGCCGGCACGTAGTGGTCGTACATGCCCGCCCCGAGGAACGTGATCTCCTCCTCGGTGCTGCGGTTGCGGGCCGCGAGCGCGGCGAGGTGCTCGTAGACCTCTTGCTCAGACTGGCCCGGCGGCAGGTCAAGCTCCCTGCCGAGGCGAACGGACTCCGGGATGTCCGCGAACAGGTCCTCCAGCGAGTCGACGCCGATGACGCCGAGCATGGCGCGCAGGTCCTCGTCTGTGACTCCCGTGTAGCGGCTCATCCCGGCCCTACGACGTTAGCTACCCGTCTGGAGCAGCTCCTTGTACGCGTCCACGTCCATCAGCTGGTCCACCTCCGAGGGATCGGAGAGCCGGATCTTGACCATCCAGCCCTCTCCGTAGGGATCCTGGTTGACCTTCTCGGGGCTGTCCGCGAGCGCCTCGTTCACCTCGACGATCTCGCCCGACAGCGGGGCGAAGACGTCCGACACCGCCTTCACCGACTCGACCTCGGCATATGCATCGTCCTTTGACACCGAGGTGCCGACCTCGGGCGGGTCGAAGAAAACGACCTCCCCGAGCGCATCCTGCGCGTACCAGGTGATCCCGAACGTGGCCTGGTCGCCCTCAATGCGCGCCCAGTCGTGCTCGGCGTGGTACTTCAGGTCCCCGGGGTAGCTGGCCTCAGCCACTGGTCTCCTTCCGGTAGAGCGGTTTCTCCCTCACCTCGGCCGCACGCGGCTTGCCGCGCACGTCCACCTCCAGCGCCGTGCCGGGCGTCGCGGCGGCCACCGGCACATACGCCATACCGATACCCACCTCGAGGCAGGGCGAAAGCGAGCCGCTCGTCACGACCCCGTCCCCGTGCTCAGTGTGCACGGGGTTGTCCTGCCTCGGGATGCCTGGCCCCGTGAAGGCGAACGGCACGAGCGTGTCGTCGGGCCGAACGTCGCGCAGCGCGTCCGCGCCGATGAAGCCCGTGTCGAGCTTGCAGCACCAGGCCAGCCCCGCCTCGATGGGATTGCGGTCTTCGGACAGGTCGTTCCCGTACAGGTGGAAGCAGACCTCGAGCCGCAGCGTGTCGCGCGCACCGAGGCCCGCGGGGGTCACGCCCTGCTCCATGAGCGCGTCCCAGACGGCCGTGGCGCCATCCGGCGGGATCAGGATCTCGACGCCGTCCTCGCCCGTGTAGCCGGTACCGCAGACGAGGCAGTCCACGCCCGCGACGGGCAGCTCCGCCGTACGCATCCGCGCGGGCAGCTCGCCGGCGGCGATCCGCTCGACGGCCGCGCGCGCCTCCGGCCCCTGCACCGCCAGCATCGCCCAGCGCTCGTGGGCGTCCGCCACCTCCACGTCGAAGCCGCCGGCATGGTCGCGAAACCAGGCCAGGTCCTTGTCGTGATTCGACGCGTTCGTGACCGTCAGGAAGCGCTCTGCGCTCAGCCGGTAGGTAAAGAGGTCGTCGAGCACGCCGCCGTCGTAGCGGCACAGCACCGAGTACTGCGCGCCGCGCTCGGCGACCCGCGAGAGGTCGTTCGAGAGGATCCGCTGGAGGAAGTCCTCAGCCTGCGGGCCGCTCGTCTCGATCTCGCCCATGTGCGAGACGTCGAACACGCCGCCGCCCGTCCGCACGGCCACGTGCTCCTGGCGGATGCCCTCGTACTGCACCGGCATCTCCCAGCCGGCGAAGGGGACGAGCCGGGCGCCGGCACGCTCGTGGCGCTCGAACAGCGGGGTCCGGCGGAGAGTGTCGGCGGCGGACGGCAACCGCCCGCAGGTTACCCCCTGGCGATCAGGCGGCGATCCGCAGCGTCGGCTCGCCGGGCTGCCACGAGACCGGGCAGAGCTCGCCGGTGCGGAGCGCCTTCAGGATGCGAAGCGTCTCCTCCGGGCTGCGGCCGACGCTCGGGTCGGTCACGCTGGCGTGCCGGACGATTCCCTCGGGATCGATGATGAAGGTGGCGCGAAGCGCCGAGCCGTCGTCGTAGTCGAGCACGCCGTAGAGGCGAGTGAGCTCCTGTGACGGGTCCGCGATCACCGGATAGTGGATGTCGGTGAGGCCCGGGCTCGTCTCGAGCCAGGCGCGATGGACATGCCACGAGTCCGTGCTCGCCGCCACGACGGCCGCGTCCTCGAGCGCGAAGTCGGCCTGGAGCCGGGCGAAGCCGCGAAGTTCGGTGGGGCAGACGAAGGTGAAGTCGCGCGGATAGAAGAACAGGACGGTCCAGGACGTACCGGGGCGGCCGATGTCGATGCTGACCGGGTCGGCCTCTTCCCTGACGTAGGCCTCGACGGTGACAGGCGGCGCGGGGTCGCCGACCTTGATGCTCACGCGGTACCTCCTTGTAGCGATCCGTTCGCGGCCGGTCCCTCGGCGGCGCGCCTGCATTGGTCCACGGCCACGGCGAGGCCCAGCCATCCCGAGAAGGGAAGATCAGGCGTATTCTGGGCCCGGAGGACGCCGCGGACGCCGTCCGGCTCTAGTACGAGCTCGACAAGCGCTGTGACGGGTTCGGCTGCTGACATGCCACGATGGTGGCGGCAAACGCATGGCGTCGCATCGGGGACGCCCCCGAACACAACCCCGATCTTCAAGGACATAGCTGCGCAGCGGGCACCGCCCGCTGCTTGCCCACGAATGGACTCGCCACCCGCCGCCAAAGACCCGAACCTGCTCGAACGAGAGTCGGAGCTCGACGCCCTCGACCAGGCGCTGGCTGACGCGGTCGGCGGGCGCGGCAGCGTCGTGGTGATCGAGGGCCCGCCCGGAATCGGCAAGTCCAGCCTCGTCACGTCCTGCATCGAGCTCGCCCGCGAGCGCGACATGTACACGGTCTCGGTGCGCGCCACCGAGCTCGAGCGGAGCTATCCGTACGGCATCGTGCGCCAGTCGGCGGACTCCGTCGCCCTCGACAAGCCCGACGAGGAACGGTCCGCGCTCTTCACCGGTGCGGCGAGACTCGCCCTTCCGATCCTCGATCCGGCCAGCGCCGAGGAGGCCGACAACCCGGAGCTGATGTACCAGCGCCTGCACGGGCTCTACTGGGTGACCGCGAACCTGGCGCGCGAGCAGCCGCTCCTGATCACGATCGACGACGCCCAGTGGGCCGACGAGGCGTCGATGGCGGCCGAGCGCTTCCTCAGCCTGCGCATCGCCGACCTGCCGATGGTGCTTCTCCTCGCCGTTCGCACCGCGGAGGTCGGGCCGCTCGCGGTTCCGCTCGCGGAGATCCTGTCCGACCCCGCAACGCTCTCGATCCGGCCGGCCCCGCTCTCGACCGAGGGCGCCGAAGCGCGGATCCGGGCGCTCCTGGGCTCGAGCGACCACGCCTTTGCGGCGGCCTGCCACCACGCGACGGGCGGCAACCCGTTCCTGCTGGAGCAGCTCGTCGGCGAGGTCCGTGCCGAGGGAATCGAGCCGACCGCCGCAAACGCAGAGAGCGTGGCCTCGCTCGGCCCCGACACCGTGCGCGCCTCGGTGCTGCTACGGCTCGAGCGGCTGCCGAGTGCCGGCGGGCCGGTTGCGCGCGCGCTGGCGGTCCTGGGCGAGCACGACGTGGCGCTCAGGGACGTGGCCACCCTTGCCCGCGTGCCGGAGGACGCCGCCGCGGAGGCACTCGCCGAGCTGGAGCGCTCGGGCCTCGTAACCGGGGTGCCGCACCTGCGCTTCACGCACCCGATCCTGCGCGCCGCGATCGAGGACGACATGCCCGCGGTCGAGCGCTCGCGCGCCCATGAGCAGGCCGCGCGGATGCTCGCGGAGCGCGACGCCGACCCCGTGGCCGTGGCGGCGCACCTGCTGGTGTGCGATCCCGGGCAGGGTGACTGGGCGCGAGCGGCACTGCGGAGCGCGGCCCGCCGGGCCGAGGCGCTCGGCGACCCGTCTGCGGCCGTCCGCTACCTCGAGCGCGCCGTGACTGAGCGCCCGGACGACGGCGAGCTCGGCGAGGTCCTCTTCGAGCTCGGCCTGGCGGCCGCCCATGCCGGGCATCCCGACGCGGCGGACCACCTCGAGCGCGCGGCCGTCGCCGGCGGGCGCACGCGGCTGCGGGCCCTGCATTGGACGGCGGTGCTGCACCTGGTGGCGGGCCGGGCCGTGAAGGCCGCTGACGTCCTGGAGTCGGCGCTCGCCGACGTGCACGAGGAGGACGAGTCGGCGAAGCCCCTACTTGAGACGCTGATCGCGGCCGGACTCGAGAGCGCGACGGTCCGCCGGCGGCTCGGCGACCTCTTCGCCCACATCGAGGAGCCTCGCGGTGCCCCGCGGACCGACTTCGAGCGTTTCGCGCTGATCACACACGCGTTCGTGTCCGTGGTGGAGCAGGCAGACGCGCCGCGCGCGACTGACCTCATCCACCGGGCGCTCGCGGTCGAGGAGCACGGCTACTACGAATCCGTCATGCGAGCAAGCGTCGGCCGGCCGATGACGGCGTTCGTGCTCACCCTGCTGGAGCGCTTCGACGAGTCACGAGCGATCCTCGACCGGCTCGTGCGCGCGGCGCGCGAGTACGGCGACCGCTCGGCTGCCGGCGTCTTCCTCGCGGAGCGCGCGTGGACGCGGTACCGCGCGGGCAATGCGGAGGGCGCCGAGGCCGACGCCTCGGAGGCGCTCCAGATCGCACGCGACGCCACGCGTGCCCGGGGCCACGCGCCGATTGCGGCATCCGTCGCGGTCCTCGCGGGCATGGAGCGGGAGCGACCTTTCGAGGAGCTGGAGGCCATCGTGTCCGGCCTGCCGCCGGCCGGCGACCCGGACACCGTGGTCCAAGACGACCTCGCCCTCGCACGCGCCTGGCTGCGGCTCGCCCAAGGCGACGCACGCGCCGCCGCCGATGCCGCGCTCGAACTGGACCGCGCGGACTCCTGGGGTTGCAGCTCGCCAACGCTCCTTCCGTGGCGCTCCGTGGCGTCGGTCGCGCTCACACAGCTCGGCGAGGAGGAGCGGGGGCTTGCTCTGGCCCAGGAGGAGCTGCAGCTGGCGGAGAAGCTGGGAACGCCGCGCGCGGTGGGCATCGCGCAGCGCGCCGTCGCGCTGGCGGGTCCGCTCGAGGAGCGCCAGGCGCGGCTCGAGGCCGCAGTCGCCGCGCTTGAGAACGGCGGCGCCCGCCTCGAGCTGGCGCGCGTGACGTGCGAGCTGGGCGCCGAGCTCCGCCGGCGCGGCGAACGCACCGCCGCTCGCGAGGTCCTGCGCCG
>JBKPBS010000106.1:0-16858 GCA_046726915.1 Actinomycetota bacterium
GACTGAGCCGCGCCGCGAAGCGGTCACCGGCGCGGAGTGCGCCCGGTGTGATCCGCACGCGGCCCGAGCCCGTGGCGGCCGGCGCGCTCAGGCGCGCGCGGCGCCGCACGAGCAGCCGCACAAGCGGCGTGCCCACACGAAGGCGGCGCTCGGCCTTGCGGGTCAGGAGCACGGGAACGCTCACCGAGGGTCCGGCGGACGCCGGTGGCGCGAGCACGTGCCCACCCAGCCAGACGGTGCGCGCGGAGGCTTCTGCAGCGCCGCCCAGCACCAGAGCGGGCGTAAGTGTCGCAATTGCGATCAGTCGCTTCACGTGGATGTCCCCTGGCCTACCGGTGCCGACAATCAACTAGGTCTCGATGCCCGTGTCGGACTGTCCTGGGTGCCCCTTGAGCGCTGACCTAAGGTCTCAACAGCGCACCGAAAATGTGGTAACCCAACCTGGCTCAACGTGCCGTTGAGACCGTTCGTCCAGCGGCTCGGTGACGTGGTCCAAGCCCACCGGCGGATCAGGGTTTCGCCCGATGGCAGGGGCTCGCGGCGGGCGCAGACTCGCCGCCATGGCCTCCATCACGAACCACATCAAGTCCAATGTCGTCTCCTACCTCGCGCTGTTCCTGGCGCTTGCCGGTAGCTCCTACGCTGCGGTGTCCATCACGGGGAAGGAGGTGCGCGACTCGTCGCTGAGCGGCCGCGACGTGCGGAACAGCTCGCTCACGACACGCGACGTGCGCGATCAATCGCTTCTTGCTCGCGACTTCAGGGCCGGCGAGCTGCCGGCCAGCGCGCAGGGCGCGCAGGGCGCCAAGGGCGACCCCGGCCCGCAGGGACCCCCCGGACCGAAGGGCGATCCCGGCGTCAAGGGCGACAGGGGCGAGACGGGTCCGCCCGGTCCCTTCCCAGGCGTTCTGCCAAGTGGGGCGACGCTTCGCGGGGCGTATGCGCTCTTCGGGAACGCCGATGGGCCGAGCGACTTCGCCGGCGGCTCCATCTCCTTTGGCTTCGTCCTTGCCTCGGCTCCGATGGCCCACTTCATCGCCCTCTCCGGCACAGCCGGCCCGGACTGTCCAGGGACTGCGTCAGCGCCTGCGGCCAAGCCCGGACACCTATGTGTGTACGAAGGACAGAACATCAACACCGCCGGCTTGGCAATCGGCGACCTCCTGTCAGGCAGTAGCTCCATCCGCCCGTTCGGCGCGTCGATCGTGGCGCGGTCGTCTGGCATCGGCACGTTCCTCACGAGGGGCTCATGGGCGGTGACCGCGCCGTAATGCGACGCTTTCTCCTCATCCATCGCCACGCGCCCGAGCAGTGCGCCTCGGCGTGGGCCGCCTGGAACGGCCACGCGAGCCCGCTTCACGGCAGCGACGTGGCCTGCACGTGCGTGCAGGGCGGGCACACGGTTTGGTGGGACGTGGAGGCGGCGAGCGCCGATGAGGCTCTCACCCTCCTGCCCGACTACGTGGCTCGCTCGACGCGGGTCGTGCCGATCCGGCGCGTGGTAACCCCGTGACGCGTTGCGGCTGGATCAATGAACACCCTGATGTGCGCCGTGCCGGCGCGCACGACAGTTGACCCATGAACAACATCGCGAACAACTACTACACACGCTCGTGCGCCGCGAGCGTCGCTTGGAGCACACGATGAAGCGGCGCAGCGTCGGGGCATTGCGGACGTCCGCCGTTGGGCTGGGCACCATGGGCATGTCCGGGTTCTACGGCCGGGCCGACGAGGCCGAGTCGCTCGCCACGATCCGGAGGGCGCTCGACCTGGGCGTGACCCTGCTGGACACGAGCGACATGTATGGCTCGGGACACAACGAGAAGCTCGTGGGCCGGGCGATCACCGGGCGCCGTGACCAGGTTCAGCTCGCCACGAAGTTCGGGCTGCGCCGGGAGGGCGACTGGAGCGCGATCGACAACCGGCCCGAGTGGATCCGCGAGGCGCTCGAGGCGTCGCTGCGGCGCCTGGGGGTGGACCACGTCGACCTCTACTACATGGCCCGCCGCAACCCCGAGGTACCGGTCGAGGAGAGCGTCGGCGCGATGGCCGAGCTCGTCCGCGAGGGCAAGGTTCTCCACTTGGGGCTCTCCGAGGTGAGCGCCGCGACGCTCACCGCTGCGTGCGCCGTCCACCCGATCGCCGCGCTCCAGAGCGAGTGGTCGCTGTTCACACGCGGGCTCGAGGACGAGCTCGTGCCGGCGGCCCGTGCGCTGGGCGTGGGCATAGTGCCGTCCAGCCCGCTGGGCCGCGGCGCGCTCACCGGGCCGCTCGGGATGCCGGCCGACGGCGACCTGCGGCGCGCATTCCCGCGCTTCCAGCCCGGGAACCGCGAGCGGAACCTGGCACCGGTCGCCCGCCTGAGCGAGCTCGCGCGCGAGCTCGGCACGACCGCAGCTCAGGTGGCGCTCGCCTGGCTGCTCCACCAGGGCGACGACGTGGTGCCGATCCCCGGCGCCAAGCGCGTGAGCCACCTGGAGGACAACGCGGCCGCGACGTCGATCGAGCTGAGCGAGGACCAGCTGCGCAGCCTCGACGACGCATTCGCGCCCGGCGTGGCGGCCGGCGAGCGCTATCCGCCCGCGGGCATGGCCACGCTCGGGCGCTAGCGGACAGCCTCAGGCGGACGAAGCCACTCCGATGACCACCTTGCCGCGCTTTCCGGCGGCCAGGCTGCGCTCGAATGCCGCACGCGCCTCGGAGAGCGGATAGACCGAGTCGATGGCGGGCCGCAGGGCTCCCTCGTCGGCGAGCCGGCCAATCTCGACGAGCTGCTCGCGGTTCGGCTCGACGACGAAGTAGCTCGTGCCGATGCCCGAGGCCGTGGACGGAGGCTCCTCGGCCACCGAGACCAGCCGGCCGCCCGCTCGCACCATCGCGGGCGCGCGCTCGAGCAGCTCGCCGCCAACGGTGTCGAAGACGAGGTCGACTGGGCCGGCGGCCTCCTCGAGCTGCCCGTTCCTCCCGTCGAAAGCCTCATGGGCGCCGAACCCGCGCGCCGCGTCCAGGCTCCCCGCGGACGCGACACCGATCACGTGGGCGCCGCGCCGGCGTGCGAGTTGGGTCGCGAAGTGGCCGACGCCGCCCGCTGCGCCGGTGATCAGCACCCGCTGCCCGTCCTCGAGACGTCCGTGGTCGAAGAGCCCCTGCCAGGCGCTCAGCGCGGCCAACGGAATCGCGGCGCTTGCGACATGGTCGAGGGTGGACGGCTTCGGCGCGAGGAGGCTCGCCGGAACGGCGGCGTACGCTGCCGCGACGCCGTCCCGGTCGAACCCGGTCAACGCGTAGACCTCGTCCCCAATCGCGACATCGTCGACCGCGGGCGCCACCGCGGCAACGACCCCGGAGAGCTCGTAGGACGGGATGGCCGGAAGGCGGTCGACGGGCCAGTCGAGCTCGTCGCGCGTGATCGCGGCGGCGTGCACCTCGACGAGCGCTTCGCCGGCTCGGAGCTCCGGGGTCTCCAGCTGCTCCAAGACCAGGCCGCCGGGGCCGGGAGAGTGTAGGCGAATAGCTTCCATAGGTAAATATCTTACTAGAAAGATACTTGCGGGAAAGATGGTCTGGACATATTCTGCGCCTGTGGCGAAGGACGCGGGTGACCACGTCGACGAGATCGTCGCCCAGTGGCGGCGCGAACGCCCGGACCTCGACTTTGCGCCGCTCGCGCTGTTCGGGCGCCTTCTGCGTGTTACGCACATCGCCAACGCGGAGCTTCGAAAGGGAGTTGCTCCGCACGGGCTCCAGCCCGGCTGGTTCGACCTGCTCGCCGCGCTCCGCCGCGCCGGGGCGCCGTATGAGCTCAACCCGACCGAGCTGATGCGCGCGACGCTCCTCTCCTCGGGTGGCATGACGAAGCGACTCGACCGGATGGAGGAGGCGGGGCTCGTGGAACGCCGGCCGGACCCCGCGGACCGCCGCGGCACGCTCGCCCGGCTCACGCGCCGCGGGCGGACCGTCATGGACCGGGCGCTCGAGGCGCACCTGGCGAACGAGACGCGCCTCCTGAGCGCCCTCGCTGCGACCGACCGGCGCGCACTCGACGCCCTGCTCCGAAAGCTCCTGTCCGACCTCGAGCGAGCCGACGAGCCCCGTACGTAGGCTTTAGGGGATGCCCGGGCGGAACGCAGACCTGATCCGGCCGATCTACGAGGAGTGGGGCCGCGGCAACTGGCGCCCCGCCTTCGATGTCTACGACCCGCATATGGAGTGGGGCTGGTCGAGCGAGTTCCCCGACCTCGCCGGCGTCTACGAGGACGACCGCGATCCGAATCCCAGGCTGCAGGCGTGGCTGAGCGGGTGGGAGCACTGGCGCGCGGTGGCGGACGACTTCCTCGAGGTCGGCGATTACGTGGTCGTGCTCGCCTCCTATCACGGCCGCGGCAAGGTGAGCGGCGTGGAGATCAGCCAGCAGGGGGCGCACGTGTTCAAGCTGCACGACGACAAGGTCGTGCGGCTCGAGATCTTCGCGAGCCGGGAGAAGGCGATCGAGTCCGTTAAGGCCGCCGCCGCCGACCGTATGACCCGAGCGTGATTGACGAGGGCAGCGAGTTCGGTGCTCGCGTCGCGCGCCATCTGCGCGAGGAGATCGTCGTCTGGATGACGACGGTTTCGCCGGCGGGCGCGCCGCTGCCCATGCCGGTGTGGTTCCTATGGGACGGCGCCGAGTCCGTCGCCATGTACAGCCGGCCCGGGGCTCGCGTTCGCAACATCGAGGCGAACCCGCACGTGTCGCTGAACTTCCACGGCGACGGCCGCGGCGGCGACATCGTCGTGCTCTCCGGCAACGCCGCGCTCGACGGGCCGCCGGCCGATCAGGCGCCCGACTACCTCGCGAAGTACGACGAGCACATCACCCGCATCGGCTTGACGCCCGAGACGTTTGCCGGGCGCTACAGCGTGCCGGTGCGCATCCAGCTCACGCGCCTACGAGGTCACTGAGGCAGGCCCAGCGCCCGCAGCGCGTCCGCGGGCTCACGGTAGAGCTCGTTGCGGAGCAGCCTTCCATCCCTGACGGTCCAGATGTGAGCGGTTCGCTGGGCGATCTCGGCCCCGCTTCCCTTCCCGCGCGCGTGCATGGTCATGACGATCGCCACGCGCCCGTCCGCAGCCTCGGCGACTCGCTCGACGTCGACGCTCCCCTCCGCCCAAGCGGACTCGACGTCGTCGAAGTACTCGCGGATGCCGTCGTGGCCCACGTACGAGCGGCCACTGATGCCGAGCACAGAGCGGAACTCGATCTCCGGATGGCAGACGGCCAGGCCCGCCTCGCGGTCGCAGTTCGTAATCGCATCGGCGAAGCCGAGCGCCGCCGCCTCGTTCGCGGTCTGCATCCCTCGCCAGTATCCCGCGCCCCGTGTCGCTTCGGCTGCATGGCTGCCGCCGGAACGGGTAGGAACGACCATCCGTGCCCGTCTTCGGCCTGCACTGTTCACATGAGCAGATCCCGCCGAGCCGCCTGCTGGGGCACGTGCGCGAGGCCGAGGCCGCCGGCTTTCGGGCCGCCATGTCGTCCGACCACTTCTCGCCGTGGAGCGAGCGCCAGGGCGAGTCCGGCTTCGCCTGGTCGTTCCTGGGCGCCGCTCTTCAGGCCACCGAGCTCCCGTTCGGAGTCGTCAACGCGCCCGGCCAGCGCTACCACCCGGCGATCGTCGCCCAGGCGGCGGCGACCCTGTGCGAGCTGTTCCCGGGGCGCCTCTGGATCGCCCTCGGAACCGGCGAGGCGTCCAACGAGCACATCACCGGCGCCGGCTGGCCTCCCAAGGCCGAGCGCAACGCGCGCCTGCGCGAGTGCGTCGACGTCATGCGCGCCCTGTTCGCCGGCGAGGTCGTAAATCACGACGGCCGCGTGCATGTGGACCGGGCGCGTCTCTGGACGCTTCCCCCCGAGCCGCCGAGCCTGGTCGGCGCGGCGGTAAGCGAGGAGACGGCGAGGTGGTGTGGCGCGTGGGCGGACGGCCTCGTCACCATCAACCAGCCGAGCGAGACGCTCGAGCGCGTGATCGGCGCCTTCCGCGAGGGCGGCGGCGAGGGCAAGCCGATTCATCTGCAGGTCCACCTCAGCTGGGCCGAGACCGAGGAAGAGGCGCTGCGCATCGCACACGACCAGTGGCGCACGAACGTGTTCGGCCCGCCGCTCTCCTGGGACCTCGAAACGGTCGAGCAGTTCGACGCGGCGGCGGCGCACGTTCGCCCGGAGGACATGCGCGACGCGGTGCTCGTCTCCGCCGACCTCGACAGGCACGCGGCATGGCTCCACGAGCTTGCGGAGCTCGGGTTCGAGCAGATTCATCTCCACCACGTGGGCCAGGACCTCGCCCCGTTCATCCACGCGTTCGGCGAGCGCGTCCTGCCGGAGCTCGCGGCGTGAAGCGCAAGGCCACGAGCGACGTCTGGTGGAAGAACGCCGTCTTCTATTGCCTCGACGTCGAGACCTTCCTCGACTCCGACGGCGACGGCTGCGGCGACCTGCCCGGGCTGTGCGAGCGGGTCGACTACCTGACGGGACTCGGCATCGACTGCGTGTGGCTCATGCCGTTCATGCCGTCCTGCCAGCGCGACGACGGCTATGACATCACCGACTTCTACGGAGTCGATCCGCGCCTCGGCACGCACGGCGACCTGCTCGACGTGGTGCGCACGGCGCGCGGGGGCGGGATGCGCGTGATCGCCGACCTGGTGGTGAACCACACCTCGAACGAGCATCCCTGGTTCAAGGACGCGCGGCGCGGTCCCGACTCGCCGTTCCATGACTTCTACGTCTGGCGCGACGAGAAGCCCGAGGAGAAGGCCGGCGACGTCGTCTTTCCCGACCGCGAGAACTCGAACTGGGCGTTCGACGAGGAGGCGGGGCGGTGGTACCAGCATCGCTTCTATTCACACCAGCCGGACCTGAACGTGGCGAACGCCGCGGTGCGCGACGAGATCGCCCAGACGGTCGGCTTCTGGCTCGAGCAGGGGCTGAGCGGGTTTCGCGTGGACGCCGTGCCCTTCCTGATCGAGCCGCCCGGTACCGACAGGCGAACCCGCCAGGACCCGCATGAGCTCCTGCGCGACCTGCGGCGGTTCATCGGCCGGCGCAACGGAGAGGCGGTGCTGCTGGGCGAGGTCAACCTGACGCCGGCTCAGCAGCGCGAGTTCATGGGCGACGAGGACGGCGACGAGGTGCAGGTGATCCTGTCGTTCAACGTCAACCAGGCGATGTATCTCGCCCTCGCGCGCGAGGACGCGACCCCGCTCGTGAAGGCGCTGGAGGCGCTTCCCGTCATTCCCGAGGACTGCCAGTGGGCGAACTTCGTGCGCAACCACGACGAGCTGACCCTCGACAAGCTGAGCGACGAGGAGCGCCAGGAGGTGTTCGCCGCGTTCGGACCGGAGAAGGAGCTCCAGCTCTACGGCCGCGGGCTGCGGCGGCGGCTGCCGACGATGCTGGACGGCGACCAGCGGCGCATCCGGATGATGTACTCGCTGGCATTCTCGCTGCCGGGGACGCCCGTGCTCTTCTACGGCGAGGAGATCGGGATGGCCGAGAACCTCGCCATCGAGGGGCGCTACAGCGTGCGCGCTCCGATGCAGTGGTCCGCCGAGCCGCAGGCCGGGTTCACCACCGCCGGCGAGCCCTGCCGGCCACTCGTCGAGGAGGGACCGTTCGGGTTCCCCGAGCTGAACGTGACGCGCCAGCGGCGCGATCCGGAGTCGCTCCTCAACTGGATGGAGCGGCTGATCCGGCGCCGGCGGGAATGTCCGGAGCTCGGCTGGGGTGAGTGGACGCTGCTCGACGCGGGCGACGCGGCCGTGTTCGCACAGCGGAGCGACTGGGACGATTCGACCATCGTCGCGGTCCACAACTTCGCCGGGCGCGGCGCCCGCGCACGGCTCGTGCTCGGGGACGAGGGGCGGCTGGTGGACCTCTTCCACGACGAGGACCACGAGCTGGACGCGGGGGAGGTCACGCTCGACCTGCCGCCCTATGGCGCAAACTGGTTCCGCGTGCGCCGGCCGGGCCGCCGGTTGCCGCCCTAGGGGCCGCCTTAGGGATGTCCCCGAAGCGCGCCAGACCGCTGTGGCGAGACGATCGAGGCACATCGGAAAGCCACAAAGGAGTCCTCCATGTCCCGCAGCTTCTCCCTCCGCCGCGCCGCCGTCTCCGCCCTCGTGGCGGCCTCTCTGCTCGCCGCGCTCGTGCCCGCGATGGCCGACGCCGCGGTGCCGAGGGCCGGCTACTACAACGGCACCACGGCGCAGGCCGACCAGACGCCCGGCACGGTCGGGTTCAAGGTGTTCAAGTACGGCTCCTTCAACGGGACCGTGCGCAAGGTCCTCTCCGTCAACGCGACGACGCAGCTCAAGTGCGCGTCGGGTGAGGTGAAGGAGGACCGCTACCTGGTCTACATCATCATGGGCGGGCAGATCAACAAGTACGGCAAGTTCAAGTACGCCGGCAACGGCTTCACGATCCGGGGCCGCTTCCTGACCAGGACGAGCGCCAAGGGCACGCTCAGCCGCACCGTCGGCGACTGCAAGGCCGAGAACGTCAGCTGGACCGCCCAGCGCAGGACCGGCGGCATCCCGCTTCCGTCCTAGGAGCCGTACGCACGTGTGACTCCGCACTCGTTGCCGCGGAGCAGGACCCGGGCCCCGATGTCGTGCGCATCGGGGCCCGGCGGTTACGCTAGGCCCAGGCAATGGACCGCGGGACCCGAGTAGCGGCGGCACTGGCAGTCCTGGGTGCGCTGGCCTGCGCCGGGACCGCGGCCGCCGGCCCGCCCGGCAAGTGGACGCAGGTGACCGGCGTCGCGGGCCAGGAGGACCTGAACACGCTCCGCGTGGGGCTCGTGCGCAGCGCCGACGGAGTCCTGCACGTGGGCTGGGTCCGGGCGGGGCCGGGGAACACGGGCTCGATCCTGCACAGCTCGATCTCGGCAGACGCCAAGACGGTGGCCGGCCCCGACACGATCTTCAGCTACCCCGGCGGCGCGAACGAGGCGGTCGCGCTGGTCCGGGCCCCGGAGGGGATCCGCGCGTTCTTCGCCGGCCTGGCGGAGGGCAGCAGCGTCGACCGGGCGATGTCGACCGCGGTGTCGGCGAACGGCGCGGCCTGGACGCCCCCGCTGCCGGCGTCACGCGCCGGCAACACCGCCAAGCCCGTCTACGCGGCGAGCGGGCTGGACGCGAACGTCGGCCGTGACGGGACCTTCTACTCCGCCTGGGGCGACTCGGACCCGTCGGGCGGCGGCTTCCACCTCGGCCTCGACCCGAGTGCCGCGGACGGTGAGCTTCCCGCGGGGCTTCAGCGGGATCCGGGCATCGGCGTCGACTCCCAGAGCGGCCAGGTGTTCCTCGCCTGGAACGACCTCGACACCGAGAACGTCGTGGTGGTGGGACTGTCGCCGCTCGGTCAGCCGGTGACGCTGCCCAACTCAGCCGCCGCCCAGCTGCAACACGAGGTCGGGACCACCGGCCGCATCGGCGCCGCGGGTGTGTTCGTCGCCTATACGCAAGGCACGAATCCGTTTACCGGGAACCCCGCGCTGTTCCGGGTCGACACCGGCAAGGCGACGAAGCTCTCTCCGACGGCCGGCGAGCAGGTGTCGATCGCCGCGGCGGCCTCGGGGCGGCTGTGGGTCTTCTGGAAAAAGGAAGCGACCGTGTTCGCCAGGCGCAGCAACAAGGCGGCGACCAAGTTCGGCGCCACCCGCAGGCTCAAGGCGCCCGGTGGCGACGCGACGACGATCTTCGACCTCGCCGGCGAGGGCTCGAGAGGCCCGCTGGACCTACTCGCGCTGGTGGACCCGCCCTCCGGCGGGATCGCGAACTTCCACCAGCGCATCCTGCCCGGCCTCACGCTCAAGGCGAAGAACAAGAAGAACGGCAAGACGGCCTTCAAGGTCTCGGACGCGGGCCAGCCTGTGGCCGGCGCCAAGGTGAAGGTGAAGGGCGACGGCACGAAGACCACCGGCCCAAGCGGAACCGTGCTCTTCAGCCTGGCCGAGGGCAAGCACAAGGCCACTGCGAGCAAGAAGGGCTACGCCCCCGGCAAGGCGACCGCGCGCGTGAGGTAACCGCTACGCGGCGAGCCGTGCCGCCAGCCGGGAGGCGTTGAGATGTGAGAGCGACTGGATCGAGGCGTTCGGGTTGACCCCGGACGCGCTCGGGAAAGCCGATCCGTCGCACACGACGAGGTTCCTCACCTCCCATGCCTCGCCCGCGGGTCCGCACGCGGACGCTTCGGGCGTGCGCCCGATGCGGCAGGAGCCGAGCAGGTGGAAGCCGATGAGCTGAACCTGGCCCTGTCCCCAGCCCGCGGCGTCGATCTCGGCCATGAACCGCCTTCGGTCGCCGCCGCGCCCGGGGTCGTAGCCGACGTACCTGGCGTGGGAGCTGAAAATGCGCTCCGCGCCGACGCTCTCGAGCAGCTCCGCCGCCGCCTCGACGCCGCGGCGCAGGTGGGCGGCGTCGCGCGCCGGCAGCTTGTATCGCACGACCGGCTCGCCGTCCCTGCCCACCTTCACCTCGCCGGCGTCGCGATCCCGCACGGTCATGCCCATGACCGTCATGTGCGAGAGCGACTCGACCAGCCCGGCGTGCTGCACCGCGCCGTCCCAAGGCGCGAACGAGACGAAGAAGCCCGGCATGAGCGGCGCCGTCTGGAGGCGCACGCCGTAGCCGCTTCCGTCCAGGTTCGTGAACTCGTCCACGTGGATCGACTGCAGCACGCCCTCCCACGGGCGAATCTCGCGATCCAGGATGCCGAAGACACCGAGGGCGGGCTGGATGCAGAGGTGCTGGCCGATGTGCGGGTTCCCCAGGCCGGAGCGCCGCAGCAGCGCAGGCGTGTGAAGCGCGCCGCACGAGACGACGACCGCGCGCGAGCGCACGGTCACGCGATGCCCCTCCCAGGTTACGGCGTCGACCCCGCGCGCCTCGCCGTCCTCGATGCGCACCCGCTGCGCCCGTGCCCGGACGAGCACGCGGGCGCCGCGCTCGGCGGCGTCCGCCAGCCAGGTCCGGGCGGTCGACTGCTTCGCGCCATAGGGACAGCCGAATCCGCAGGTGGCACACGCCTCGCCGCCCTTGGGACAGCCGCGCACATTGCGCTGGACCCGGACCGAGCTCCACCCGAGCCCGACGGCCGCCTCCTGAAGCAGCGCGTCGCGCGAGCTCACCCAGGAGTGCTCGTCGTTCACGCCGAGCCGGTCGAACACGGCGTCCATCGAGCGGTCGAACTCGTCGCCGTCCACGCCCTCGGCGCCCGCGCGAGCCCACTCGTCGCGGATCGGCCCGGGCGTGCGGTACGCGGTGGTGTAGTTGACCGTCGTCCCGCCGCCGAGCGTCGCACCCGCCAGGATGCCGGTGCCGCCGTCCTGGCTGCTCATCGCTCCGCCGTTTAGATAGAGGGAGCTGTAGCCCTGGAACTCGCTCCCGTCGAGTTCGGTCTCCGGCACGTAGTCGCCGGCCTCGAGCACCACGACGTCGAGCCCGGCGCCCGCCAGCACGGCGGCCGCCGGGCCGCCGCCCGCTCCCGAGCCCACGACGACCACGTCGCACCGGAGGTCCATGTCACGGTCGGCGACGATCGGCGTGAGCGCCGGGGCGGCAGCGTCCTCTCTGGGTCCCGGAGGCCCTGGGAAGCCCGCGCGCTCCCACATGGGGCTGGTCCGCCCGTCCGGCCCCGGCTTCATGTAGTACATGAGCAGCGCGGCCTTGCGGAGCGCCTGGTAGGCGCCGCGGCGCTGCGGGGTCCGGCTGTCGCGCCACGACCGCAGCACGTCCTCGCGCCGCGACTGCGGCAGCTCGCCGAAGCGGTCGAACCCGCCGCCGCCGATCGCGGTCAGGAGCCGCGTGTTCCAGAGGCCCAGCAGCTGAGCCACCTGCCGCCGCTCGGCCTTGCGCGGGTTGCTGGCCACCGCCTCCTCGATCACCTCGACGACGCCGTGCTCGCTGCCTGACGGCAGACCATCGACACCCGGGGCGAACGTGTCGACGATCGCGGCCAGCGAGGCGCGCTGACGATCGGTGAAGCGAAACTCGGACGCTGACATACCTTGGTCCCTTCGACGTTGGGGCGAGTCTCCCACGCCTACGCGCGCAGTCCGTGCCTACTCGCGCAGCCCCACGGCGTCGAGGGCCCGCTGCGGCTCGAGGTAGGCGCGCACCCTCCTCGCCAAGCCTTCCTCGAACTCGAACACGTAGGCGACGGGCCGCTCGAGATCGATGCCGCTCGCCTCGCCGCGCATTCGAAGGCAAGCGAGAGCGAGGACGGTGTCGCCGAGGTCACGGATCGCCGAGACGTCGATCGTCACATCCCAAACCGAGTGCCACTCGTCCCAGAACCGGCGCATCTCTGAGGGGCCCCGGTAGACAGTCTCGGCGCCCTCGACCCGCCGTACCACTTCGGAGACCCACTCGATCTGCGGGTGAGCCGACTCGAGCCAGGCATCGACGTCGCCACGATTCCAGGCCTCCAGGCTCCCCCGCACCATCTCGACGTTCTCCCGGGACATCGCGCGCGCAGTATCCCGCGCACGCGACGGCGCAGCTCGTCAGGTGGACTTGACGATCAAGCCCTCGAGGGTGTTCGCGGCGTGGCGGCAGGCGTCGATCGCGGCTTCGAGCCGCTGGTAGATGTCCTTCCAGCGGATCACAACCATGGGATCGATCCCGCCGTCGAAGAGGGAGCTGAGCGCCTCGCGCTCGAGCCGATCGCCCTCGTGCTCCAGCTCGTAGAGGACGACGATGTGCGGACGGAGATCGTGGGGGCGCGAGAGCGTTCCCATCGCCGCCGCGAGCTCCTGTCCCGCCTGGTGAAGCACAGAAGCGAGCGCGATTGCCTGCTCGGTCGGAGCCTCGACGCGGTAGAGGCCCATGAAGTCGGCCACCTCCTCGGCGAGGTCGACCACGTCGTCGAGCTCCGAGATGAGCGCGTGGGCATCGGAGACGGAGAACGGCGTGGCCGCTTTCACATTCAGGTGATGCATGACGTCGTGCGTGATCCGGTCACCGGCCGTCTCGAGCTCCTTCAGCTCGAAGCGCAGTCGCGTTCCGTCGTCAGGCCAGTCGCAGATGAGCTTCTCCAGCAGCCCGGTTGCCTGCTCCAGATTCGCGCCGGCCCTTTGGAAGAGCTCATAGAAGCTGGCGTAGCGCGGAGCGCTGGCGAACGGCCACAGGCCGCGCTCACCGTTCGCCATGTCGCCCTCTCACCATGCGGGTGGGATTGACAATCACAGCCCAAGCCGCCGAGCCGGTTACAACCCTGTGAATACGGCCGGCAGCGCGCCCTCCCGCCGAGATCACGCGTCAGGGCTAAAGGACTTGGGCCCGACTCCCGACAGATAGCTACATGACGCGCGTTGTGGGGTCCGCCTCCCCCATGCTTCGGTTCGTCGCCAGGACCGGAGCCTTCGCGACCCTCTACTTCCTTGCGGCCGCGCTGACCGGCTCGCTCATCGGAGACCCCGGCATCGCCGTGCTGTGGCCCGCCAGCGGGGTCTACCTGGGCGTGATGCTCGTGGCCCCGCGCCACAGCTGGCCCGCGCTGGCGTGCGCGGCGGGGGTCGGGAGCCTGGCGGCCTACCTGTATGCGGGCAGCTCGCTCGAGGTGAGCATCGCATTTGCCGTCCCGAGCAGCGCCGAAGGGCTGCTGGGCGCGCTGCTCGTCGAGCGCATCGCCGGCAAGCGCTTCACGCTTGGCGGACTGCGCGACCTGATCGCCCTCGTGGTCGGAGGCGCGGTGGTCGCGAACGGGCTGGTCGCGCTGTCGGCGGGCGCCGTCGCGGCGCAGACGTTTGACGCCTCATTCGCGGAGAGCTGGCTGCGGTGGTGGAGCGCCGACGCGCTCGGCATCATCGCCGTGGCGCCGCTGATCACCGCGCCGCTCCACCCGGGGCGTCGCCGGCCCTCACGCGCGGAACTCAGATTCGCGGCTTGCGTTGTCGCCGGCGTCGGCCTCGCGGTCTGGTCCGAGCCGGGCGGAGGGGCCACGCTCGTCGTCGGAGCGATCGCGCTTCCCCTCCTGCTCTGGGCGGGTTGGCGGCTGGGGCCGCGGGCCGCCGCGCTGGGCGGGGCGGGGGTGGCGCTCGCCGCCACGCACGTCGCGTCGCACAGCTCGGATCTGGTCGCCTACGCCCGCAGCGAGGGGGACCAGGTCTACATCGTTCAGGCCTTCCTGGCCGTGCTCCTGCTTGGCTCGCTCGCGTTCGCCGCTGCGGTCGGCGACGGGCGACGCGACCAGGCCGCCGCCGCCAAGAGCCGCCGGCGGCTGCGGCGCGTCGTGGACTCGTCGCCCGACGCCTACCTGGCCGTTGACGACGGAGGCCGGATCACCGACTGGAGCGCGAGCGCGGAGGCGATGTTCGGTTGGCCGACCCCGGAAGCGCTGGGTCGCTCGCTGGCCGGGATGATCGCTCCCGGCCCGGGGTTGGCTGCTCCGCCCCCCGAGCTGATGCGCCGGCACTCGGACGCCGCCACCCGCGAGTTCGCGTTGCTGGGGTGCGATCGCGCCGGCCGGCAGTTTCCCGTCAAGCTCCGGGTGCCGCCCGCCTCCGACGGCGACGACGACGGATGCCACATCTTCGTCCACGACGTCACCGAGAGCGAGCGTCTACGCGACAAGCTCGGGCGTGCGAACGCGGAGCTCGAGCGTCGGCAGCTGGCGCGCGACCAGGCGCGCCATAGGCTCGAGGGGACCTCAGAAGAGCTCGCGCAGGCCCGCCAGCGGATCGCACAGCTCACTGCCGAGCTGGCCGCGCGGAGCGTGGAGCTGGACCAAGCCGGGCGAGAGCGGGAGCGGCTGGACGAGGACCTCCGCGGCTCGCAGGTGGCCGGGAGGCGGACCGAACAGCAGCTGGCTGACGCCAGGAGCGCCGTCGCCGCGGCCGAGCAGGAGCTGACACGGCTGGGCCGCGAGCTCGCGCTCGCGGCGGCCGGCCGGGATCACGTGCGGAGCGAGTTGGACGACAGCGCCCGCGAGCTGGACCGCCTGCAGGCCGAGCTCGGCAGCGCCGCGGACGAGCTGGCGCGAATGGGCGCGGGGAGCCGAGCGCTGGAGGACGAAGTCGAGCGCGCTCGGGAGGAGCAGGCGCGAACCAGCCAGGAGCTCGCCGCGGCGCTCACCGGGCGGCGGCGCGCCGAGCAGGAGCTGGACCTGGTCGAAGGGCGGCTCGAGGACGTGCACAGCGAGCTCGAGCGGACGCAGCAGGCCCACGGGCAGGCCGAGGAGGCGCTGGAGCAAGCTCGCGGGCGGTTTGCCGAGGAGCGCGAGCGCCTCGCGCGGTCGCTCGACGACGCGGCCAGGAACCTGGCGGGCTCGGAGGCCGAGCGCCGCCTGCTCGGCGACCACGCCACCGAACTGGTCGCGCGCTACGACGACCGCGGAATCTGTCTCTATGCCTCGGCCGCCTCCCGCCGGCTGCTCGGCTATGAGCCTGAGGAGCTCGTCGGGCGCCAGGGCGCTGAGCTGCTCCATCCCGACGACCGTCGCCAACTTGCCCGGGCACGCGCGACCAGGTCCGAGAGCACTTTTGAGGCGCGGCTCCGTCGAAAGGCCGGCGACTTCGTCTGGGTCGAGGTGAGCCTCCATCCGGTCCCCGGACGCGACGATGAGCGGCTGGCGGAGATCAGCACGACCGTCCGCGAGATCTCGCACAAGCGCGCCGCTGAGGAGGGCCGGCGGCTGGCAGAGGCGCGCTTCGATGCCCTGTTCGGGAGCGTGCCCATCGGGACCGCGCTGCTTACCCGAGACGGTCGTCTCGAGAGGACGAATCCCGCCCTCCGCCGGCTCACCGGCTACTCCCGTGAGCAGTTGGAGGGGACCGCCCTCGTGACCATCGTCGACCGCGAGGATGCCGGCTCGTGCAGCACCGCGCTCCGCCGGAGCGCATCGGGAGACGTCTCGGCGCGCCGCCTCGATCTACAGCTGGTCCACGCGAGCGCCAGGACCGTTCCGGTCGAGCTCACCATCACACCGCTCACCACGGGCGGGCTCATGGTCCACTTCGAGGACCTCACCGAGCCCGTGCGCGCGCGCGATGAGGTCCGGCGCTTCAGCCCGGGACACACACCGCCCAGCCAGACCGCTGCGTGACTAGCGGGATGCCGGCCGCGTCTTCACGCTGACGCGTTCTCATCGCGCCGGCGCGGTGCCAAGCGGCCTCGGCTCACCCTGTTTCGGCGTGCGACCAACCAGATGCGATCGGCGCCCGCCCAGGCGGCGAAGCAGAGGCCGCCGAGCGTGCCCGTGACGGTCAAGAGGAGGCCGGCGGCCGCCGCGGCCGCGACTCCTTCTCGGCCCAGGATGAGCACGGCCGCGGCGGCACCGACGGTCGGACCGACGGGGAGCTGTGCGAGCGTCACGAGGGCGATCAGCACGGCTGTCGCATCGAGGAGCGAGGCATCGACCCCGACGGCGTGCAAGAGGAGCCAGTTGCGGAAGATCTGCGCGAACACGGCGACGAGCACGAAGCCGACCACGCGGCTGCCGCCGCCGAGGCTTCGCAGCACCGCCAGGCCCCTCCAGAGCTCGCGGCCCTTCCTCAGTGCGAGCCGCCGCAGGCCGGCGCTGACCAGTCCGACGACCGCGAGCCCGACCAGCGGCAGCCACCACGGCAGGCCGAGGGGCGCCACCAGCGTAAACGACGCCAGTGCCGCGAGCATCGCCTCCACGGCCAGGATCGGGAACTCGGCGGCGACCAGCGTCGGCACCTGCGGGCAGACGTCGGGCGACGAGCGCCGCAGGGCCGCGATCCGCGCGGCTACGCCCAGGTGCCCGTTGAGCACGCCACCGAGTACCTGCATGCTCGACGCCCGGTACAGGACGCGGCGGTTGACCGTTCCGCCGGCGGCCTCGATCGTGAGATGCCAG
>JBKPBS010000107.1:0-8511 GCA_046726915.1 Actinomycetota bacterium
GAGCCGCGATGGCCCGCATAGGGTTCGCGGAACCCGATCTCCGCGCGAACGCCGTAATCCGGCTACGCGGACTGATTTTTTGCGACCCCGGGCCGAGCTGTTCACTCTTCGGTCGGTCGGGCCTCAGCCGCGGGCGGCGCCCGCGCCGAGTGCCGCCACGACCTCTTCCGGGCCACGAGAGTCGGCATCGAGGAGCTCAACGGGAACGTCGTACTCGGTCAGGGCAAGCGCGACCTCTTCGACCCGCTCCGCCCTGAGCCAGTAGGGGGCGCGCATCGCCGGGACGTAGATCGCCTTCGGGTAGGCACGGGAGGCACGCCAGCCGCGGGTGCACTCGACGACCCGGCCCCAGAGGGAGACCGTGCCGATGACGCGGTGAACGCAGAGCGTCTCTGCCCACGTGCGTCCCTCGAGATAGGTCGCGGCCTCGTCGGGCTCCCTCGCCGCGTAGACGCCGCAGCCGCAGCCGCGACCGGGCGGGGCGTGCTTGGAGCGTCTGCGCCACGGGAAGGGAAGGGCACGGTGGAGACAGCGCGCGACGAGTTCGTTGCGCGGGGACCAGAGCGCGTCGTAGACGACGCTTCGAAGCCGGAAGCCCTCGCCCTCCTGCACGACGAGCCAGGTGCGCCAGCCGACGATCGGCTCAATGTAATCGGGTGCTGCGCTCACGGCGCCGGCACCCTCTCCGGCTCGATCGGCTCCTCGGCGGGAGAGGGGGTCGCCGGCGATTCGGCGGGCTCGGCGGGACGCTCGCGCGGCACGGGATCTTCCAGCGGCTCAACCGTGAACGTGCGCTCTGGATCGCCGATCTCCACCAGTTCCCCGACCCAAGCCTGGGCTGTATCAAAGTGTTGCGCTTGTCTCGACGCGCCGCAAGCCGATACACCCCCTCCTAGTGGTTGACGGACTGGGCAGCGGAGGAGCCGGGCCGCGGCGCCGTCCCCGCTGAGTACGCCCTCTCACTATGCGGCGCGTAGGTGCACAACCCGATCCGCTGCGAAGGGAGCACCTTCCGGAGCAGCGTGCGCGTGCGAGCACGCTCGCCAAGGTTAGGTCGTCACCGATGACGCACGGTCAGGCGTGCGTACTCACCCATGGAGAAATGAGAAATGCTTCTGGGTTGTGTCGCCAACCCGGGGTCTGCGTGCCCGGAACCGAGTTTTTTCGGCACCCACAGGTCGGCGCTACTGACGCCGCGCGCCCGTGGCGGTCCAAAGAGGTGCGCTTAGGAGAGCCCTGCGAACGACTAGCGAAACGAAGTTAGCCGGGGCGCGGCTACCTAGAGAAGCGTCCCGGCCAAAGTAGCCAAGGACTGCCAACGCAACAATGACGATGATGACGATCCAAAGCCAGGTTGGCACGTGATCCCCTTTCGTTGGGAGCACGCCGACTCTACGACGAGCCGACCCGTATTCGCAACGTGTGCGGGCCTACGCCGCGATTGGAACGGCTCGCGCTCGGCTCGATCCGCCCACAAATCCAGCAGATCTAACGCCGTGACCGAGTTTGTGCACCCACACGCTATATGGCAGACGTCGCTGCTGATGCGATGTTCGGCTGGAACTGCGCTCGCCGCAGTAGTGGCAAGTGGCGAATTCGCTCTTTCGCACTGCACGCCCCTGCTTGATCTCTGCCGCAAGCAGCTCGTCCGGCACGTCGATGAATGTCGAGCCTCTTCCAGAGACGACTCGCTTCGGCGGGATCATGCTTCCCAGAGGTCCACTCCACGGATGGCAGACGTGCTCGATCGTCTCAGGATCACCAGTGCGATTAGCCCGTCCTCGCCACCGACGGCGATTTCCGCAAGACTCCTGAATCGAGCCACGGATATTGGCCGAGATCCTGCTTAGCGTCAAACGAGAGGGGCGCCCGGAGGCGCCCCTCTCGTCTTTCGACTCTTCGGTGGATGCTCAGCTTGGGTCGTTCACCCGCGTACCGAAGATGTCGCTGTTGCCGAACACGTCCGTGCCGGCAAGCGGGCAATCTTGCTGCGGCGCAGGGGCCGGCGTCGGCGAGCTTGTCCGGAAGTTCTGCCGGTACGTGTCGATCGCCGGGCAATCCGCGGCGTTGCGCACGTCGTTCCAAACGGCGTAGGCGAAGTCGTTCGTCGCGTCGACGTAGTTGTAGTCGCCCAGGAACTCGGCCGCGAGGCCGTTCGTGCTCGAGCCGCGCGCGTCGCCCGAATCCCCGCGGTGAATGGTCGTAAAGCCCGCGATCGCGAGGCCGGCCAGGTCGGAATGTCGGACGACGCCCTCCATCATCCGAGGGTTGCTGGTAGTCGGCTGCCACGGGGTGTGGAACGCCATGTAGGTCAGGTACAGGTCGGTCCCGTCCGGCGAGATGGCGACAGAAGGAAAGTCGGGCCTGTCGCCCGCCGCGGCGACGTTCACCGGAGTGGTCCAGCTCTCGCCCTGGTCGCTCGAGAGCCGGAGCAGGGCATCCTCGTTTGGTCCGCCTGCGGGCGCTCTCGGCGTAGGGCCGTCGCACCAGGTGAGCGCGAGCGTGTCGGGGGCACCGGTCCCGGTGGGTGCGCCGTTAGCGATGTCGAGACTCGCATTCAGGCTGACGCGGGACCCGCCGAGGCCGTCGAACGACCGGCGACCCTGGTTCACGTCGAGGATCCCGCATTCCTGGACGTTCGCCACCTGCCGAGGCTTGTCCCAGCTGACGCCCCCGTCGAATGAGCGCGACAGGAAGATGCCGCGGTCGAAGAGCGGCGGGGCGGTCTTCGGCGACTCGCCGCCTCGCCAGATGACGTACACCACGCCCTTGCTATCCGTGGCGACGTCGCAGCCCTGGCGGCCACTTCCGAGGCCGGTGTTCGAAGCCTCGGAGAGCCGCTCCGGCGCCCAGGTGTCGCCGCCGTCGGTCGAGCGCGCGACGAAGATCGGGTTGGGCGCTCCTCCCACGCTTCGGAAGGCCGTGTAGCAGACGTACGCGTTGCCGAAGAACGGGCTGGTCTGGGAGGCGTCGTCGACCGTGATCGACTCCTTGTCTGAGAACGCCGAGCCGCTCTGCTTCGAGACGACGACCGGCGAGAGCCAACTCGCTCCGAAGTTGTCGGTACGGGACACCGCGACGCCCTCGAAGCCCTTCAGCACTTCGTTCCGCTCGGCTTGGAAGTTCGAGGTCAGGTTCGCGTAGTAGAGCCGGGTGCCGTTCGACCAGCTGAACCCGCCGACCGCGGGCTTCGGACCGAACACGACCGCGGGGTCGCCGTCCGCGACGAGGCGGTTCTCGAAGTACCCGGGCAGCGTGCCGATTGGGCCGGGCTGAGCTGGAGAGCAGGAGTCCATGCTTCCCGGGACGCCGACGCAGCTCCGGAACGAGTAGCCGCTGTAGGTCGGCTGCGTCCACGACGCGTTGCCGCTCGAGAAGTACACGCCCGACACACCGACCCCGTTCGTGAACGGGCACGTGTTGTCGGCGCCGTTGTTGCAGCCCTCGAGGTCGATGTTGTCGTTGACCCCCGCCGCGAGCTGCGACGTGTTCACCGGGTTGATCGCCACCCACGGTTCGTTCTGCTTGTTCTGCAGCATGACCCCGTCGTTGCTGCCGACGGTGACCTCCGCGTCCGGACCGTGCGTGGCGAGCGCTCCGGAGGTAAGGAGGGCGAGTGTGCTGGCGCACAGCATCGCCGTGAGGACAGATCTCCGCATCGTTTCCCCCTTTCTCGGAAACGAGATCTAGGGCTCGATACTACAGCGGGCCGCTGGAAGCCGTAGCGCTCCTTTGGAATGCACGCCTGAGCGTGAACGATGCCCGTCACTTCGCCAGTCTGACCGTGTGCTGCTGGCCGCGTTGAGTACGCGCGCTGCCGCAGCGGAGTTGGACGATCTTTCCGGTCAGCCCGGTAAGGCCGCTGCGCTGGCATTGAGCTGGTGGCGCGCCAAAGCTGAGGAGGGACACGGATCCTGATGGGGACGTCGTAACGCAGGAGGGTGTGCGCGTTTTTCGCGTCGACTCAACACAGGGCCGGGCCCGCTTCGTCGAGGAGGTGCGGTACGCGTCCCGCTGCGACCGGCCGGACCTGATCCCGTCCGTGTCGGCCTCCTCGGCAGGCTGCTCCTCATCGTTCCGGTCGGAGAGGTCGCAGAGATCCTCCCGAGGGAAGAGCGGATCATCCTGCCACGCTCGCCGCGACCGACGGCTACGGAACGTCTGCGGGACTGGCGCGAACGCGTCCAACCCGGCGTGAAGGGTGCCAGAACCTCCGATACGAGTTCGAGGGTGGATTCGGGCGTCCTTCTGTGCCCTCTCGTGGCCGGTGCGGTTTCGGCTTGCGCGTTCGGGCGGCTCGGAGTCCTGGCTCGCGTTCCTTAACAACTGTTCACGCGCGCGCGCGGATACCAGATACGGCTGATCAACGCAAGGAGTGTCAGGCGTGAAGGCGCCGCTGGGCCTGGGAGGATCGGCTGATGCTCCTTTCCTTCGCTTGCCTAGCCTTTGCTGCCGTTCTGAGGCTGCTCGTCCGCGATCGACGAGCCGAGTTCGCCAAGGACCTCGAACTGGCGCGCCTTCGGCACCAGCTCTCGGTTCTCGCTCGTCAGCAGCAGCGCCAGCGGCTTCGACCTGCCGACCGTGCGTTCATCGCCGCGCTCGCGCGACTGCTCCCGCACGGGCGCCGGCACGGATTCGTGGTAACGCCGGCGACGCTGCTGCGCTGGCATCGCGAGCTGGTGCGCAGGAGGTGGACGTACCCCCAGCGGTCGGGCCGGCCGCCTACGGATCCGGCACTGCGCGAGCTGGTGCTCCGACTCGCGCGGGAGAATCCCGGCTGCGGCTATCAGCGGATCGCTGGCGAGCTGCTCAAGCTCGGCTTTCGGATCTCACCGAGCACCGTCCGGCGTGTGATCGCGAGGGGCGGGCTCGAGCCCGCGCCGCGCCGGCAGGCGGTGAGCTGGCCTGCCTTTCTGCGTCGCCTGGCGGCGAGCAGGCTCGCCGCCAGGCGGCGAGAATGCTCGCCTGCGACTTCTTCACCGTCGAGACGGTGACGCTGCGTCGCCTCTACGTGTTGTCTTCATCGAGCTCGGCAGCCGGCGCGTCCACCTCGCCGGCCGCACGACGAACCCAACCGGAGCCTGGGTCGTCCAACAGGCGCGCAACCTCGGCTTCACCAACCTGTTTGAGCGGATCCGTTTCCTGATCCACGATCGGGACAGCAAGTTCACCGCCTCCTTCGACGAGGTATTCCGCAGCGAGGGAAACAGGGTCGTCCACACGCCAGTGCAAGCGCCGAAGGCGAACGCCTACGCGGAACGATTCGTCCGCACCGTCCGCAACGAATGCCCGGACTGGCTCCTGATCATTGGCCGCCGCCACCTCGAACACGTCCTGCGCGCCTACATCCAGCACTACAACCACGAGCGCCCCCACCGCGGACTCGCGCTCCATCCGCCTCAACCGCACGCGCCTGTGCTCCCGCGGCACGGCCATGTCCACCGCCGCGACCGGCTCGGCGGCCTCGTGCACGAGTACTACCGAGCCGCAGCATGAGTGAACATCGTTTTGACACCCTTCACCGTCGTAGCCGACGACCATCGTCTTCATCGGCAGCTACCGGCCCTTCCTGTGCCCCTTCTTCTTGTGTTGCTTCATCACCGTGCGGGCAGCGACTTCCTTCTCGCGCCCGCGGTAGCGGCCCTCCTTCTTAGCCTCCTCCTTGAAGTGTTCGTACTGCCGCCGCTCTTTGTCGCTGACGCCGCGCAAAATGCTTCTTCTCGGGCATCTGAGCCCCTTTCTCGTCGCGATCAGCGGGCCTTGCGGATCGCCTCGATCAGGTCCCACTTGCCCATCTTCGAGCGGCCGGGGATGTTCTTTCCTTGGCGATCTCGTACAACTGCTGGCGGTTGCGATCCTCGAGCGCGCGGCCTGTCTGGCCGCCGGGCTGACGACCACGGCCAGCCTGCTTGCCGAGCTCGCTGCGCGTGCTCTTCGGAAGGCGCGCGATCGAGCGCTTGCGCCTCGCCGCCTGCTGTGCCTTCCTGACGTTTCGCTTCGCGGCCTGTACCTGGCGGGCGAACGCCACGGTGCTCACCTCCATCCCTCTATCCGATCATTGGTCTGTACCCGCGCGGACGGTATTCGCCGCCCTCAGCGCTCGTAGGTGCCGACGAGCTCGGCCGTCGTCAGCACGTGACCCGCGATCGCCTGCTCCACCTGGGCCTTCGTCGCAGCGGCGGCAAGCTCTGGCTCCGTGTCAAGGGCGTAGAGGCGAAAGACGTAGCGGTGGCGCCCGTGGCCGGGAGGGGGGCAGGGGCCGCGGTAGCCCCTTGTGCCGAAGTCGTTGTGACCCTCGCGCGGCGCCGGCTCCCCCTCGGCCAGCCCCTCTGCGGCCGGATCGAGCGCCCAGGCAATCCAGTGCGTGAAGACACCGCCCGGCGCGTCCGGATCGTCGACGACGAGCGCCAACGATCGCGTCCCCTCAGGGGCGTTCGACCAGCGAAGCGGCGGCGAGACGTCCTCGCCCTCGCAGCTGTGGCGGCTCGGGATCGCCTGCGCGTGCTCGAAGGCGCTGCTCTCCACCGCGAACTCGGCCATCAGCAGGTCAGGTGCAGCGCGGCCGCCGTGCGGCGAGGGTCGAGCTCGCCGTAGCGGCGTACGGCCTCGTCCGTCGGCAGGGCCTCGACCTCGACACCGCGCTGGCGAAGCTCGTCAAGCGCGTCCTGGTCAGGACGCATCTGCCGTACGCGCCCGTGCCGACGAGCAGACGCTCCGGCAGCTCCTCGATCACGTCAGCGAGATCGGCAAGGACGAGTCGGTGTCCATCCGCGCGCCGCCAGCCGGTGAGCACGCGCTCGGGGAGCACGATCACGTCACGCGTCTGCTCCGCACCGTCGATGAGGACGCGGCCGAAGCGATATCCCTCGATCCTCGGCATCGACTCAGTCTCCGATCATCGCATCGATCTAGGTATTTCTTGCCGCGCCAAGCGCGACGGAAACCTCGGCTCGCGGCGCTGGCCGTCGAGCGTGATCTCTGGCAGTCGATCCACGAGAGGAACGAGCAGGATCGCGTTACGCGTTCGCCGCCCGACCGGTAGCGATGGATGCGGCCCCAGGTGTCGTTGGTGGCCCAGATACCGGCGCGCAGGCATTCGAGCTGGACGGTCTGGGAATGGTCGACGAACAGGTTCACCTCGGGCCCGTAGGTCTTCACGTACCAGTTGAAGACGGCGGGGTCGGCGGTCTCGAACATGACGTGCGAGCAGCTCGGGCGCTGCCCGCTGTCGGGCAGCGTGTTCGCCGTGCGACCCGGCCTGAGCGGCGTGCCCGAGCCGCTCTTCGCAGGGTAGGAAGGGGTGCAGTTGCGGAGGCTAGTTTCGCCAGGTCCTCGAGGACCCGGAAACAACCCAAGATCGTTGCTACCGGGTGCGACCAGTTTCCGCATCCCAAATGGTGAGAGTGCCGGGAGCGAGGCCCCGCTCCCGGACTGGGCCGCTCGATGCAGTTCATCACCGCTCCGGTCGCCAACCGCTGACCCGTTTGAAGCGCTCGTTCGAGACGTGCTCGCCGTCGCGGCAGACGTTGTAGATGCCGCTTGGAACGGCGAGCGCCGCGACGAGCGCGCGCGCGGCGTCGGCGACATTCCGGGTGGAGCGGTAGCGCAGGTTCGGCAGCTCGTTGCCTGTGCCGGGAGCGTCGAGGAGGCCGACGCCATTCGCACGTTCACGACAACTTGTTCGACCTTCCTCAGGTAGTCGCCGGTCGACCCGGTGGAGCACTTACGCGCTCGTGTTTTCACCGCCGCACAAGGACATGCACGCACCTCCGGCCGCGACCGGCGCCGTACGGCGCGCGCTCGCAGACGTGCGCGTGGGCGACGCGCCGTTCACAATCGGAGGGCTCGAGGTCGGGAAGGAGAAGCCCGATCGCGGCTCCGCCTCTATGAGCTCTTCCACGTCCTGGAACTCTGGTGCTGTTCGCGGAACACGGTGAGACGAAGCCGTTGACTGCGCTGGCCCGACCGCATGCGCGCGCTGATCAAGTGACGGATGTGCGACATGCCATGGCGACGGATGTGATCGTCCTGAACGGCGGGTCGAGCTCGGGAAAATCGTCGATCGCCCGCCGTCTGCAGGACCTTCTCGACCAGCCGTGGATCACCCTCGGTGTTGACGGCCTCCTCGATGCCTCGGCGCCGTCTTGAGCAGGAGGACCTGATCCGGCGGTGTACGCGGAGTTCAGCGCATCACATCACGGCGACTCCGGGCGCCCGTAGGGTGCGCAAAGTCGATCCCGCTGCAAATGAATACCTTCCGAAGCAGCGAGGATCTTGCGCGCGTGCGAGCACGCTCGGGAGGCTAGGTGGTCTCCAATGACGCGGTAGCACCCCACGAGCCCAACGTGGCGGTGGTTGTCTCACCGTGTTACGAGGACACGGGCACCGACGAATGGCGGCAGATAGGTTCTCGGCGCGAGTTCCCAGCCGAGCCCGTTCACGCCGAGCGGAGCGTCTGCGCGCACACGGAGCACCATGGCGAAGACAGCCTGAGCACGGGGGGCGATCGTG
>JBKPBS010000108.1:0-13527 GCA_046726915.1 Actinomycetota bacterium
CGGCCGTAGTGCTCGGCCGCGACGAGCGGCGCAGTCACGCTCACCGTGCGGCCGGCCTCCAGCAGCAGGTCCACGGCACGCTCGTCGCCGGGGTCGGCGGACTCGGCCACATGGGTGGCGAGCTCGGCAATGTCGAGCGGCGCGCCCGCGCGGCGCTCGCCGCCGAGCTCTCCGGCGATCGCGCCGTGGAGCTTGCGCCGCTCGGCCGGGCCGATCCCGTCATAAACGGCGTCGCGGACGATCCCGTGCGCGAACTCGAAGCCCCCGTCCCGGCTCCGCAGCAGCAGGTGAGCTCGCACCAGCCGGTCGAAGGTCTCGCTCACCTCGTCCTCCGACTGGCCGGTCACGTGCGCCGCCAGCGGCAGGTGGCGGAGCTCGAAGCGCCCGAAGGCGGACACGACCTTCGCCAGCCGCACCGCGTCGTCGTCGGTTCCGAAGACCCGTGCCAGCAGCGCCTCGTTCGCGGGCCGGCCGTCGGCATGCGCCTCGCCCGTGAGGTGCGCCCGCCCGTGTTCGAGCCGCACGGCGCCCGACTCGCGCAGCGCCCGCATGCTCTCCGCGGTGAGGAACGGGTTGCCGCGGCTCTGGGCGAACGCGGCGTCCACCAGCCGCTCGTCGGGGATCGCGCCGAGCGTCGCGCCCACGAGCGCCTGCACGTCGTGCCGGTCTAGCGGCTCGAGCTGCACAACAGCGCCGCGGCCGTCGGCCGCCATGCGCTCCATCAGCCGCTCGAGCTCGCGCGCGGGGCCGGCCGCCGTGGGCCTGATCGTGGCGAGCGTGAGGAGCTCGAGCTCGCCCAGGCGCGTGAGGAGCGCCACCAGCGCGAGCGAGTCGGCGTCGGCGAGGTGCGCGTCCTCGATCAGGAGCACGGTGGGCGAGCCCGCCGTGAGCTCGCGGAACGCCTCGACCGCGCGCGAGAACACGAGCTGGAGGTGCGCGTCGGCCGGAGCGCCCGCCGCGCCCGCGCCCGCGTCCAGCCCCTGGCGCAGGCCGTCGAGCTCGGCGGAGGGCTGCTCGAGGCGCGCCAGCACGTCGCGGAAGACGGCGTAGGGAATGCCGCGATCGAACTCGTCGGCGCGCCCGACCAGAACGCGGTGCCCGACCCCCTCCGCGCGGGCCAGGACCTCGGTCGCGAGACGGGTCTTACCGATCCCGGCCTCGCCGCGAATCAGGACACAGGCTGAGCCGCCGCCGGCGATGCGCTTCAGCTGCCCGAGCGCCACGGCAAGGTCCAGCTCGCGGCCGATGAGGGGGGAAGGCTCGGACATCGAGGGGGTGTGTAGGGACCACCCTACTACCGGTCAGAGCCCCCGAAGCGGGATGCTGAGCGGGTCTTCGATCTAGGAGTCCGGCGATGGCTGTTGAAGTGCATGCGGTGCCGGTTGAGGGTTACTGCGACGAGCGGTTCGCGGAGGTCGGCGAGGAGTTCAGGCGCAACTTTGCGGAGCGCGGCGAGCTCGGCGCGTCGGTCGCCGTGCGCGTCGGGGGCGAGACCGTCGTGGACCTCTGGGGCGGCTTTCAGGACATCGACCGGCAGCGGCCGTGGGTCGAGGATACGGTCTGCCTCACGTTCTCCTGCACGAAGGGTGCGGTCTCCCTGTGCGCGCACATGCTGGCCGCTGAGGGCGAGCTCGACTTCGACGCACCCGTCGCGAACTACTGGCCGGAGTTCGCGGCCGCTGGCAAGGAGGGGGTGCTGGTCCGGCATCTGCTCACGCACCAGGCCGGGCTGCCGGCAGTGCGCGCACCGCTCCCTCCCGGCGCGTTCTACGACTGGGACCTGATGGTGGAGGTGCTCGCGGCCGAGGAGCCGTTCTGGCGGCCGGGCTCCACCCACGGCTACCACGGCCTCACGTTCGGCTTCCTCGTGGGCGAGGTGATCCGCCGGGTGAGCGGCCAGAGCGTCGGTGCGTTCCTCCGGAGCGAGGTCGCGGAGCCGCTCGGCATCGACCTCACGCTCGGCCTCGACGCGGCGGAGCACGGCCGCGTGGCGCACGTGAACGGCCCCCAGCCGCCGGGACCGGGCGATCCCGTGAGCCGCTATCTCGTCACGGCCATGACCGACCCGACCTCGATGCAGGCGCTGATGATGGCCAACAACGGCGGCTACCTCGTGCCCGAGGAGTGGGACACGCCGGCGGCACTGTCGGCCGAGATCCCCGCGACGGGCGGAGTCGGCAACGCGCGCGCCTACGCGGAGCTGTACAGCGCCATCGTGCACGAGCGAAAGGTCGGCCGCGTCGCGTTCTCGGCCGCGGACATCGTGCGCATGGGCGCGGTCCAGTCGGCGGCGACCGAGGACATCATGCTGTTCGCGCCGGGCCGCTGGGCGATGGGCTTCCACAAGGGCGCGGTGAGTCCCGCCGGCGTGGAGCCGGCTGCGCGCGTCGTGCTCGCCGAGGACGCCTTCGGGCACACCGGCCACGGCGGCTCCATCGGTTTTGCTGACCCGGTCGCCGGCATGTCGTTCGCCTACGTGATGAACCAGATGGACCCGGACCTCGGGCTCAGCCCGACCGGGCAGTCGCTCGTGGACGCCGCGTACCGGGCGCTCGGCTACAGCGAGGGCCACGGGGCCTGGGTGCGGTAACGGATGCGCGCGATCCAGATCAGCGAGTTCGGCGGCCCGGACGTGCTCGAGCTCGTGGAGCTCGAGCCGCCGGAGGCCGGCCCGGGCCAGGTCCTCGTCCACGTGACGAGGGCGGGGATCAACTTCGCGGACACGCACAGCCGCGCGGACTCGTACCTCGTGTCGCCTGAGCTGCCCTATGTGCCGGGCGGCGAGGTGGCGGGCGTGCGCGCCGACACCGGCGAGCGTGTCGTGGCGCTCACCGGCAGCGGCGGCTACGCCGAGCATGCCGTGGCGCTCGAGAGCCTCTGCTGGGCGATCCCGGATGGAGTCGATGACGGCGTGGCGCTCGCCCTGGTCGTCCAGGGGGTCACGGCCTGGCACCTGATTCGCAGCTCCGGCAGGGTCCGCGAGGGCGAGACCGTGGTCGTGCACGCGGCGGCCGGCGGCGTCGGGTCGCTGGCGGTGCAGCTCGCCAGGCGTGCGGGCGCGCACGTGATCGCCACGGCGTCGAGCGCCGAGAAGCGGGAGCTCGCGCTCGATCTGGGCGCGCACGCCGCGATCGACCCGGACCCCGACGGCCTGGCCGCGCGGCTGATCGAGGCGAACGGCGGGAAGCGCGTCGACGTGGTGCTCGAGATGGTCGGCGGCGAGGTCTTTCGCCAGTCGCTCGGAGCGCTCGACGCCTTCGGGCGGCTGGTGGTCTACGGGCAGGCGTCGCACGAGCCGAGCCACCTGGACGCCGCGCGACTTCAGTCGCGCTGCCGCTCGGTCGTCGGGTTCTGGCTGATGGACTGCATCGGCCGCGACGACCTGCTCGCCGCACCGCTCGCGGAGCTGTTCGCGCTCGTGCAGGAGGGCGAGCTGCGCGTGGTCGTGGGCGGCACCTATCCGCTCGGCGACGCCGCGCGGGCCCATCACGAGCTCGAGGCTCGCCGGACCACGGGCAAGCAGCTGCTCGACCCGACCAGCTGAGATGGAGCTCCAGGGAAAGACCGCGGTGGTGACGGGTGCGGCGTCCGGGATCGGGCGTGCGCTCGCGGAGCAGCTCGCGGCCGCCGGCGCCCGCGTGGCGGTCTCCGACGTCGACTTCGACGGAGCGCTCCGCGTGGCGGCCGGCATGGAGGGGGAGCGCCCGGGCAGCGCAGTCCCGGTCGCCTGCGACGCGGCCGTCGCGGAGGACGTGGGGGAGCTGGTCGACCGGGCCGAGGCTGCCTTCGGCCCGGTCGATCTCTTCTGCGCCAATGCCGGAGTCGGCGGCGGGCATGACATCGACACCCCGGACGACGACTGGGAGCGCGCCTGGGCGGTGAACGTCCACGCGCACGTGCACGCCGCCAGGCGGCTCGTGCCCGAGTGGGTCGAGCGCGGCGAGGGCTACTTCCTCTCCACCGCGTCGGCGGCGGGCCTCCTCACTGCGATCGGGTCCGCCCCCTACTCGGTCACGAAGCACGCGGCCGTCGCCTTCGCCGAATGGCTCGACATCACCTACCGCGACCGCGGCGTGCGGGTGAGCTGCCTGTGCCCGATGGCGGTGGACACCCGGCTGTTGAACGAGAGCGGGGAGCTGCCGGGACGGCAGCGGCTTACGTACAACGTCATGGTCTCCGCAGGCACGGTGCTGAGCCCCGACGAGGTGGCTCGGGCGGCGCTCGAAGGCGTCCGCGAGGAGCGCTTCCTGATCCTGCCGCACGAGGAGGTGGCCACGTACATGCAGGCCAAGGCGGGGGACACCCAGGCCTGGCTCGAGGCGATGCGGCGGCTCCAGGCCCACCACCTGAGGGAGCTCGAGGAGATCGCGTGAGCCGCTGGCGCACGGTCGTGGCGGCCACCGGGCCGCTCGCCCGGATGCAGTCCCGCTTCGTTCGCGAGCAGCCCGGCTTCGACCTGATCTGCGCGACGTCCGAGCCGGCGCGCGCGCTGGCGGTCGTGCGCACGCTGCAGCCGCGCCTCGTGCTCGTCGACGTCGGCCTGGCCGGAGGCGGGCTCGCCCTCCTGGCGGACATCCGTGCGAGTGGCGTCCCGGCCGAGGCCATCGTCACCGGAGCCGAGCCGGACGCCGACACCGTGCGCGCGGCGCTTCGGCTCGGCGCGCTCGACTACCTCGCTGCGCCCTTCGAGCCAGAGCGCCTGCGGCGCTCGCTCGCGGCGTTCCGGCGCCGCATGGCGGCCGGGGCGGAGGCGGGGCCGCTCAGCCAGGACGCGATCGACTCGCTGGTGCGCCGGGACCGCGGCCGCTGGCTGCCGCGCGACCTCGACGAGCAGCGCCTCGAGCAGGTGCGCGCGGCGCTCCGCCTGCACGGCGGCCCGCTCACGGCCGACGAGCTGGCTGACTCGCTCGGAGTGGCGCGCACGACGGCGTGGCGCTACCTCGAGTACCTCGTCACGGTCGGCGATGCGAGCGTCGAGCTCCTGCCCGCCGGCTACGGCCGGCCGCCGAAGGCCTACAGCGCGCGCGACTGGTCGCTCGCGGCCTGAGCGCGCCGCTAGGCGTCCTCAGGCCACCAGCCCGGCTGCATGTCGGCGTCCTTGTTCTCGGTGTTCGGCGCGCCGAAGGCGAGGATCTCGGCTCCGTCCGGCCCGGCCTCCATGCCGTGCAGCACCCCGGGAGCGATGCGCACGGCGTCCCACTGGCTCACGTCCACGACCTGGTCGCCGACCGCCACGCGGCCGCTGCCGGAGAGCACCACGTAGATCTCCTCCTGCTCCGAGTGCGTGTGGCCGAAGGGCGCCCGGTAGCCGGGGTCGAGCCGGAAGAAGCTGAGCCCGGAGTTGGCCAGCTCGAGGTTCGTGCGCGCGAAGCGCGACTCGATGCCCTCCATGCCGTGCTCGGGCGCCATGTCCTTCACGTCCGACCTCAGGTTGATATGCGTGTAGTCAGCCATCGTCAGCTCTCCGCCTTCTGCTTCAGCCCCTCGGCGGCGTCGCCGAGCAGGAAGTCGCGCACCTTCGCCTCCGCGGGGCCGCGCAGGAGCATGCCGAGCATCCGGCCGGGGTCGGCCTCGAGCCCGTAGGTCGCGCGCGTGCGCCCTTCGCCGAGGTCTTCGAACGTCCACCAGCCCGTGAGCGACTTGGTGTCGCCCTTCTCCTGCACCCAGCGGATGGCGCTGGGCTCCTCGTAGGAGAAGCGGAGCGTGGCGCGCACGGTCTTGACCTTGGCGTCCGACTCGGTCTCCGCGAGCAGCGCGCGCTTCTGACCGTCGCGCTCGAGCACGTCCACGTCCTTCAGCGAGCCCTGCCACTCCGGGGCGTTCGCGATGTCCGACGCGATCTCGTAACAGCGCTCCATCGGGGCGTCGATCTCGACGGAGCGCTCACCGCTGATCGTTCCCATGGCCGCGAGCCTATCCTGCTACGCGCATGGAGCCTGATGCCGTCGAGATCCGCGTGCTCGGCTGCCTGATCGAGAAGCAGCGCACGACGCCGGACGTGTATCCGCTGACGCTGAACGCGCTACGACTCGCGTGCAACCAGTCGACGAACCGCGACCCGGTCGTCGAGTACGACGAGAACACGATCCGCAGCGGCATCGAGCGCCTGGTCCAGCGCAAGTGGGCCACGCTCGCGAGCTGGTCGAACCGGCGCTCGATGAAGTACCGCCACACGCTGGACGGCGCGCTCGGCCTGGACGACCGGGAGATCTCGGTGCTCGCTGTGCTGATGCTGCGCGGGCCGCAGACGCCGGGCGAGCTGAAGACGCGCGCGGAGCGGCTGCGGCCGTTCGGGGAGATGGCCGAGCTGACGGACACGCTCGGGCGGCTGATCGAGCGCCGGCTGGTGGCGCGGCTCGACCGCCGTCCCGGGCAGCGCGAGGAGCGCTACGCGCAGCTGCTGAGCGAGGACGGGGCGGAGGAGGAAAGGAGTGCGCCGGTGGTGACGGCTGCGGCGCCGGCTCCGCCACCCGCCGCCCACGGCGACGCCGATCAGCGCATCGAGCGCATCGAGCAGCAGCTGGCCGAGCTGCGGTCGGAGATCCAGGCACTCCGTGACGAGCTCGGCACCTAAGTTTCGACCCCGAGACGCCGAATAAGAAGGCATGTCCGCAGAGCCCACCGCGCGCTTTGCGGCGCGTGTCGCCTCCGCGATCTTCGCCGGCGAGGCGCTGATCCTGCTGGCGGTCGTGGTGCTGTATCGCTCCGACCTGGGCGCGGGCCGCGTGGCGCTCCCGACCGTCTGCGGCGCGGTTGCCGTGCTGCTGTTCACGTTCTCGGCGCGCATGCCGTGGTGGGTGCTGCACGCGGCGGTTGCGCTCGGCACCTTGCTCGTGTCCATCCACGCCTGGGCCGTGCAGAACGAGCCGGCTCTCTCGGGCGAGATGCTCTACGTCTGGCTGGGTCTCTACTCGGCCTACTTCTTCAGCCCGCGTCACGCCGCCGCGCAGCTCGCCCTGGTGGGGGCGGCATACCTCGCCGTGCTGATCGCGTCCGTGCGCGCCGAAGCCGTGCCCGCGGCGTGGCTCACCCTCGTCGGGATCGTGTTCCCGGCCGCGGCTCTGCTGCACGCCGTCCGCGACAGCGTGGCGCGGCTCGTGGAGCGGCTCTCCGAGGCGGCGCTGACCGACACGCTGACGGGCCTGAATAACCGGCTGGCGCTCGACCAGGAGCTGCACGCCGAGGTCGAGCGCGCGCTTCGGGCGGACAAGCCGCTCAGCCTGGTGATCGGCGACCTCGACTACTTCAAGTCGGTGAACGACCGCCTCGGCCACCGCGCCGGCGACGAGGCGCTGGTGCGGGCCGGCCGTGTGCTGCTCCGGCACCGCCGCGCCGGCGACTCGATCGCCCGCACGGGAGGCGAGGAGTTCACGATCCTGCTGCCCGGCGCGACCGAGCACGAGGCCTACCTCGTCTCGGAGCGCATGCGCGCCGCGGTCGAGCGCGAGTTCGAAGCCGACCCGGCCGGGCTGACGTTCTCGTTCGGGATCGCGACCTACCCGAACCACGGCGGCTCCGCCGACTCGGTGCTCGAGGCAGCCGACCAGGCGCTCTACGCGGCCAAGGCGCTCGGCCGCAACCGCTGCGTGATCTTCAACCCGGAGATCTCGGCGATCTTCGCTCCGCAGGCCGGCCGCGGCGCGGACGAGGTCCAGCTGGCGACCCTGCTCTCCCTTGCCGAGGCGCTCGACCTGCGCGACACCGGGACGGCCGACCACTCGCGCACGGTGGGCCGCTACTGCGCGCTGATCGCCGAGGAGCTCGGGCTGCCCCCGGAGCACGTCAAGCGGATCGAGGTCGCCGGGATCCTGCACGACATCGGGAAGATCGGGCTACCCGACGCGATCCTCCAGAAGCCGGGGCCGCTCGGGAGGACCGAGCTGGCAGAGATCCGCACGCATCCCGAGATCGGCGGGCAGATCCTGAGCGGCCGCGGGCTCGAGGACCTGCGCGAGTGGGTGCTCGCCCACCACGAGCGGCCCGACGGCGCCGGGTATCCGCGCGGGCTTGCGGACCCGGACATCCCGCTCGAGGCCAAGATCCTCGCCGTGGCGGATGCATACGAGGCGATGACCGCCGACCGCGTCTACCGCGACGGAGTCGACGAGCGCGCCGCCCGCGCCGAGCTCCTGCGCTGCGCCGGCGAGCAGTTCGACTCGCGCGTGGTGGCGGCGTTCCTCTCGGCGCTGAGCGCCGCGGACGCGACGGGTAGCGTCCGCGACGTTGAACTCGCCTAAGCGCTCAGTCTCGCTCGTGATCGACGGACCGAAGGGGCTGCTGCTCGTGCGGCGCCCGGAGGACGACGAGAGCCTGCCGGGCGTGTGGGGCCTCCCGGCCGCGAGCTTGGCAGAGGGTGAGACGGAGGAGGACGCCGTGCGCCGCGCCGGGCGCGAGAAGCTCGGTGTCGACGTGGACCCGCTGCGGGCTGTCGCGCAGGAGGCGGCCATGACCGACTGGGAGGTGAGGATCGTCGCCGGGACGCCGACCGTGCCCCAGGACGGCCGGGGCACGCAGTACACGGAGCTCCGCTGGGGCGACCCACGCGAGCTGGTGCCGGCGGCCCGCGAGGGCTCGCTCTGCTCGCGGGCGCTGCTCCGGGCCCGCGGCGTGGACTGGGAGCGGTGAGGTAGCGCCCGGGATCGCTCCCACTGGTCGACCGTCCTGGATTAGGCGCCGATATGGAGCCCTATCCAGGACGGTCCCCTCCGTCGATGCCGTCGTTCGCCGGTCCCGGTGGGCGTGCGAGGTCTAGATTGGGCCTCGATGACCCCACGCCCCGGACTGCTCGCGCGCGGACCGTGGCGGCCGGACCAGGTGGAGGCCGTCTGGCGCGACGACGCGTACGAGGTCCCGGACGAGGTCGAGCGGCTGGCCGACGGCGCGGTCGAAGAGCTGCGCGAGCGAGGCTCGCCGGCCCACGACGGGATGGCCACGCGCCTGGCGGCCTGGGACGCTGCCGGCGACCGGCTCCGGCTCGAGCTTCAGCCGGTGCGCTGGGCGCTGCGCCTGCTGGACGACGCGTCGGACAGCCTCACCGCCCTGTGCGTGGTGCGCTCCAAGGACGGCCGCTGGCTGGCCGGCCGCCGGGCGGCCTGGGTGTCGAGCTGGGCCAACCGCTGGGCGCTCGGCGCCGGCGGAGCGGTCGACCTGGGCGAGAGCCCGACCCAGACGCTCACCCGCGAGCTGCGGGAGGAGTGGCAGCTCGAGCCGCACGAGCTGTCCGTGGAGGCGCTGGTCGCGCTGCCGAACGGGCTGAACATGCTGGTCGGGCTCGCGACGGTCGCCGACCGCTGCGAGCCCGTGCCCGACTCCGAGCACGAGGACTGGGCGTGGTGGCCCGCCCACATAGACAGCTGGCCCGCCGAAGCGGACGACCGGCTCAAGCTGATGGCAGCCCTACTGGGCAGCTGACGCCCGTTCCGCCCAGGCCGCAATAGCCGTTCGGGTTCTTCGCCAGGTACTGCTGGTGGTAGTCCTCGGCGTAGAAGAACTCCGGGGCGTCGACGATCTCGGTCGTGACCTCGCCGTAGCCCGCGGCGCTCAGGCGCTCCTGGAAGCGCTCGCGCGAGGCCTCGGCGGCCTGGCGCTGGGCGTCCGAGGTCACGTAGATGCCGGAGCGGTACTGGGTGCCCACGTCGTTGCCCTGGCGCATGCCCTGGGTCGGGTCGTGGCCCTCCCAGAAGATCCGGAGGAGCTCGTCATAGGAGATCTCGCCGGGGCGGTAAGCCACGAGGACGACCTCGTTGTGGCCGGTGCGCCCGCTGCAGACCTCCTCGTAGGTCGGGTTCGGCGTGAGGCCGGCGGCGTATCCGGCGGCGGTCGTGTACACGCCCGGCGCCTGCCAGAAGCCGCGCTCGGCGCCCCAGAAGCAGCCCATGCCGAAGATCGCCGTCTCGACCCCCTCGGGGAACGGCGGCTCGAGCGGCGTGCCGAGTACGAAGTGCGTCTCAGGCACGTGGAACGGGCGGGTGTCCCGGCCGGGAAGGGCGTCGGCCGGGTCGGGCATCGCGGTCTTGTCGCGGAACAGGAAGCTCATGTCTATCCAGGGTAACGTCCGCCTCGCCGATGGAGCTCGACTATTTCGCGCCGGATCTCACGGGAGAGCGCTTCCACGAGACGATCAACGAGCTGCGCAGGGAGACCTGGCTCGCGAAGTCGGAGCTCGGCTGGTTCGTCCTCGACCGCGAGGCCGGCTCGTTCTTCCTCCGGACGAAGAGCGCGACCTTCCCGGGGCTGCGGATCGCGGAGATGTTCGGCGTCGAGGAGGGACCGCTGCTCGAGCAGATGCGGCGGAACATCCTCCACATCAACGGCGACGCGCACCGGCGGCTTCGAAACCTGGTGAACCCGGCGTTCACGCCGCGCTCCGCGGATCGCTGGCGGCCGGCCATGCGCGAGTTCCTCGAGCGCCTCTGGACACCGCTCGAGGGAGCGGGTCGCTGCGAGTTCGTGGGCGACTTCGCGAAGCCGTATCCCTCGCTCACGATCGCGAGCGTCATGGGCGCACCGCTCGAGGACGCGCCCAAGCTGCACGAGTGGTCGAACCTGATCCAGCGCCAGTTCGACCCGCCGATGCTCATGAATGAGCGGGACACCATCGAGCGCGCCTGCGAGGAGTTCTACACGTGGGCCGGGGCGCTGATCGAGCGGCGCCGGGACGACCCAGGCGAGGACCTCATCTCGACGCTGATCGCCGCGTCGCACGAGGGCGACAGGCTGGACGACGCGGAGTGCATGAACCTGGTCCTGAACGTACTGGTCGGTGGGGTGGACACGACGCAGTCGCAGCTCGCCCACGGGCTGCGCGTGTTCGCGGCGCATCCCGACCAGTGGGAGCTGCTCGCCGAGCGGCCCGAGTTGGCGCCCGCCGCAGTCGAGGAGCTGCTCCGCTACGAGCCGATCACGCCCTTCACCGCGCGGCTCCTGCACGAGGAGGTCGAGTACCGCGGTGTGACCTTCCCCGCCGACAGCATCGTGATGGTCTGCTCGTTCGCGGGCAACCGCGACGGCGTGGACGGCGACCCGGAGGCGTTCGACATCACGGCCGACCGCGGCGACGCCAAGCCGCTCACGTTCGGGGCCGGAATCCACTACTGCCTGGGCGCGAACCTGGCGCGGGCGGAGCTGCAGGAGGCGCTCGCGTTCCTCCCGGCGCGGATGCCCGGCCTGGCGCTCGACGACGAGCCCGAGCTCGGCTCGATTCACGGCATCTACGGGCCGGAGCGCCTGCCGCTGCGATGGACCTAGGCCTGGCGATCCTCCTCACCGACTACTCGATGGCGCCCGCCGCGCTCGGGGCGGCCGCGGAGGAGCGCGGCTTCGAGTCGCTCTTCCTGGCCGAGCACACGCACATCCCGGTGAGCCGAGACACGCCCTACCCCGGCGGCACCGAGCTTCCGCGCGAGTACAGCCACACGCTCGACCCGTTCGTGGGGCTCTCGGCGGCCGCAACCGCGACCGAGCGGCTCAAGGTCGGCACCGGCGTGTGCCTCGTGATCGAGCGCGACCCGATCGTCACGGCGAAGGAGGTCGCGACGCTCGACCACGTCTCCGGCGGCCGCTTCCTGTTCGGGATCGGCGCGGGCTGGAACCGCGAGGAGATGCGAAACCACGGCACCGATCCGCACACGCGCTTCACGCGCATGCGCGAGAGCGTCGAGGCCATGAAGGCGATCTGGACGCAGGACGAGGCCGAGTACCACGGACGGCTCGTGGACTTCGACACGGTCTGGTCATGGCCAAAGCCGGTGCAGAAGCCGCACCCGCCCGTGCTGGTGGGCGGCGTCGGGGACAGGGTGCTCGACCGCGTGGTCGCCTACGGCGACGAGTGGATCCCGAACCGGGTGAAGAGCCCCGAGCAGCTCGGCGACCGGATCGCGGAGCTCCAGCGGCGCGCCGAGGCCGCGGGCCGCGACCGCATCCCCGTGACCGTGTTCGGCGCGAAGCCGGAGGCGAGGCTGCTCGAGCGGCTGCGCGCGGCCGGCGTCACGCGCTCACTCTTCTACCTGCGACCGGACGCTCCGGACGCGATGCAGCGTCAGCTCGACGAGCTCGGCGAGGTGGTAGGGGCGTGGGACGGCTAGACGAGCTCGACCTGAGCCTGTCGCTGAGGAAGACTCACTCCGAGGAGCGTCTCGCGCGGGCGCACAAGCGGCTGACGGCGCTACGGCTGGCACTGGGGGGGAAACTCCCCGGCTACGAGGACCGGCTCGGGCCGCCGGTCGTCGTGGTCCTCGAGGGCTGGGACGCCTCCGGGAAGGGTGGCGTGCTGAAGCGGCTCGTGGCCCCATTCGACCCGCGCCACGTCCGCGTCGCCCAGTACGGCGTGCCCACTCCGGACGAAAAACGGCATCACTTCCTGTGGCGCTTCTTCCCGGCGCTGCCGGGTTGGGGCGGGATGACGGTCTTCGACCGCTCCTGGTACGGCCGCGTGCTCGTGGAGCGCGTCGAGGGACTCGCGACGATCGACCAGTGGGGCCGGGCGTACGGCGAGATCGTCGAGTTCGAGCGCTCGCTCGCGCTCGAGGGGACGATCCTGGTGAAGTTTTGGCTCCACGTATCGGCCGAGGAGCAGCTGAAGCGCTTCAAGCAGCGGGAGTCGGATCCGCTCAAGCGCTGGAAGCTCACCGAGTCCGACTGGCGCAATCGCGAGAGGCGGAGCGACTATGTGCGTGCGATCGAGGACATGGTCGACAGAACCGACCACGAGCTGTCGCGCTGGCAGCTCGTCGAGGGTGACTCCAAGCACTACGCGCGCGTGAAGGTGGTCGAGACGGTGATTGCCGAGCTGGAGCGCGGGATGCGCGAGCGCGGCTTCCCGGTCCCGGCGAACGACCCGGATTGAAGGCGGGTCACGCCGCGAACAGCTTGAGGTCCGGCTTGCGTTCTCCCCGCAGGACGGCGGGGTCGACCTCGATGCATGCGATCCCCCGTGCTTCGGCCAGCGTGCGTGCCTGCGGCTTGATGGTCTGCGCGGCGAGAACGCCACGACAGCGGTGAAGGCCGGGCTCTTCGCAGATGCGCTCCAGATACCTGGTCAGCTGCTCGACCGCGTCGATGGTGCCTACCCGCTTGATCTCAACCGCGACGAACTCGTCGTTGTCGTCGCGGCACATGAGGTCGACGGGGCCTATGTCGGTGGGCCACTCCCGCCGCATCAGGCGCAATCCCTCCGGCGGAGCGTCGGCCAGCAGTTCCTGAAGCTCCCGCTCGACGCCCTCCTTCTCGAGCGCAGCGGCCTCGCCCATGTCGTGCGTCACATCCGAGACCACCTCGGCGATGCGGATCTCGATGCGGTCCTCAGCGCCCTTCTTGCGGACGACGATGAGCCCGTCCTCCTCCTCGATGACGGTGGGCGGCGTCATCCAGTTCTGCGGCTTGTACCCGCCCGTGTCCGCATGCACCATGACCGACCCGTCCGACTTGAGCATGAGGAGCCGAAGGGCCTCGGGAAGGACGGTGGACAGGCGGCCGGAGTAACGAACCTCGCACCTGGCGACGATCAAGCGCACGTTGTGAACCTAAAAC
>JBKPBS010000109.1:0-21560 GCA_046726915.1 Actinomycetota bacterium
CAACGGGAGCGGGGCACACGAGGTCCTCGCGCTGTTTCGTTCCTTGTGTTTCGTTCCATCTGTTTCGCTCTATGGGTTTCGCCCCTGAGCGCAACAGGCCGCCGCCCCGCCCCCGGGTGTTTCCTTGGCTTTCCGCCTGGGCTTTGGAGGAAGGGGGGTCCGCCGCTTGGCATGCGTGCCGACGCACCCTACGTCCTCTTCATCTGCCAAGACGAAACGCAGCGCGACGATTTTCTCGCTTGCGCCGACCGCGAGCTCACCGCCCACCTCTGGCACCCGTCACGCCCCGTCGAAACCCACGAATACATCGGCCGGCGGCGCATCCTCTTCTGCGACGAACGCGACGCCCACCTTGCCCGCACCGAAGCACGACGGGTACCGCCATATCCGCCTGCACACCCGAGCCGGCGCGGCCGCGACGCCGAGGTCCGAGGTGTACGGCTGCCCACCCGACCTCGTCCCGCCCCGCCCACGAGGCGCACCATCGATCAGAGGACACAAGAGATGCACTCGCAGTCAGCTGAAACCAGCGCCCCCCTAACGGGAGCATCGTGAGCGCCCTGGGCGGATCCGCTGGAGGGGCGGCTCGGCGCCAAGAGCAATGAGCGTGCACGTGACGGAGCTTGAGCGCCGGGCCTTCTTCACGCCCAAGACGCTCGCTCGGTACCTCTCGATCTCCGAGCGCACCGTTCGCTCGATGCTTGCCAACGGCACGCTGCCGTCCTATCGGGTCGAGGGTGCCCGCAGGATCGACCCGGCTGATGTAGATAAGTACCTCGCCAAACGACGCCAGGGGAGGGCAGCATGAGGAGACGCCGCGAGGCGCCCATCAGGCGGGTGAACCCATCCGGCAAGGTCATGTGGCTCGCGCGCTACACCGGCCGGGACGGGCGACGGCACGTCGCCAAACCGCCCTGGAACGGCGGGAAGGGAACGTTCGCGCGCAAGCACGAGGCCCAAGCTGCGATCGACTGGGCCTACGAGCAGGAGGAGAGGGGGGTGCCGGAGAGGGTCGGGCGCTACGTCGCGACGTGGACCGACCGGCACCCGCGTTCCCGGCGCACGAACGCCACCAACAGCCACCGCATCTCACGCGTGCTGGAAGTCGAGCTGGAAGGTCGGGCGCTCTCCGACTGGCCCCTCCGGGAGCTGCGCCGGCGCCACGCCAACGAGCTGGTAGACCACCTCCTCACGGTGCAGGGCCGCGCCCATACCGGCGTGCAAAACATCCTGCGCACGCTGTCCGCCATGGCGGAGGACGCGATCACTGACGAGGTAGCGGATGTGAACTTCGTCCGCGGCGTGCGTGTGCGGGCGAACGATCCCCGCATCCGCGGCGAGACCCGCCCGGCGCGGGTATTCAGCTTCGCCGAGATGCACCGCTTCGCATCGCACGGCGGAGCTCATGAGGCGATGCTGCGCGTGTTCAGCGATTGCGGGCTGCGGCTCGGTGAAGTGCTGGGCCTCGAGCGGGACGACTTCGACGGCGAGGAATTCCACCTGCGCGGATCCGCGTACGCCGGTGTCTTCACTGCCGGCGACCAGCCGACCAAGAAGCACGTCCGTACGGTGCCCTGCCCGCCGTCCACCGCTGCGCTGATCCGGGTCCTCCCCGTGCGCATCGACACGCCGCTGCTGTTTCCCGCGCCCTGCGGGCGGATCTGGCACGAGTCAAACTTTCGCCGCGACGTGTGGAGCCCGGCGGTCGCCGCCTACCTCGGCGTCTTCCGCCGACAGGGCGAGACCTCGAAGCAGTTCACCGGGCGCTGCCGGGCCGAGATCCGGGCCTCGAAGCGGGCGATTCGACCACACGACTGCCGCCACTCTTGGATCAGCCACCTGCGGGCGGCGGGGATCGACGACGCCGACCTGGCCGACGTGGCCGGCCACACGGTGGAGACGATGATCGGCACCTACACGCACGCGCTCGGCCGCTCGCATGACCGGATACGCGGGCTGATCGGGTGAGGTCGATGTCACATCCCGGTCGCATGCGGGTACCGATCCCGCTCTAGGAGCGGCTTGTTGGGCGGCTTCCCAAGCCGAAGGTCGCGGGTTCGAGGCCCGTCGTCCGCTTTCAGCGTTTCGCACCGGCTCGCATGAAACTGCTGCAAACGAGCGGCTTTCTCCTCCAGGCCCGGTTTTGCGAATGTCGAGCTCACACGGTGTCTCACGCGCTCGCCGGAGGGTCGTGGCTACATTTTGGCTACATCGGCTGGCGCGCGGACGCCGTCAGTCAGCGCCGCGCATCAGCCTTTTAGCGGGCCGATCGGCTCCCTGATTGTGGCGTCCCGGTCTGCTTTCGCCGCACTTGACTCGGCGACCTGTGCCAGGGCGCGGATGCGGGCGTTCTCGTGGGCGGTGACCCAGATGAGCCCGAGCGGCAGCGGGGGCATGTCGTGGATTGGGATGAACGCGACGCCGCGCCGCGGATACAGGTCGGTCATCGATCGCACGGTGGGGTGGACGATCTTCCCGCGCGCCACGAGGGCTAGGCCCTCGTTCGGCGTCTGTGCCTCGGCGGTGCGGGGGATCGGCTTGCCGGAAGGGGTGGACGGAGGGACGATGGCGTCCCACAGCGCCGGGGGCAGGCCTGTCCAGCGGTTGACGGGCTGGCCAGCGAGATCCTCGATCGAGACCGAAGGTCGCTCAGCGAGCGGATGATCGGTCGCGACCGCCAGCACCCTGGGCTGGCGATCGATCACGGGGCCGGCGGTGAGATCCCGCTCGTCGAGCGAGAGCCAGTTGACGAGCACGTCGATCTCGCCTTCGCGAAGCGGCGTGAACGGGTCGGTCAACTGCACCTCGCGCTCCGTGACCTCGCAGTCGGGGTGGCTCTTCGACTGCGTGCGGATCCTTGGCGCCGCCTATCTGGTGTTCCTCGGCATCCGCGCGCTCCAGCACCGCGACGGGGATGTCGGCGGCAAGGACGGCAGGCCGGTCGTTACGGGAGCCCGGGCTTACGCGCGCGGTCTTGTCACGAACCTCCTCAACCCGAAGATGGCGCTTTTCACCATCACCTTCCTGCCGCAGTTCGTCGACCCGCACGCCGGCGGCATCGCTCTCCAGTTTCTCCTCCTGGGGCTGTCCTTCGTCGCCTTCGAGATCGCCGTCGACGGCACTGTCGGGGTACTGGCCGGCCGTCTCGCGCGGCTACTGCGCAGGCCGCAGGCCAAGCGCAGAGTCAACATCGCCTCGGGGTCGCTCCTCCTCGGGCTCGGCGCCAAGGTCGCGCTCGAGCGATGAGCGCGCCTGGTCTCGAAGCGCCAGCAAGCTCGAGTAGTGACGACGGTCCAGATTGCCGAGACGCGCCTGCGGGCCTTCGGATAAGGCAGCCAGCTCGCCGCATCGCCGACCCACGAGGCCGGAGCGGGCTGAACGAGGAGCGCGGTTGATCCCGTCGTCAGCGTGCTGCGAGCTACGCGGCGGCACGATCCGAAACGGGACGGCGGCGGAGCAACGGCTCGGACAGCGATGGCGGGATCCAGGCTCCCTCGTTTCGATAGGCGTTGGTCCCCGGCGGAACGATTGCGTCGATTCGATCCAGAACCGCGTCGTCGAGCGTGACCGACGCAGCCGCGAGTGCCGACTCGAGCTGGTCCGGTGTCCGCGGGCCAATGATCACCGACGTCACAGCGGGGTGCGAGGCGGGGAACGCGAGCGCTAACTCGGGAAGCGTGAGGTCGACGCCCGAGGCGACCTCCACGAGCTGTTCGACGATCTCGAGCTTCACTGCTGTCTCGGGGTTCGCGGGATCGAAGCGTGTGGCGTCGATCGTCGGCCGGCCCGTCCCCAAGTCCACGGGGCTTCCCTTTCGATACCTCCCCGAGAGAAATCCCCAGGCAAGCGGGCTCCAGGTGAGCACGCCCATACGGAAGCGCTCACACGTGGGGAGAACAGCCGCTTCGATGCCGCGGGTGAGCAGCGAGTAGGGCGGTTGCTCCGCGCGAAAGCGCCCGAGACCGCGGCGCTCCGCCACGTAGTACGCCTCGACGATCTGGCTCGCCGGGAACGTCGAACAGCCGAAGGCGCGGATCTTCCCTTGGTGCACCAGCTCTGTCAGCGCCGACAGCGTTTCCTCGATGTCCGTCGAGGGATCGGGGCGGTGGATCTGGTACAGGTCGATCCAATCGGTTTGCAGCCGGCGGAGGCTCTCCTCACAGGCCCTGACGATCCAGCGACGCGAGCTGCCACTTCGGTTGCGACCTTCACCCATCTGAAAGTGCACCTTCGTCGCCAGGACGATGTCATCGCGCCGACCGCGCAGCGCCTTGCCGACGATCTCCTCGGACTCACCGGCGGAGTACATATCCGCTGTGTCGATGAAGTTGATCCCGCGTTCGAGGGCCATGTCGACCATGCGAATGCATTCGTCGTGGTCGGGATTGCCAATCTGGCCGAACATCATCGTTCCCAGGCACTGAACACTGACCTCGATCCCCGTTCCGCCGAGCGTGCGATACCGCAATCGCTCCTCCTCCACTCTCGCGACGAACTGGAGCCGGACTGTACGGGCTAGAGTCGACTCTAGGTCAAGTAGCTGGTGACCGCCGACGTCGCGCCCGTCCGACAGGCGGGTATCCGTAGAGGACATCGCCCGGCGATGCCTTGGGAACCGGCCGGTCCTGCAATTGCAGAACGTCGGCCCCGCCGAACTGCTCCAAGGCGCAGATCCGCCCATGGGCTCGCCTCGTCGATCACTGAGTGTCTGGCGACGGAGCGTCCAGGAACGCCGAGATCATGGAGACCAGCCAATCGGCGCGTTCGACCAGCGTGAGGTGGGTCGTTCCAGGCAGCACCGCGAGCTGGGAACGCGGGAGCCCGGCGCTTTCGCCTTCCACGCCGCCGCCGAGCAACCGGAACAGGGCCACCGCGTGCTCTGGACGAACGATGTCGGAGTCCCCCAGGATCACCAGTGTCGGCGCCTCGATCGCCTCGATCTCCTCGGGCGGCCAGCCGTCGAACTCGCGGTCTAGTCGGTTGCACTTCGCGATCAGCGCGGGCCACTGCTCGGGATATGGTGCGACGTCGAGATACGCCTCTTCGAAGACCGACCCGGCGAGGTCTTCGGGCCTGGTGCTCTCGATGACATCGACGATCTCGGGGTGCAAGCCCTCCCGGCTGTAGGCCAGGGACGCAATAACGAGCTTGCGCACGAGATCTGGGTGTCGGATCGCGAGCTCGAGGGAGATGCCGGCTCCCATGCTGTAGCCGAAGAAATCGGCCATCTCGATGTCCAGCTCTCGGAGGACGGCGGCAGTGTCGTCGGCCATCTGGCCATAGGTCAGGGGACGATCGATATCGGCCGTGCGCCCGTGCGCCTGCTGTTCGATCGCGATTACCTGCCGAGTCTCGGCAAGAGCCGGGAGCGTCCGTCGGAAGCTGGTCTCGATCGTCGACATGGCGCCGTGCAGCAAGACCAGCGGCCTGCCGGTGCCGTGGACCTCGTGATACATGTCGAGGCCGTTCACTGAGACGCGATTTTCGGCGTGCGCCGGCGTCACGGCTTCCTATCGCATCGGGACACGTGGCGTCAGCTTGGACTACCGCTCCTAGTTGGCCGCTCGCTGGTAGGCGAGGACGACGACCCCGTTCGGGAGCGTCGTCGTGTCCGCGAGCTTCAGCTCGACCTTGTCGATCCCGTCCTTGAAGAGGCGCCCGCCGCTTCCCAGCACTAGGGGATGGACCCAGATCCGATACTCGTCGATTAGGTCGTCCTGCATCAGCGTGTGCATGAGCTCGACGCTGCTGTACATCAAGATGTCCTGGCCGGCCTCGTCTTTCAGCTTCCGCACCTCTTCGGCAACGTCTCCCTTGAGCAGGCTGGAGTTCTGCCACTCGAGTGGCTCCTCCAAGCTCGTGGAGGCAACGAACTTGGGAAGGCCATTCATCCGCTCGGCGAAGTCCCCCTCCCTCTCGATCCATTCCCGGGTTGGCCAGCTCGCGGCAAAGAGCTCGTAGGTCCTTCGCCCCAGCAAGAGGGCGTCGCTCCCGAACAGCTGGTCGTGGGCAAACCGCTGCGCCTCGTCACTCCAGTAGGGCGCGGACCAAGCTGGATCTTCCATAACGCCATCCAGCGTCACATAAGTCGAGACGACCACCTTTCTCATTTGCTCCTCCTCGTCTTGGGACTTGCTGCTAAGTGCCGTTCAGCCGCGCGCTGCAAGATCCCCCAAGTGTTGCGAGAGGTTTTGCTGCGTCGCATCAAGCACCCCGAGCAGTTCGTAGGCATACGGAGGCTTTTCGGCAAAGCACGCGACGACTCGGAGGCGCAACGGCTGGCCAACGACGCGAAGCCGCGCTGCCGTCAATCGAGCCCGGCGCTCCGACCATCGCGCATCCGGCGATGCCTCTGCTGTCGTCGGATGTCTCGACGTCTTGGCGTCGCTCACGCTACAAGCCTAGAACCTAGAGTGTGCTCTAGGTCAAGTTAGTATCGTGCATCACCGTGGCTGAGGGCGGATCGAGCTTGACTATCGGAGAGGTCGCTGAACGGACCGGCATGAGCGTGCACGCGCTGCGCTTCTACGAACGGGAAGGCATCCTCCCGGACCCCGTGCAACGAAAGCCGAACGGACATCGCGTCTACACCGAGGACCACATCGAGTGGCTGGCGATCTGCAAGAGCCTGCGCCAATCCGGAATGCCACTCGCCGCGATTCGCGACTACGTCGGTCTCATCAAGGACGGAGCCGGCAACGAAGCAGAACGCGTTGCCCTGCTGCGGCGGCACCAGGGGAACCTGCGGGCGCAAATCGAGGCGCTGACGGCGTGCTCCGATTGGATCGAGCACAAGGTAGGGATCTACGACGACATCCTTGGCGAAGCATCCTCCGGCCGACGCGGGGGCAGCCACCGCCGCCGCTCCCCAAGATGAGGACCGGCGCGAAGCTCGCCATCCCTCGGCCCGACGGACGCAGTAAGCCTCTGCACAACCCGGTTCCCGTCGGGATAGCTTGCCGACTGTCCGCGTCAGGTTCATAACGGCGCGCGACCGATCTCAGACAGAGCCTCAGGGAGCTGGGTCAGGTGAGGGCTGGAGCATCAGGGCAGCGTCCCGGACAGCGCGGCCCCTGTGAACGAGTTCCAGCTGCTGGTGTCGCCGTCGTCGACCGCCGTCTCGTCCTTCTTCCGCGGGAAGGCTACCTTGGCGTTGGTGTTGCCGCCCACGCCCGCGGTGCGGGAGCAGCTGGCGCCCTTGCCGTCGGACACGGTGTAGGCGATGCGGTAGACGCGCCCGTTGAGCTGAGGGTTCCGCTCGGCACGTACGAGCAGCTGGTTCGAGCTCGCGCCGGCCGAGGTCAGCCCGGCATCCGGGCTTGTGTCGTCCCCTTGGGCGGTGACAGGCTCATCCTGGCTGACTCCGTCGATGTGGTAGCTGAGGGGATCGCCGTCGGGATCTGTCGCCCCCGATAGCGAGATCAGCTTCATCTGGTCACGCGTGGCCGGGGACATCACGTCGGGCGACGCGGCCACCCCGGTGCAGCTTGGCGACTGGTTGACGACGTTGACGAACACGTAGGCCGAGCCCTGGTCGGCGTTCGCACCCACGTCGTCGCCGAAAGCACCCGCTACCAGCGTCGCGCCCGAGACCGCCACGGAGCCGCCCAGGAAGTCGAAAGCCCCGCCGTCGGAGGCGGTCAGCTTGGCGGTCTCGGTCGCGCTTGCCCAGCCGCTCGCAGGCTTGACGAACACGTAGGCCGAGCCCTGGTCGGCGTTCGCGCCGACGTTATCGGGTGAGGCGCCGGCCACGACGGTGTCGCCCGAGGCCGCCACCGAGATGCCCAGCGTGTCGCCTGCCGCGCCGTCGGAGGCGGTCAGCTTGGCGGCCTCGGTCGTACTAGCCCAGCCGCTCGCCGGCTTCACGAACACGTAAGCGGACCCTTTGGCGGAGTTGTCGCCACGAGCGCCGGCCACCACGATGTCGCCTGAGACCGCCACGGACCCGCCCAGCAGGGCGTTCGCGACGCCGTCGGAGGCGGTCAGCTCGGCGGTCTCGGTCGCGTTCGTCCAGCCGCTCGCGGGCTTCACGAACACATAGGCGGAACCCTGGAAGCCGTTGCCGCCGACGGTGCGATTGGCCGCGCCGGCCACCACCGTGTCGCCTGAGGCCGCCACCGGGCCGAGTTGGTCGAACGCCGCGCCGCTCGAGGCCGTCAGCTTGGCGGTCTCCGTCGAGTCCGCCCAGCCGCCCGCGGGCTTGACGAAGACATAGGCCGAGCCCTGGGCGCTGTTCGCGCCCACGTCGTCGTTGAATGCACCGGCCACGACCGTGTCGCCCGAGACCGCCACGGAGTCGCCCAGTTCGTCCTCCGCCGCGCCGTCGGACGCGGTCAGCTTGGCTGTCTCCGTCGCGTTCGCCCAGCCGCCCGCGGGCTTGACGAAGACATAGGCGGAGCCCTGCACGAAGTTGGCGCCCGGGTTGTCCAGAGGCGCCCCAGCCACGATCGTGTCGCCGGAAATCGCCACCGACACGCCCAGCTCGTCCTGCCCCGCGCCGTCGGAGGCGGTCAGCTTGGCCGCCTGGCTCGCGCTCGCCCAGCCGCTCGCCGGCTTGACGAACACGTAGGCGGAGCCCACATCGGCGTGACCGAACATGTCATCGTTGGGCGCGCCGACCACCACCGTGTCGCCCGAGACCGCCACCGAGAACCCCAGGTGGTCGAGCGCAGCGCCGTCCGAGGCGGTCAGCTTGGCCTGCTGGATGAAGGGGTCGACCAACAGCGGATAGCGCGCTCCACGATCGTCAACGCGTAACAAGAGCGTCCGCCCGCGCAGCTCGAGTCGGGTCGGCAGCCGCCTCCCGCGCGCATCGCTGGCGAAGAGGCCGGAATAGCGCAGCGAACGTCGGCCGGCCCCGAGCCGCAGGCCGTCGCTTCCAAGTGAGGGCGGGAGGTTGCCCGACAAGGCGAGCGCCAGCGTCAGCGGTCCAGCGCCCCGACCCGTCGGGGGTGCGGTGAGCGTAAAGCCCTGCTCGAGCCCGAGGGGTCCGTTGGCATACCACTCGGTCAGCCTGGCGCGCCGATAGAAGACCCGGTTCGCTCGGGCCTGCGGATCCACCGCGGCCGGCGGCTGAAGCCGTTCCCCATAGCCCAGGGCGCGCAGCGACAGCCCAAAGCGGGCGGCAGCGGAGCGCACCGAGACCCCACCACGGCCAAAGCGCACCACGAGCCGGTGCCGCGGATTGCTCATGTCGAAGCCAGTGGCCGTCCGCCGGGCCCCGTAGGAGCGGTCGTCGCGCCCCAGCGTGCGCGCGATCGCGGCCTTGGTCGGCAATGGCAGGCGCGCGAACGCATCGCGTGGGTGCACGGAGGCGTGGCGCTCACGCTCGCCTGGAAGGGCGACCAGCGAAACCGCGACCGCTGCGACAGCGCCGAGTAGCAGGCCGCCACGCCACAACTGCCATTCGCTCGCGCCTCGAGACGAAAGCACCCCAACTAGCGACACGCGGTGCTCCCGTCCCGCACTACTTCACCGTGACCGTCAAGCAGTCGCTCTCGAGGACGGTGTTGCCGGCGAGGTCGACGACGCGCCAGATCACGTCGAAGGTCACGTCTTCGAGGAGCGGGAAGCCGCGGCTGATCCTGAAATGCAGAGCGCCCGCGCCGCCTGCCGAGGTCGTCAGCGTCGGGTCGCCCGGCAGCGAGAGGGGCGTCATCCCAGTGCAGTTGCCGTCTGGAATGAAGTCGACCCAGCGCAGAACCTTGTAGTCGGCGTTCGGCGCGAGGTGGCGGACGTTGACCGTGCCCTGCAGGTCGAACGTGTTGGACCCGTCGTTGCGCGCAGTCGGAGCAACCGTGACCAGGCCGGATCCCTGACCGGCGACGGGCGTCAGTCGACTGCGCGTGCCGGGATCGGCGGACGCGCTCGCCGTAAACGCGGCGGCGGCCAAGAGGGGAAGGACGAACGAGACGTGCTTTCGCATTGCTGCTCTCCTGTTCATGTGGATGGACGCGGAGCGTGCGGACACGGACTCTGCTCTTGCCCGGCAAAGGAGCGGCTGGAGTTGCTTGGAAATCGGCAAAAAGACCACCGTGTGCGGGCACTTGCCGGAGGGTCGTGCCGCGGATGCGCTGTGATACTGTCCTACTTCACCGATACAGTACTCCTGTGACGCCAAGCCTGTCAACCCTCCGACTCGATCCCAGCTCCAGCGTTGGCATTGCGGGCCAGATCCGCGCGAGGATCGCGCTCCTCGTGGCGGACGGAGAGCTGGTGCCCGGAGCTCCACTTCCATCCGTGCGCATACTCGCCCGGCAACTGGGCGTCAACGTGAACACGGTGCGCTCCGCCTACGCCAAGCTCGAAGCAGACGGCTTGGTGCGAACCCGGCATGGCGTCGGGACGGTGGTTCTACCGGCGGGCCCCCACAGCCTTGCCCCGGGCTCGGCGCCGCTCGGGTCCAATACCGTCGCCGTGCTCATCGGCGGGGTCGATCCCTTCTATCTGGCCCTGCTTCGAGGCATCGAGGACGTTGCGGATGAGCAGGGCACACTCGTCCTCGTAACGGACACCCGAGATGCCCCGAAGGTGGCCGGGGCGCTGATCCGCCGCCTGATCGCACGAGGCGTCGACGGAATCATCGCGGTATCTGTCGGCGGCATTGACGAGGGTAATCCGCGTGATCCTGCGCGCGGGAGCGGACGAGTCGTTCCGCCAATCGTCTATGTCGACCAGCCAGATCGGACTGGCCACGTACTCGTCTTCGATGGCAACCAAGCAGGGTACCTCGCCACCCGCCACCTCGTCGAGCACGGCCACAAGACGATCGGGATAGTCACCGCCCCGGTTTCCTGGCCTAACGTGAGAGAGGTGTACGAGGGCTACGTCCGAGGGCTTGCCGACGCAGGCCGAAGCCTCTCCCAGACCACGGTGTCCGAGGTCGGGGAGTTCACCATGGAAGCGGGCCGTGCCGGGCTGGCTCGGCTCCTCGAGTCACCTGATCCGCCCTCTGCCGTCTTCGCTGCCGGAGAGGTTCTCGCCTTCGGCGTCCTCCAAGAGGCGCGTTCACGCGGGATGGAGGTGCCTGGCGATCTCGCCATCATCGGGTACACCGATTCACCGACGGCCGCCCTGGTCGACCCACCCTTGACGATGGTGTCTGTCCCGGCTCGAGAGATCGGGCTCCGAGCCATGCGGACGCTCCAAACATTGATGGCTGGGAAGAAGCCCCGCCCTCGCCGAACCGTCCTCGGCGTCGAGCTGCTCGTCCGTGCCAGCTGCGGCTTGCACTCGACGTAGGGCCGCTTTCCGCGTTGTAGGGCCTTCGTGGCGTTTGGTTTCCCAAGCCGTCAGCGCGCGAGCACCAGCCGCACCCTTGTGCCTCGCGGCCGGCCGGCGCCTGCGCGCGGCCTCGAGGTCAGCACCCGGCCCGGCGTCACGCGCGTGCTGGGCTTCCTCGTCACGCGGCCGAGGCGGCAGTGGGCGCGCCTCAGCAGGATCCTGGACCTGCGGAGCGTCTTGCGGCGCAGCTTCGGCACCACGCACTTGCCCGGCGGCACGGTTGCGGCGGGTGCCACGGCCGAGGGCGGTGCCGCGGAAGGTGCCGGCGCGCTGGGCGTGCCGCCGCCCGGAGCCGGGCCGGGGTCCGTCCCCCCGAGCGCCTGCTCGGCGTCGGCGACCATCGACTGCACCGACGCCAGCGAGTAGTCGTGCGAGTAGACGTACTCGATCTTGAGGTCGCCGGTGGCGGGAACGGTGCGGAGGTAGCGCTCCTGCCAGCTCGCGATGGCCCCCGCTGGGCCGGAAGGTTGGCGCATTATCAGCTCGTCGGGCACGGTGCCGAGCGTGATCGCGCCGATGGGGTTCGACCCGTCGCCGGCGTCGGGCGTCGTGGCGTCGGGCTTGACGAAGTAGGTCGCGGGCGCGTTCGGCGCGGCCGGGATCGTGGTCTGTGCCGGGTAGCTCTTGAAGCCGCCGGCCGTCCAGGGGAAGTTCCACGCGCCGGCGCGGCCCGGGATGGCGTAGTTCGTGCTTGACTCGGTCTGGTCGTAGTAGGCGTCGAGTTGGTGCGACTGGCCGTCGGTGCTTTGCCAGCTGTCCACCAGCGTCACCTGCAGCCCGCCACGCCGCTGCTTCCACGTGCGCACCAGCCGCACGCCGGCGCTCGCGTAGGTCGAGCAGCTCGCATCGACCGGCGGGTAGGTCGCGGGCTGGGGCGAGCACGTCACGAACGGGTCGGTCTCCTCGATCGTCAGATCCCCGTTGGTTGGATCCACCGAGTGCTTGTACGTGAGCTGCGGGAACCCCGGGTTGTCGCGGAACGCCGTGCCGTTGCCGTAGGCGCCGCTGGGGTTGTAGCTGTCCACCCCGTCGATGCGCACGCCCGAGCGATTGTTCACCGGAGCCGACCAGAGGCTCTTGTAGAGAGCGGCGTTCGCCCACCAGATCACGTTGGACTTGGCGCCCGTGCTCGGGTGCTGGAGGTACGTGTCGCATAGCCCGCAGCTGCCAGCCGAGTCGTAGTCGTTGAACGCCGCGCTCTGGGTGCGCCTGGTGTAGTAGTCCTCAACGGTGTCGGGCGGGTTGACGCCGCCGCCGGCGGCCCCGAGGGTCATCGTTTTGGTCATACCCGCGCCGATGTGCGGACCCTGGAAGGGGCTCGGATCAGCGGGCGTCGTTGCTGTGGGCACGGCGCGCAGGACGCAGTATGGGTGGGGGTATCCGAGCGCTGTGGAAACATCGGCCATCGCGACGTCGACGCTGAAGCTGCCCCCCGCGACAGCGACCCCGCTCGAGATCAGCTTCGAGTCGCTCGCGGTGTAGCAGCGGATATCCACGTTGCCACTGCCACCGCTCGTGGTCCCGGCCACGGTCAGCGTGTTCGGGCTGTTGAAGTTGTAGTCGGGAAACGACGGGTCGGACGGCGTCGTTATCTGCGACGCCGTGGGGGCGGCCAGTGCAGAGCCGGCCGTCACGAGTGAAACGGCGATGGCGACAACAGGGATGAAGCGGCGCATTTGGATCCTTCCATTCACGGGATGCGCCCAGCCTCCCGCGGCGCCGCACGTGCAGCTATGGGGGCAGGCCGACAACCGGGCGCCGGTTTTCCGCCAACCCGGGCGCTCATCGGCCTGCGGCACAGTGCCGTCGGGTTCGCGTCCGGCTCACCGATGAGTTTGAAGCGTGGCCGTGGTCTCTTCTGGAGATCCGAACGCTGCCATGGACGCCGGGATCCGAGGAGGCCAGCTTTGCGTACGCTCGCAATCACCCAGAACATCACGGTCGACGGCGCTATCGAGATGCTCGGCGACTGGTTTGACCCGCAGGGGCAAGCCGACGTCGACAACTCAGATCTGCTCGAGGAACTGCACCGTCAGGACAGCCAGGCGGACGGGTTTCTCGTGGGCCGGCGGACCTTCGAGGATCTGCGTGGCTACTGGCCCCAGCTGTCCGACGACCCAACGGGGATCAGCGATTACCTCAACCGAGTGCAGAAGTACGTCGTGTCCTCGACCATGACCGACCCCCAGTGGCAGAACTCCACGGTTCTCTCCGGTGACCCCGTCGAGGAGGTCCGTGCGCTCAAAGAGCAGCCGGCCCGAGACATCGTGGTCACCGGCAGCATCACGCTGTGCCACACCCTGATCGGGGCCGGTCTGGTCGACGAGTATCGGCTGTTCGTCTATCCCGTCGTGCAGGGCCGCGGCCGTCGGCTGTTTCCCGAGGGATTCGAGTGCCCCAAGCTAAGGCTGGTCGAAGCGAAGGCCTTTAGAAGCGGCATCACGTACTCGCGATACGCCCGTTCCTGAGGCTGCCCTTCGTCTGGAGGCAGGCGATTGATGTAGTCATTCGCCCCCGGGTGGACATGAATGTTTGTGCCGGCATCGGACATCGGCGAGCACGAGGCGCGAGCGCGCTTCGATGAGTGCTTTCGTGCCCACTACGCCGACGTTCTGGCGTACGGGCTGCGGCGGCTCGGTGACCGGGTCGCCGCCGACGACGTCGCGTCCGAGACGTTCGTCGTCGCCTGGCGCCACCGGGACGCGCTGCCCGACGAGGTGCTCCCCTGGTTGTTCGGTGTCGCTCGCCACGTGATGCTCAACGAGCGCCGCGCGGCGCGCCGGCGCGAGCGGCTCGATGCACGACTCGGCGGGGAGCGCCGCGTCTCGGCGGACGATCCTGCCGACATCGTTGCCGAGCGCGCCGCGATCCTCGCGGCGTTCGGGCGGCTCTCGGAGCCGGAACGCGAGGCGTTGCGGCTGGTCGCCTGGGACGGCCTCGGCCGCGACCAGGCGGCCGCGGCGCTCGGGTGCTCCCGGAACGCGTACGCGATCCGGCTCTACCGCGCGCGCCGTCGGCTGGCGAGATATCTCGCCGCAGATCCCTCACCCAACGTACAGCCCAGGCCGCCTCGAGCGGCCGAGATCGCGGAAGACAACCCATCATGAACGAGCGAGACGATCACACCTTCGCCCTGCTGGAAGCCGCCAACCCCGTGGCGGCCGACGACTTGCGCCGCGAGCTGGGCGACGCCGGGCTCGACGCTGCGCGCGCACGCGTGGACCGCAGGCTCGAGCTGGCCGGCGAGGAGGTCGCCCGGCCGCGTGCCGGCCGGACGGCGAGGCGCTCCTGGAGCCGTCGCCGCATGCGCCTGGCGGGCGCTGCGGGGGCATGCCTAGCGGCGGCAGCCGCCGCACTGGCAGCGTTGCCCCAGGGCAACGGTCGCCTGTCTGCGCTCGACGCAGTCGCCGCGGTCGCCGCCGGTCAGCCGGCGCCCGGAACGGCCGCTGGCAGGTACTCGTATCTACGCGTGCGCCAGGGCGCGCAGATCGAGCCGTGGCCTGTGGGCCTCGTCGGCGGTCCCTTGACCTCGACGACCGAGCTCTGGATCGGCCCGGATGGATCCGGACGCATCAGCAAAACGATGAGCCTGGTCGCCGGCGAGACGCCCGCGGACAGCGGACCGACGACGTACCGCTGGACGCCCGCGGGCGGCGGCTGGAAGCGGACCGGCGACAGGTGGACGCGTGACCAGCGCTTCGAGGCCGGGGGCTTTACCGAGGTCTACCGCAGCGTCAGCCCCACCGCCCTCGATCTGCGTGTTGACACGCTCCCCAGCGAACCGGACGCCCTTGCCGCGCTGCTGCGGCGGAAGCTCGCGGAGGCCGCCGCCGACGATGACCCCGAGACCGGCTTCGCCGGCGGCTCCCACCCGTCGTCGGGCGAGATGCTGATCGTGATCGGACAGATCCTCGCCTACCCGCTCGCGCGGCCGGAGCTGCGCAGCGCGCTGTATCAGGTCGCCGGCACGCTCAACGGCGTGGAGGTCGGCGAACACGCCCATGACCCGAGCGGACGGCCGGCGACGGTGATCAGGCTTAACGAGACGACGAAGTCCGGCACGCCGAACCGCTACGAGCTGTTCTTTGACTCGCAGACATCCGCCACGCTGGCCACCCAGTTCACCACCGTCGAGCTCGTACCCGGCGGGCCGGCCCCGGGCCCGCCGGGCCGCACGCCCCTCCCGACCCCGGACCCGGCCCGGACCCAACCTCCCGATGCGAAGCCCCCGGGCTGCGGCACCGCCGAGGATCCCTGCACGGCGAAGGTCATGCCGACGCCAACGCCGGACGACGACAACTATCCCGACGTGCGCACCACCATGAGGGACTTCACGATCTACGAGCAGCAGGGCACCGTCGACTCGATCCACGCGCGCCCCTGAACGCTCACCCCTCGGAGACCCGGCCGGTCCTTTAGGCGTTGGCCGGCTGCTCCTGCGGCCGCGCGCCCAGCTCGATGTGGGCCCTGCTGTCGCGGCCGCGGATCAGCACCAGTGTCAGGACAAAGCCCAGCACCGCGATCCCCGCACCGGCGAGGAACGCCGACTGGAAGCCCTCGTTCAGGGCGTTCGTCAGCCCCGTGCCGTGGCCGCTCGCCGTGAGGTCCTCGGTTCGCGAGTTGGCGATGGTCGCCAGCACGGCGAGCCCGAGCGCGCCGCCGATCTGCTGCGAGGTGTTGATCAGCCCGCTGGCGAGTCCGGACTCCTGCGCGCGGACGCCGGAGACTGCCGCGATCGTGGTGGTCACGAAGGCGAAGCCGAGCCCGACCGCCGCCAGCAGCGAGGGGCCGAGGATGTCGGTTACGAAGCCGCCGCCCACGGACACCTGGGAGAACCAGACAAGCGCTGCCGCGATCAGCAGCATCCCGGCCGCGAGCACGGGCTTGAAGCCGATGCGCGTGACGAGCTGGGAGGCGACCCCGGAAGCGACAATGATCATGAGCGCGAGCGGCAGGTAGGACAGACCGGCGTGGATCGGGCTGTAGCCGAGCACCTGCTGCATGTAGAGAGTGATGAAGAAGAACATCGAGAAGAGCGAGCCGCCCACGAGCAGGCCGACGGCATTGGCGCCGGTCAGGGTCCGGAGCCGGAAGATCCGGAACGGCACCAGCGGCGCCTGCGAGCGCAGCTCGATCGCGACAAAGGCCGCGATCAGGGCCGCGGAGAGGGCCAGCAGACCGAGCGTCTGCGTCGATCCCCAGCCGGCGTCATTGGCGTCGACGAGCGCGTAGACGAGCACGGAGAGGCCGGCCGTGACGCTCACGGCTCCAGCGGTGTCGAAGTGGCGCGTGGCGGATTCGGAGCGGCTCTCGAGGATCAGCCGCGGGGCGAGCGCGGCCACGACCAGCGCGACGGGCACGTTGATCCACAGCACCCACTCCCAGCCCGGCCCGTCGGTCAGGATGCCGCCGAAGAGGACGCCTGCCGCGCCGCCGGCGCCGGCCACCGCGCCCCAGGCTCCGAGCGCCTTGTTGCGCTCTGCACCGTCGCGGAAGGTGTTGGTGACGATCGACAGTGCCGCGGGGGAGATGATCGCGGCGCCGAGACCTTGGGCGGCCCTGGCGGCGATCAGCTGGCCCTCGGTGGCGGCGAAGCCGGCCGCTAGTGACGCGCCGGCGACCAGGAGCAGCCCGGAGATGAAGACGCGCCGGCGCCCGAGCAGGTCGGCCAGACGCCCGCCCAGGAGCAGGAACCCGCCGAACGTGAGCACGTAGGCGTTCACCACCCAGGGGAGGTTGTCCTGGGAGAAGTCGAGTGCCTCGCCGATCGACGGCAGTGCGACGTTCACGATCGACGCGTCGAGCACCACGATGAACTGGGCGAAGCAGAGGAGGATCAGGGCGATCCAGCGGCGGTCCATGTATTCCTGGGCGTCGGTCATCTCTAGTCTCCTTCTTGCCGTCCTCCGCGGCCTGTGCAATACTCGCATCGGAAGCGGAGTTCCGGTTCCGGTTCGGCCCTGAACTATACGGAATCCAGATTCCGTTTGTCAACCGTGACTTGAAGATGGCCGCCACAACCAAGACCGAGCCGCCCATGCTCCGCGCCGACGCGCGGCGCAACCGTGCGGCCGTGCTGGCGGCAGCCCGGGAGCAGCTGGCCAAGGATGGGCTCGAGGGCCCGATCGAGGACATCGCCCGCGCGGCGGGTGTCGGGGTCGGCACCGTGTACCGGCACTTTCCCAGCAAGCAGGCCCTGATCGCTGCTCTCGTCAGGGACCGTTTCGAGCGGCTCGCCGAGCGCACGGCGGAGGCGCTCACCGAGCACGATCCCTGGGCCGCTTTTTGCGATCTAATGCGCTTTTCGGCCGAGCTCCAGGTGCGTGACCGCGCCCTGTCGCAGTTCCTCGCCCAGCAGCCCGAGCTCGGCTACCAGCAGGCGGTCCAGACGGGCCTGGCGGACCTGACCGCGGAGCTGATAGCCAACGCGCAGCGAGCGGGCGGGATGCGCGAGGATGCCGTCGTCGAGGATGTTCCGACCCTGGTCTGCGGCCTCGGCGCGGTGACGGCAGGTGCCGCCGGCACCATGCCGGAGCTGAACTGGGAGCGCTATGTCGAGATCATGCTCGACGGCCTGCGTGCACCCGGCTTCAACAGGCTGCCGGCGCCGCGCGCGTCGATTCCTCGCTGAACCGCTGCTCGCGCGCCTCGTAGGCCGCGGGAGGGTATGGGATGCTCGCTTTCCGAGACGGGATAGCGCCTATCGCCACCGAGCACAGAAGACACTTGCGGATATGGGTCGTTGGCCTCGGCACCGTGGGGCAATGGCTGCTCCGGGCTGTTGACTCGGGCGCGGAGCGGCTTGCTCGCCGCTACGGAGTCGCTTTCACTGTCGTGGGGGTTGCAAACGCGCGCGACGGTTTCATCTACGACCGGGATGGACTCGACATCTCCGCCGTTCTCGGACTGATCGCCCGCGGAAGGTCGATCGCCGATCAGCCCGGCGTCACGCACTGGCCGAGCGCGATCGACGGCCTCCGGGCGAGCGAGGCGGATGTGCTCGTGGAAGTGACGGGCAGTCCCGCCGACGGGGAGCCGGGGTTCGCCCACATGCGAGAGGCGCTCGGACGCGGGAAGCCGGTGGTCACGTCCAACAAGTGGCCGGTCGCCCTGCACGGGGTAGAGCTCACCGAGCTCGCCCGCATGGCGGGTGTCGCCTTTCGCGCCGAGTCGACCGTCATGTCGGGAACGCCGGTCCTCGCCCCGCTGGTCGAGGGTCTCGCGGGGACCCGGGCGATCGCGCTGCGCGGAATCCTCAACGCCACGAGCAACTTCATTCTCTCCGCGCAGGCCAAGGGCCGGTCCTACGAAGATGCCCTGGCGGAGGCAGAAGCCGCCGGGCTGGCCGAGCGTGGCGTCGAAGCTGACATCGATGGCTCGGACGCAATGGCCAAGACCATGATCCTCGCCGGGCTCGTGTTCGGCAGGCAGCTGCGCCCAGAGCAGGTCCTTCGGCGCGGAATTGCCGGCGTGACTCGGCAGCAGATCAACGAGGCGCTGGCCGCCGGCGGAAGCATCCGGCACGTCGCAACGCTCGCATTCTCCGAGCCGGACGGAGCCGGCGAGGTCGAGGCTCGCGTGGAGCCCATGCTGCTCCCCGACGGCGATCCACTGGCTCCTATCGGCGGGACGAGCAACGCGGTCGTATGTCGGGCAGAGCCGGTTGGCGAGGTAACAATCATCGGCCCCGGCGCTGGGCTCGAGCTCGCGGGACAGGGCGTGCTCAGCGACCTCATCGCGGTCGCACGTTCCCGCGATACTTGACCGCGGATGTCGCAGGAGAACGTCGAGGGGTTCAAGCGGGCAATCGAGGCGTACAACCGCCGCGACGTCGAGGCGCTGCTGGACGAGCTTGACACCGAGATCGAGTGGCGCCCTGTGCTTCCGGTTGTGCTTGGGGGCGACGAGACGGTGTACCGCGGACACGACGGCGTCCGCCAACTGCTCCGAGATCTGGACGAGATACTCGCGGAGCGTCACCTCGACTTTTCCGAGATCCGCGACCTCGGCGACCACGTCGTGGCAACTGGCAGCCTCCGCATTCGCGGCAAGAGCAGCGGAGTGCCTACCGAGTCACCCTTCAGCTGGGTGGCAGAGTTCAAGAACGGCAGGGCATTTCAGATTCAGACCTACCTGGACCGCAACGAGGCGCTCGAATCGCTTGGCGACCTTGGGGCCGGACTATGATCGGCCCCGTTGGGGCACGAGACGCGCTTCTGCACCTCGCCGGACGGCGTTCGGATCGCATATGCCATGGACGGCGCGGGTCCGCCGCTCGTCAAGGCTGGCAACTGGATGACTCATCTGGAGTACGACCGGCGGAGCCCGGTCTGGCGTCACTGGGTCCGTGAGTTGAGCCGGGGGCGCACGCTCGTCCGGTACGACGAGCGCGGCTGCGGACTCTCGGACCGCCACTTCGACAGCATGCCGACCCTCGACTCCTATGTCGGCGACCTGGCTGCTGTGGTGGATGCCGCGGGGCTCGAGCGTTTCGCTCTCTTCGGCATGTCGGGCGGCGGACCGACCGCGATCGAGTACGCGGTCAGAAACCCCGAGCGCGTGAGTCACCTCGTGCTCTACGGAACCTATGCGCGCGGCCGCTATAAGCGCGACGAAGAGCAGACGGAGCAGTCGCGGCTGCTGATCGACCTCATGCGAGTGGGCTGGGGCGGCAGCGTCCCCGCGTTCCGAGAGGTGTTCAGCTCGTTCTTCATTCCCAGCGCCGGCGAGGAGCAGAGGCGTTGGTATGACGAGATGCAGCAGGCCTCGAGCACCGGGGAGATGGCGGCGCGGTTGTGGCTGTCGAATGCCCACCTCGATATCAGCGATAGGGCGCGCAAGGCCCTGCAGCCGGCGCTCGTCCTGCACGCGCGGCACGAACTGGCCGTCCCCTACGAGGAGGGCCGGCGGCTGGCATCCCTGCTTCCGGACGCTCGCTTCGTGACGCTCGAGTCCGATAACCACGTTCTCCAGGAAGGCGAGCCGGCCTGGGACGCGTTCCTCGCGGAGGTGCGGGCGTTCTTGGGCGACGACTTGCGAGCGGCGGCCGTGGCGGCCGACCTCTCCGAGCTGAGCGAGCGCGAGCGCGAGGTCCTCGAGCTGGTGGCCGCAGGGATGAGCAACGATGAGATCGCGCAGCGGCTGTTCCTGAGCACTCGCACCGTGGAGCGCCACCTCTCCAACATCTACGCGAAGCTGCGGCTGTCCGGCAGGTCCGCACGCGCCGCAGCCGCCGCCCGCTTCTCGCGTACGTGACAGCCGCCAGCGACTGAGGATCGATTGGGTGGTGGCGCCGATGTCGGCGCGCCGGGGCGCGCGTACGGTCGGCGCATGAACTTTCAGATGGCCCCGGGGCTCGCCCGGCTCCCCTCCGCCGGCATTGCGGCTCTCTTCGCCGCGATGCTCGCCGCCCAGGCCGGGCTGCTCTCGCTCGGTCTGGTGCTGGCGGACGTGGCGCGTGAGTTCGGAGTGTCGACCGCGGCCGCCGGCCAGCTGCGCACGCTGAGCGGCCTCGCGGGAGGGGTCACGGCAGTTGCCGTCGCCCTCTTCGGTTCGCGGCTCGAGCTGCGTCGGGTGTTGGTCGCGGGACAGCTGCTCGTGTCGCTGGGCACGCTCGCCAGCGCGGCCGCCCCGACCCTCGCGGTGCTGGCGGCGGGGCAGGCGGCCGTGGGCGCCGGTGCCGGCCTCCTGATCGCAGGCGCGCTCGCCGCCTCTGCGGCGTGGACTGAATCCGGCGGTCGGGCTCGCGCGCTCGCGGCTGCATCGCTCGGGCAGCCCATGGCGTGGGTTGCCGGCATGCCGCTCGGGGGCCTGATCGCCGAGCTGGACTGGCGCTACTCGCTCATCGGCGTGCCCCTGGCGGCATCGCTGGCGGGCATCGCCTTGCTCGCGGGTCTGCCGCGCCGCGCTCGTTCGACGCCGAGCGGTCGCGCACTGCGCAGCCTCCCCGCCTGGGCCGTTCCGGAGCTCGCCTCCTATGCCGCCTGGGGCGGTGTCCTGGTGTTCGCGGGGGCGCTGCTCGCCGAGTCGTACTCCGTCTCGCTCGGTGTGATTGGCCTCCTCCTCGGGGCCGTCGCACTCGCCGCGCTCCCCGGCAACATGCTCGCTCGCCCCTGGCTAACCGGTTACGCGCGTGAACTGCTCGTGGCCTTGGGGCTTGCCGCCGCGCTCCTGACCGCGGTCTTCGGGATCGTGCGACCCGGCGCGGCAGCCAGTGCCGCGATCCTGGCGCTCCTCGTGCTGGTCGCCACCACCCGCACCGTCGCGGGCAGCGCGCT
>JBKPBS010000110.1:0-16081 GCA_046726915.1 Actinomycetota bacterium
CGGGCTCGACAACGTGAGGTTCCAGGAGATTCCGATCGGCGACCAGTACCGGGCGCTCGACCGCAACCAGATCGAGATCGCCGACGTGTTCACGACCGACGGCCAGCTGGGGAGCGGCAGCTACAAGGTGCTGGAGGACGACAAGCGCGTTTTCGGCTTCCAGCACGTCGCGCTGGTGATCGACGAGGACAAGCTCGACGAGCTCGGCGGACGCAAGGTCATGCGCATCATCAGCGACCTGAACGGCCGACTAACCACGAGCGCCATGATCCAGATGAACCGCGACGTCGAGGTCGACGGGCAGGACCCGGCGATCGTGGCCGAGCGGTTCCTGAGGACGGCCGGCCTACTCGAGGGGCGCGGCGGCTAGGCGGGTTCGCGACGCCCATGGGGCGACCAGCGCGCGCACGTCGTGGCGGCGGGTGGGGGCGAGATTCTCCCGCGCAGTGCTTCCCGCGGGTATGGACGAGCAACGGCTGATCCTGGTTGTGGAGGACGACGAGGCGACGCGCGGGTTCCTGCTCGAGAACCTCGCCGCGGACGGCTTTCGGGTGGCGGGAGCGTCGAGTGCGGGGGAGGGGGTCCGCGGGATCGAGGTGCGGCGGCCCAGTCTGGTGGTGCTCGATCTTGCGCTCGAGGGTGGCAGCGGGCTGGAGCTGCTCGACCGCGTCCGTCACGCCGACGGACTGGCTTCGCGGATCGACCCTGACCTGCCGGTCGTCGTGCTCACCGGGCGCGTGGGGGAGGCGGACCGCGTGCGCAGCTTCGCGCGTGGAGCGGATGACTACGTTCCAAAGCCGTTCCTGTACGCCGAGCTGCTCGGACGCGTGCGCGCCGTGCTGCGGCGTGCCGAGGGTCGGCGGCGGCAGGGGCTGCTCCGGGTGGGGGAGCTGACCGTCGACCCGAGCACGCGTGCGGTGCGGCTCGCCGGGAAGAAGGTGGAGCTCGCGGCCAAGGAGTTCGCGCTGCTGCACGCCCTGGCGGAGGAGCCCACGCGCGTGTACGGGAAGAACGAGCTGCTGCGCGACGTCTGGGGCTTCCAGAGCCTCGGCAAGACCCGGACGCTCGACGCGCATGCCTGTCGGCTACGGAAGAAGCTGCGTCCCTCGTCACGCCCCTGGGTCGTGAACGTGCGCGGTGTCGGCTACAAGCTCACGGAGGCGGTGTGACCGATCCCGAGCTCGTGGCCCGCGCGGAGCATGAGCTCAGGGGAGCCGCCACGGCGCTGGCGCTCGCGTGCGAGGCCCTTCGCCGCGACCCGGCGGCCAGCGCCCACGCGTCCGTGATCGACGCTCAGCTGGACCGGCTGCGGGCGGGGCTCGCGGACCTCGACGCGGCTCGGCGTGGAGGACGCGCGCCGGCCGAACCCGCGGAGGGAGCGGAACCCGTCGAGCTCGCGGCACTGACTCACGCGGCAGCGAAGCCGTGGGAGACCTCCTTCGAGTGGGAGGGCGGGCCGGCACCGGCGAATCTCGACCGGCGCCGCTTCGCCAAGGCACTCGGGAACGTGCTCGCAAACGCTGCCGAGCACGGATCGGGCGACATCCGCGTGACCGGTCGGGCGCACAACGGCGGCGTCCGGCTTCAGGTTCGCAACCGCGGACGCGGGCTCCTGATCGCCTCCGAGGCCGCGGAGGAGCTCGGCGGATCGCTGAGCTTCGAGATCGTCGACGACACCGCGGTCGCAACGCTCGATCTGCCCGCGGCGTGACCGCCAGACGCCGTCGTGGGCTGCTGCTCCTTGCGGTGGCCCTCGCGAGTGGAGGGCTTGCCGCTTCGCAGGTCCACGAGCAGGAGCGGCGGGCGGCCGAGCAGCTCGGTCCGGCCGCCGATGTCCTCGTGTTCGCGCGCGACCTGTCCGCCGGCTCGCGGGTCCGACGCGGTGCGGTCGCGCTTCGGCGCGTGCCGGCGCGGTTTGCTCCGCCGGACGCGCTGGGCTCTGCAGCGGGCGTCGTCGGCGCGCGCGTGGCCGTGCCGGTGGCGTCCGGGGGCTACTTGACCGCCGGGCTGTTCGAGGGCACCGAGGAACGGCGGGGCAGTGACGGGGTCCGCAGAGGCGAGCGCGCCGTAACGGTCGAGGTCGCCGCCGGCAGCGCAGGGGCAGGGCTGGCGCCCGGAGCACGTGTGGACGTGCTCGTCTCGACAGAGGCCGGCGCGGACGGCGGTCGCACGGTGATGGCCCTGGCGGCCGCCGAGCTCCTGCGATTGGAGCCGGCTTCGGGGGGCGGATACGGTGAAGCCGGCACCGACTCGGCAGAGGGCGGCGAACCGACCGCGCTCGCCACGCTCCGGGTGAGCACGCGCCAGGCCGTCTACCTCACGGCCGCCGACAACTTCGCTCGTGAGATCCGCCTGCTGGCGCGGCCCCCGGGGGACCGCTCGCCGGCGGGGGCCGTTGTCGCTCAGGGGCAGCTGTAGCGAGTGGCCGAAATCCTCACGGGACCACGGGCGTGACTTGCCCGGAGTGCGGCGACGGCCAGGCCTGGTAGCTAGCGGGCGGTGCGCTCCAGGCGCTCCACGGTGCCGTCCTCGTTGCCCAGCAGGACCAGGTCGGCCATGTCCAGGAAGAGGCCGTGCTCCACAACGCCGGGCACCGTTCTCAGCTCCGTGGCGAGGGTCGCGAGTGCGGAGGGATCGATGGAGGGCGGGATCGTCGCATCCAGGATGTAGTGGCCCTCGTCCGTGAGATAGGGCTCTGAGCCGTCGTCGTCGCGTCGCAGCTCGGGGTCGGGCAGCAGCGAGGCCAGCTTGCGGCGAGTGTCCTTCCACCCGAAGCGCACCACCTCGACCGGCAGCCGGAAGCTCTGCCCGAGCCGCTCCACCTTCTTCGACGCTTCGGCGACGACCACGAAGCGCCGAGCCGCCGAGATCACGATCTTCTCGCGCAGCAGCGCTCCTCCGCCGCCCTTGATCAGACCGAGCCATCCGTCGATCTCGTCGGCGCCGTCCAGGGCGAGGTCGAGCTCGAAGGTCCCGTCAAGCTCGACCACCTGGATGCCCCCTGCGAGAGCGAGCTCGCGCGTGCGCTCGGAGGCGACGACAGCCCGTGTGCCGGCGGGCACGCGCTCGGTCAGCGCCCATACCGCCCGGCCCGAGCCGAGCCCGATGGTCATGCCGTGTTCGACGAGCTCTGCGGCCGCGGCAGCGGCGGCCTCGCGGGCGGAAGAGGACTCGGCCACGGCGGGAGCTTCGCACGCTGCCGCCGGGCCGGGCATCCAGACTTACCATCCCTATACTCACTTACGTTGAGTAAGTTCGACTCACCCCACAACTTGGAGAACGAAATGGAGACGATGCTGCTGGTCCCGGTGGACGATTCGGTCGTCTTCCCGACCATGACAGTCACGCTGGCGATCGACGTCGGCACGGAAGAGCGCGTCGTGCTTGTTCCGCGCAAGGGCGACGAGTTCGCCTCGGTGGGCACGGTGGCCGATGTCGCCGACCGCCTGCGCCTGCCCGGCGGCGGCCGCGCCGTCGCGCTCGAGGGCCTCTACAGAGGCCGGATCGGCGCCGCGCGCACCGGTGCGGACGGCAACCTGCGCGTCGACGTCGAGCCTCACCCGGACGACCAGCCGGTCGACGGCAAGACGCGCGAGCTCGAGCGCGAGTACCGCGCGGTCGTCGAGGAGATCCTCGAGATCCGCGGCGACGATGGCCGCGTCGCGGCGTTCGTCCGCTCGATCCTCGAGCCGGGCGCGCTCGCCGACACGGCCGGCTACTCGCCGGACCTCACCTACGAGCAGAAGGTCGAGCTCCTCGAGATCCTCGACGTGACCGAGCGCCTCGGCCGAGCGCTCGAGCTGCAGCGCGAGCGGCTGACCGAGCTACAGGTCCGCCGCCAGATCCGCGACGACGTCCAGTCCGGTGCCGAGAAGCAGCAGCGCGAGTACTTCCTGCGCAAGCAGATGGAGTCGATCCAGAAGGAGCTCGGCGAGGACGACGGCTCGATCGTCGAGGAGTACCGCAACAAGATCGCCGAGGCCGGCATGCCGGACGAGGTGCGCGAGCAGGCCGAGCGCGAGCTCGGACGCTTCGAGCGCATGGGCGAGCAGTCGGGCGAGAGCTCGATGATCCGCTCCTACCTCGACTGGCTGATCGCCGTGCCGTGGTCGAAGCGGTCCGACGAGCGCCTGGATCCGGTCCACGCCCGCGAGGTGCTCGACGCCGACCACGCCGGCCTCGAGGACGTGAAGGACCGCATCGTCGAGTACATCGCCGTGCGCAAGCTGCGCCAGGAGCGCGGGATCGCCGAGGACAAGCGCAGTGGCGCGATCCTGACGCTGATCGGCCCGCCCGGCACGGGCAAGACCTCGATCGGGGAGTCGATCGCGCGCGCGACCGGACGCGAGTTTGTGCGCATGTCGCTCGGCGGCGTACGCGACGAGGCGGAGATCCGCGGCCACCGCCGGACGTACATCGGCGCGCTGCCGGGCCGGCTGGTCCGCGCCCTGCGCGACGCCGGGACGATGAACCCGGTGATCATGCTCGACGAGGTCGACAAGGTCGGCGCCGACTGGCGCGGCGACCCGAGCGCGGCCCTGCTCGAGGTGCTCGACCCCGCGCAGAACCACTCGTTCCGCGATCACTACCTCGACGTGGAGCTCGACCTCTCGCAGGTCGTGTTCATCGCCACGGCCAACATGGCCGAGACGATTCCCGCGCCGTTGCTCGACCGCATGGAGGTCGTGCGCTTCGACGGGTACACGACCGAGGAGAAGGTCGCCATCGCGAAGGGCTACCTATGGCCGCGCCAGCGCGACCGCAACGGCCTGCGCGAGGACGAGGTGGGGATCGGCGACGACGTGCTGCGCGCCGTCGTGACCGAGTACACCCGTGAGGCAGGCGTGCGGAACCTCGAGCGCGAGCTCGGCACGCTGCTCCGGAAGACCGCGACGAAGATCGCAGCCGGAAAGGCGACCGCCCCCGTCGAGATCGGCCTGGACGAGCTGCGTGACGCCCTTGGGCGGCAGCGCTTCTTCCAGGAGTCGGCGGAGCGCACGGCGATTCCCGGCGTGGCCACGGGCCTGTCCGTGACGGGCGCCGGCGGCGACGTGCTGTTCATCGAGGCCACCTCTATGAAGGGCAAGGACGGCCTCGTGCTGACGGGTCAGCTCGGCGACGTGATGAAGGAGTCGGCGCGGATCGCGCTCTCATACGTGCGCGGACACGCCGAGGCCCTCGGCATCGACGAGGACGCCTTCGACGGGCGGGAGTTCCACCTCCACGTGCCGGCGGGCGCGATCCCGAAGGACGGCCCGAGCGCGGGCATCACGATGACGACCGCGCTTGCGTCGCTCCTGAGCGGACGGCCGGTGAGGCACACGGTGGGCATGACCGGCGAGGTCACGCTTCAGGGCCGGGTGCTGCCGATCGGCGGGCTCAAGCAGAAGGTGCTGGCCGCGCACGCGGCGGGGCTGACCGACGTGATCCTGCCCGAGCGCAACCGGGCCGACCTCGACGACGTGCCGGAGGAGGTCCGCGAAGCGATGGCCTTCCACCCGGTCATGTCCGTCGACGAGGTGCTGGAGCTGGCGCTGGAGCCGGCTCCGGCCACCGCCCTCGCGGCCTAGAGGGCGAGCAGCAAGAGCAGCGCGACCACGACGACGAACGCGAGGAGCGCCACCACGGCGACGAGCCGTGGTGTCCAGATCTCGCGAGAGGGCCGGGCGCCGGCGTCCGCGATGGGAGCGGGCTTGACCGGCCCCGGTCGCTCGCCGATCTGGATGGTGCGGCGCTCGCTGGGCGGCGCCGTGGCCGGTGGCTCGGCCGGCGGCGCGGCGCCCTGGGCGGGCGCTGCGACGCGTTCGGTAGGTGGCGCGTCACGTTCGGTGGGCGGCGCCGCGAGCTCCGTGGGGGGCGACACGCGTTCTGGGGGCGGCGCCGCACGTTCCGTGGGCGGTCGCACTGGTTCCGTGGGCGGCGGCACGCGAACGCTCACGGGTGCGCTGCTTCGGCCGGCCGTTGTGGCCGCACGCGCGCGCGACATCCACGCGTTGCGTTCCTGGCGGGCACGATCGCGGGCCTCGGCGAGCGCGTCGCGCTCGCTCTCGATCACGGCGAGCTTCTGCAGCGCCGCATCGCGCTCGGCTCGTGCCGCCTCCGCCTCCGCGCCCGCCCGATCGCGGGCGGTCGCGGCGGCGTCGCGTTCCTCGCGCAGCTGCTCGAGCCCGCTCTCCGCCTCGACCGCCGCGGTGGCGAGCCGGCACTCCGCCTGAGCCTCCGCCGTGGCGATCCGCCCCGACGCCCGCTCGAGCTCGGACTCGAGCTTCTTGGCGGCCTCCTGCGCGACCCGCGCCCGCTCGCGGAGCTCTCGGGTGCCCTCCGAGTGCGACTCGCGCTCGCGCGCCAGCTCCTCGGTGAGCCGCCCCACCTCCGCCAGCGCCGCAGCCAGCTCGCCCTCCAGGACGGCCGTGCGTGGTCGCCGGGCCGGACGCCGCTCAGCGGCCGGTGCCGCCGGCTCGGCGCCCGGGTCGTCCACCGACACGTCCGGGAGCGGGAGCTGCACCGCCAGGTCGGGGCTCACGGTCAGCTCCGCGTCGTCGAGCTTGGCGCGCTCACCGGTCCACGCGAAGGCCGCCATCCACTCCTCGCCCTCTTCGGCAGCCCATGGCTTGTGCTCCAGGACGGCGAGCATTCGCCGGCGCTCGCCCGCCGCCTCGACGTCGAGCGTCGGCCGGAGGAAGCGATGGCCGCGGAGCCCGAACCAGCGCCCGACCACCTCGAGCCGGTCGTCCGAGGCCCACTCGAAGCGCTCGACCTCGAACGTCACGCCCGGCAGAGCTGGGGGCGCCGCGGAGCTCATAGGCCGCGCGTCATCCCGCCGTCGACGAGGAGCGCCACACCCGTGATGTAGGCGGCGCGCTCCGAGCAGAGGAACGCCGCCGCGGCGGCGATCTCCTCGGCGGTTCCGAGGCGGCCTGCCGGTACCTGCTCGCGGGCCACCTCCTGCCCCTTCTCGATGGAGCCGTGGAGGTGGGCGATCCGGTCGGTCGCGATGCGGCCCGGGAGGATCGTGTTGAGCGTGATCCCGTCGCCGGCGAGCTTCTGGGCCAGCGTCTTGAACGCGCCCAGCAGGCCCGGGCGGTGCGCGCCCGACAACAGGAGCGAGGGGATCGGCTCGCGCGCGGCCGACGACGACACGCTCACGATCCGGCCGAACCCGCGCTCGCGCATACCCGGCACCACGCGCTCGATCATCTCGATCGGCGCCACCACCAGCTCGCGATGCGCGGCCTCCCACTGCGCGCGCGTGAACTCGAGCGGGTCGCCGCCTGGCGGACCGCCGGTGTTCGTGACGAGGATGTCGATTGGGCCGAGGTCGCGCGCCACGGCTTCGAGCAGATCGGGGGCCGCGTCGAGGTCGAGTGTGTCGTGGACGTAGGGCCTGGCACCGATCTCCGCCGCCGCGGCCTCGATCTTCTCCTGCGTGCGCGAGCTGACCGCCACCCGGGCGCCCTCCTGCGCCAGCTCCTTGGCGATCCCATGGCCGATGCCCTGCGACGCGCCGGTCACGAGTGCGACTTTTCCGTCAAGACCGAGGTCCATTCAGCGCTCAGAGTATCCGCGTTCGGGTGTAGGGTCGCTTGGATGCCTGGCCTTCGCCTGCTCCTTCGCGTGGCGCCCTTCCTGGTGGGCGTGCTCGCCGCGAGCATCTGGCTCCGGCGGCGGGAGGCGGCGCGAAGGCCGCTTCCGGCGGCCGGGGAAGTGCCCCAGATCGAGCCCGCGCGGCGCCCCGAGCACGAGCCGATCGACATCGTCACAGTGGTCGACGACCTGCTCCTCGCCGGGCGCTAGTACCCCATACGGGGGCTCAAGCCGGGCGTTCGCCGGTCCGATGTGCTTGGATGTACGACTTCTGATGTGAATTGCCGAGTCTCGGCTGTCCCGACAGCGGAGAACGGGGGACCCAATTGCGGCCGTCGCGGCCGCTGGGGCGAATCGCAACCAGAGCGTTGCGTAGCGCCACTTTCCGGCGCGAGCCCGTCAGCTCACCCCGTAGGCACCGGAAAGGGGAGCTGTTGGTGGCAAGGATCTTCGATGCCGAGCGTGGTCCGCAGTTCGCGAGCCTGCTCGTGGCCGCTGCGCTGTTCGCCGCGGTGGCGGTGCCCGCGCTCGCGGATCCCGGGGTGAGCGCGTCCGGTGGAGCGAGTCCGACCAGCGAGGTCATCGTCAAGCGCGGCGACCGCGGCGCGGCCGTGCGCAGCATTCAGGGCGAGCTCGGCATCCCCGCCGACGGCGTCTTCGGACCGCAGACGGAGCGCGCGGTGAAGCGCTTCCAGCTCAGGCACGACCTCGTTCCGGACGGGATCGTCGGACCACTCACCCGCGGCGCGCTCGGCCTCCAGCCGTTCAGCGCCCGCTCGGTGCGCCGCACCAGCAGCGTGACGCTCCCGGCGGTGCTGCGGCGGATCGCCGAGTGCGAGTCGGGCGGCAATCCGCGCGCGATCTCGTCGGGCGGCCTGTACCGCGGCAAGTACCAGTTCAGCCGCACCACCTGGCACAACCTGGGAGGCACGGGCGACCCGGCCGAGGCTCCGGAGTGGCTGCAGGACAGCGTGGCGCTGAAGCTGTACCGCCGGAGCGGCACCGCGCCCTGGCCGAACTGCGCCTAGGTGCTGAGCGCCTCGCGCCGGCGGCGGCTCGCCGTTAGCCCGGTGAGCGTGAGCCCGCACGCCACGGCGAGCGCCGCGTAGGGCACGGTGTCCGTCGTCGCGTCCGCGACCGCGCCGCCGACCCCCGCGCCGAACACATGGCCGAGCGCCCAGGCCAGGTTCGAGATCGCGAACGCGAGCGCCTGGTCGAGCCCGGCATCCTCGGCGGCGTCGGACAGCAGCGCCATACCGGGCGCCCAGAAGCTGGCGAGGGCGACGAACGAGAACACCACCGCCAGGCCGACCAGAACCGCCGTGCGCGGGAGCGGCAGCAGCACTGCCATGACCACGGCGCCGATCAACCCAGCGCGGATCGGGGCCATGCGCCCCGCCCGGTCGGAGAAGCGGCCCGCGATCGGGCTGACCACGGCCTCAACTCCCGCGCTCAACAGGAAGACCAGGCCGATCGTCGCGCCGGCTACGCCGAGATCGTCGAGCCGGAGCGGCACGAGCACCTCGATCACCCCGCTGAACAGCGCCGGCAGGGTGAACACCCAGAAGCCGATCAGCACGGCCGGACGTCCGAGCGCGCGCAGCATCGCCCGCATCCCCGGGCTCTCCTCGGGCTCGACTCCCGGCATCGTCCAGGCCCAGCCGGCGAGACCGGCGGCGACGACCGTGACCGCGCTGAAGACCGCCTCGGGGCTCAGCACGGTCGCCGCGCCGCCCAGCACCGGCCCCAGCAGCACGCCGACGATCGCGGCGCTGAGCGCGGCGCCGATCAGCTCGCCGCGGCGGTCGGCGGGCGCGGCAGACATGAGCCACGCCATCCCGGCGGCCCACATGCAGGCGCCGCCCACGCCCTGGATGAAGCGCGCGGAATCGAGCAGGACGATGTTGCCGGCGAACGCGAATCCGAGGCTCGCAAGCCCGAGCATGGAGAGCCCGAGGAGCAGCGTTTGCTTCACTCCCCAGCGGATGGCGAGCCATCCGGACGGGAGCGCGCCCACGAACGTTCCGAACGGATAGGCCGCGGTCAGGATCCCCGCGCCGGTCTTCGAGAGGTCGAGTTCGTCGGAGTAGTGCGGAAGCAGCGGCGCCACCGCGGCGAAGAACATGGTGTCGACGAGCACCACCGCCGCCACGAGCCAGAACAGCCGACGCATCCATACGATGCTACGTGAGTCGTGCCGCCCATTCGCGAAGAGCTCGAGGACTGGCTGCGCATCCCGTCCGTCTCGACCGGCGGCGGTGACGCCGAGGCGCTCGCCCGCGCCTGCGCCTGGGTGCTCGAACGGATCGAGGCCGCCGGCGGGACGACCGAGCGGGTGTCGGTGAACGGCAGCAACCCGATGGCGGCCGGCGAGCTGCGGGCGAGCCGGGACGGCGCGCCGACGGTCCTCTCCTACGGCCACTACGACGTACAGGACCCGGGGCCGCTCGACGCCTGGGAGTCGCCGCCGTTCGAGCCCACGGAGCGCGACGGCCGCCTGTACGCGCGCGGCGCGGCCGACGACAAGGGCAACTTCCTGCCCCTGCTGCACGTGGCCTGCGAGCTCGCGAGCGCGGGCGAGCTGCCCGTGAACGTGCGCTTCCTGGTGGAGGGGGAGGAGGAGATCGGAAGCGACGCGGTGCTCCGCCACCTGCGCGACCGGCCACCCGAGGTCGACTGCGCCATCGTCTTCGACTCGCTGATGGCGGACGAGCGGACGCCCGCGATCAACACGGGGGCGCGCGGCCTCGTCCAGGGACCGGTGGAGGTCCGCACCGGCGGGCGCGACCTCCACTCGGGGCTCTACGGCGGCGCGGTGCTGAACGCCACACACGTGCTGATGGACGTCCTACGCGAGGTCACGCCCGGACCCGACGGGCGCGTCCGCGACGAGCTGCGTGCGGGCGTGACCTCACCCGGAGGCGCCGAGCGCGAGTCCTGGGCCCGGCTGCCGAGCGGCGCCGAGATGCTCGCCGAGGCGGGCGCCGCGGAGGTGACCGGGGGCGCCGCGGAGGAGTTCTGGGAGCGCACGGGCGCCGAGCCGTCGGTCGACGTGAACATGCTGGCCGGCGGCGAGCCGCGCACCGTGATTCCATCGGTGGCGAGAGCCCAGCTGAGCGCTCGCCTCGCTCCCGGCCAGAGCGCCCCCGAGATCGCCGCCGAGCTGGAGCGCCTCCTGCGCGCCGGTCTCCCGGACGGCGCCGAGCTGTCGATCGAGCTCGACCTCGCCGAGCCGGCCCTCTTCGACTCGAGCGATCCGGCGCTCCAGCTCGCCGCCGGCGCGTTCGAGCGCGCCTGCGGCAAGCCGCCCGCGTTCGTGCGGCTCGGCGGGACGCTGCCGCTCCTCGCCGTGCTCGCGGACCAGGGCGTGCCCACGATCGTGAGCGGCTTCGCCCTCGGGGCCGATGCATTCCACGCCCCGAATGAGAGCTACCGGCTCGAGAGCCTGCGCCTGGGCGAGCTCACGGCGCGCGAGCTGTACCGGTCGCTGGCGGACTTGCCACGCTAAGGGTCGACCCTGCGCCGCCGATAACACCGGAGTGGGCGTCCCCAAGCGTCACCTGAAGGCTGTCGACGGCAGCGGCATCGCTCCCGATCCCTGGGAGCAGCGCTTTTGCCTGCTCGCGGGCAGCGTCCGCGCGCTCGTGTCGCTCCACGACGCCGCCGGCTCGTTCCTCTACGCCTCGCCGCTCGTCTCCGAGCTCACGGGCGTGCCGCGCGACCTCCTGCTCGGCAGCCCGGTTCAAGCGCTGATCCACCCGGACGACGGCGATCGCGTGATGTCGCTCCACCGCGGCTGGATGCGCGGGCCGGGCGCCGAGACCGTGGAGTACCGGCTGCTCGCGGCCGGCGGCGGCTGGTGCCCCGTCGAGACCACCTTCGTGGCGGGCGACGGCCCCGAGGTCCAGTGGATCACGCGCCGCCTCGATCTGGTGGGCGCCGAGCCGCAGACCGCGGCCGAGATCGACCCCGCCACCGGCCTGCCCACCCGCTACTCACTGCTCGACCGCCTCGCGTGGGCACTCCACCCGGCCGGTTCGGGCGCCGCGGGTGTGATCGTGATCCGCATCGACGGCATCGAGCGGCTCGTCGAGGACCGCGGCCGCCCCGCCACGAGCCTCGTCCTGCGCGAGGTCGGCCGCCACATCAGCTCAGCGCTCCGGCCGCTCGACCTGGTCGGTCAGCTCGACGAGGAGCGGCTTGCCGCCGTCTGCGCCGGGGTGCACGACGCCACCACCGTCGGCCGCATCGCCGAGCGGATCCTGGAGGTCGCGGGACGCCCGATGGGCGCTGGCGGCCTGCGTGTGATCCCGAGCGTCGGGGCCACCTGCGCGCCCGCCGGTCAGCACCGCCCCGCTGCTCTCCTACAGGCCGCGCTTCAGGTGGCCGACGAGGTCAGCGACCGCGGTGGCAGCGCCTACGAAGTCGTTTAGTTCGCTCGCCGCAGGCGATGGATGAGCACTCGCCTCGCGCGCGGGCTCGGCACGCTTCGCATCGTCCAGCCCTGTTCACCCGCGGCTGCCACGAAGCGCTCCGCCGGCACACGGCCCGGGTCGGCTAGCAGCACGAGGCCGCTCTGGTCTACGAGCCGCGGGAGCAGGTCGAGCAGCAGGTCCACGTTGCGCGCCTCGTAGAGCACGTCGCTGGCGAGCACGAGCGGCCACGGACCGCGCTCGACGATCGCCTCCGGCTCCGCCCACGAGCACTGGAGCGTCTCGACCTCGACGCCGTTCCTGTCGGCGTTGGCGGCCGTGGCGCGCACGGCGTCGGGCGACCAGTCCGTGGCCAGCACGCGCCCGCCCGCCAGCGCGGCGGCGATGCTGGGCAGGCCGAGGCCGCAGCCGAGCTCGAGCGTCGGCTTGCCGCGCAGGGCGCGCATCGACACGTCGTGGGCAAGCGCCACGGCGCTCGCCCACAGCTCCGCCCAGTAGGGCAGGAACTCCTCGTGCTCGAACGACTCCTCGCTGATCAGCGCCTCGGCGTCGGGCGGCCGCATGAGCTCCACCTCGCCGCCCGGTAGCGCGATCCGCTCCGCGATCACTGCCGTTGCGGAGCCGGCGGTGTCGGCGAAGCCGCGCTTTCAATCCGCCCGGCCTCCCGCGCGGCGTCTTCGGCGGCATCCAGCTGGCGCTCGACCAGCTCGAGGCCCGAGCTCCAGAAGCCGGGGTCGGAGAGGTCGACGCCCACGATCGCCCCGAGCTCCTCGGGCGGCCGCGAGCCGCCGGCTCGCAGCAGGTCGAGGTAGGACGAGACGAACCCGTCGCCCTGCTCCTCGTACTTGCGGTAGACGGACAGCGCGAGCAGGTGCCCGTACGCGTACGCGTAGACGTAGCCCGGCGCGTCGATGAAGTGCCAGATGTACGACCACCAGATGCCGTAGTCGTCGTCGAGCTCGACGCTGTCGCCGAGCAGATCGCCCTGGGTGGCGAGCCAGAGCTCGCCGAAGCGCTCGACCGACAGCTCGCCCCTCTCGCGGCGCGCGGTGTGGATGGCGTCCTCGAAGCGGTTCATCGCGATCTGGCGGAACACCGCGGCGACCGCGCCGTCGAGCGCGCCCGCGAGCAGGTCGAGCCGCTCGGCCGCGCCGGGCGCCCGCTCGAGCAGCCGCTCGAGCACGATGTTCTCGCCGAAGATCGAAGCGGTCTCGGCCAGCGTGAGCGGCGTGGTGAAGTGGAAGATGCCCTGCGGGCGCGCCAGCGCGGCGTGCACGCCGTGACCGAGCTCGTGGGCCATCGTGAGCACGTCGTGCGGCCGCGACGTGTAGTTGAGCATCACGTACGGGTGGGCGGACGGGACCGTGTACGAGCAGAACGCGCCGCCGCGCTTGCCCGGGCGCGGCGGACCGTCCATGTACCCGCCGGTGAAGAACTCCTCGGCAGTGGCGCCTAGCTCTGGCGAGAACGCCCGGTAGCAGTCGAGCACGATCTCCTCGGCCTCGCCGTAAGGGATGCGGTCGTCGCTGTCAGAGACCGGCGCCATGCGGTCGTAGTAGGCCAGCGCGTCGAGCCCGAGGAGGCGCGCCTTCAGCGCGTACCAGCGCCGCGCCAGGTCGTAGCGGCCCTGCACCGCCTCGATCAGCGCCTGCACCGACTCGTCGCTCGCCTCGTTGGCGAGGTTCCGCGACGCGAGCCAGTGCGGATAGCTGCGCAGGCGGTCCTTGGTGGCCTTGTCCTGGAGCAGCGTGTTGAAGACGAATGCGCGCGAGCGGAGATCGGGGCGAAGCGACTCGGTGACCGCCTCCGCCGCTTCCCGGCGGCGCTCCCGGTTCGGGTCCTGCAGGCGCGAGAGGCCCTCCTCGAGCGAGGCGGGCTCGTCGCGGTCCGGCAGCGGGACCTCGAGCGCCGAGGTCTGCTCCGTGAAGAGCCGCTGGAAGGCCGAGCCGCCGGTCACGTTCGTCTCCGTGAGCACGCGCTCCTCGGGCTCGGAGAGCTGATGCGGCCGGTAGCGGCGCAGCGTGTGGAGATGATGTGCGCAGAACGCGAGCTCGGGCGCTGCGAGAAGCGCGTCCGCGCGCTCGTCGGGCACCAGGTTCCACTCGAGGTCGAAGAACAGCAGCTGCGTCTCGATCGCCGCACCGAGCTCGCGCGCCTTCTGCATGCGGGCGCCGCGCTCGGGGTCGGCCGTGTCGAGCGAGAAGCTCAGGACCGCGTAGGAGCCCGCCCGGCCGGCCAGGTCGTGGATGGCGCCGAGCTCCTGCATTGCCTGGGCGAGCTCGGCGGCGTCGAGCTCGTGCACGCGGCCCTTGTGGCGCCCGGCGAAGGCCTCGGCGCGCTCGCGCGCCTCGGTCAGCATCGCCTCCACGGCCTCGGGCCCGCGGTTGTCCACCAGCGGCTCGAGGTCCCAGTTGGCTGCTTCCAGCTTCTCGTCGGTTGTGGTGCTCACCAGGGCGAGGTTAGCCAGCGCGTCGCCGGCGGGTCAGGAGCTGTAGTCGTAGAAGCCGCGTCCGGACTTTCGCCCGAGCAGACCGGCCTCGACCATCCGGTTCAGCAGCGCGGGGGCCACCGACGCCGGGTCGCGGAACTCCTCGTAGAGCGACTGCGAGACGGCGAGCAGGGTGTCGAGCCCGATCAGGTCGGAGAGCTGAAGCGGGCCCATCGGGTGCGCGCAGCCCTTGATCATCCCCTCGTCGATGTCCTCCTTCGAGGCGAAGCCCGACTCGTACATGCGAATTGCGGAGAGCAGGTAGGGGATCAGCAGGGCGTTGACCACGAAGCCGGCGCGGTCCTGCGAGTGGATGGTGACCTTGCCGAGCGTGTTCTCCGCGAACGACGTCGCACGCTCGAGCGTCTCGTCCGACGTCATGATCGAGCGCACGACCTCCACCAGCGGCAGCACCGGCACGGGGTTGAAGAAGTGGAGTCCGATCACCCGGCCGGGATGGGAGGTCTCGGCTCCGAGCTTCATGATCGGCACCGACGAGGTGTTCGAGGCCAGGAACTGCGCATCGGGCAGCGTCGCGTCGAGTTGCTTGAAGACCGAGCGCTTCAGCTCCTCGTCCTCGACGACCGCCTCGATCGCGGCGTCGGCGCCCTCGACGTCCGCCAGCGTGCTCGTGTAGGCGAGCCGCTCCGCGGCGGCCTGGCGCTCCGCGGCATCCAGCTTGCCTGCCTTGACGGCACGGTCGAGCGAGTGCTCGATCGCCGCTTCGGCCCGCGCGACGCCCGCGTCGTCGGCCTCCACGACGGTCACGTCGACGCCGGCGCGCGCGCAAACCTCCGCGATACCCGAGCCCATCAGCCCTCCGCCCACGACACCGACTCGCATCGCGCTGACCTTATCTTCTGACAGATGCCCTTCTCGCTCTCGCAGCTGGAGCATCCGATCGTCCAGGCGCCGATGGGCGGCGGACCGTCGACGCCGGCGCTCGCGGCCGCGGTGTCCGAGGCCGGCGGCCTCGGTTTCCTCGCGGCGGGCTACCGCACGCCGGACGCGGTGCGCTCGGACCTCGCCGAGCTGCGCGGGCTGACGTCGCGCCCATTCGGCCTCAACATCTTCGTGCCCGGCCCGGCGAGCGGCGATACGGCTGCGCTCGACCGCTACGCCGCTGCGCTGAGCGGCGAGGCCGAGCGGCTCGGCGTGGAGCTCGGGGAGCCGCGCCACGACGACGACGGCTGGGAGGACAAGCTGGCGCTCGCGGGCGACGAGCGCGTGCCAGTGGTCGCGTTCACCGGCGGGTGCCCGGACGCAGGCGTGGTGGGCTCGCTCAAGGGCTCCGGCTGCGCGGCGTGGGTCACCGTCACCACCCCGGGCGAGGCGACGGCGGCGGCGGCTGCCGGGGCGGACGTGCTCGTGGTGCAGGGTGTCGAGGCCGGCGGGCACCGAGCTACTTTCGACCCCGCGGTTCCAGGAGACATCGGCCTGCTGGCGCTGCTCCAGCTGGTGCGTGCGGTGACCGACCTGCCGCTGGTAGCCACGGGCGGCATCGCGAGCGGCGGCGGCGTCGCCGCCGTGCTCGCGGCCGGCGCCGCCGCCGCGCAGCTCGGCACCGCGTTCATGC
>JBKPBS010000111.1:0-14189 GCA_046726915.1 Actinomycetota bacterium
CCCTCCAGGGCGAGCTGGCGATCGGCCACGTGCGCTACTCGACGACCGGCTCGTCCGCGTGGGAGAACGCCCAGCCGGTCTGGCGCTCGGACCGCCGCCAGGTGGCGCTCGCGCACAACGGCAATCTGATCAACGCCGTGGCGCTCCACACAGAGCTGCGCGAGCGCGGCGTCCAGTTCCGCGGCACCTCGGACTCCGAGATCATGGCCGCGCTGCTCTCGACCCACGAGGCCGATCGCATCGAGGACGCGGTGGCCGACGTGATGCCGCGCCTCCGGGGTGCCTTCTCGACGGTGGTGATGACAAAGGATGCCGTCGTGGCGTTCCGCGACCCGGCCGGGCTGCGGCCACTCTCACTCGGGGTGCTGGGCGAGGACTACTGCATCGCCTCCGAGAGCTGCGCCTTCGACATCATCGCCGCCGAGCTGCTCCGCGAGGTGCAGCCGGGCGAGATGGTCTCCCTGGGGGCGGGCGGGATCGAGACGCGCCAGGTGGTCGAGTCGGGGCGGCGCGCGTTCTGCGTCTTCGAGCACATCTACTTCGCGCGCCCGGACTCGATCCTCGAGGGCAACCGCACGCAGGTGTCACGCCGCAAGATGGGCGAGATCCTCTGGCGCGAGGCACCCGTCGACGCCGACGTCGTCATCTCCGTCCCGGACTCCGGCAACCCCGCGGCGGCGGGCTACTCGAAGGCGTCCGGCATCCCGCGCGACGACGGGCTGATCAAGAACCGCTACGTGCAGCGCACCTTCATCCAGCCCGGCCAGGACCTGCGCAAGCACGGGTTGCGGATGAAGTTCAACCCGCTGCGCGAGGTCGTGTCCGGCAAGCGGCTCGTGGTCGTGGACGACTCGATCGTGCGCGGCAACACCACGCGCCAGATCGTGCAGATGCTGCGCGACGCGGGCGCCACGGAGATCCACATGCGGATCTCGGCGCCGCCGATCCGCCATCCCTGCCACTACGGGATCGACATGTCGACGACGCAGGAGATGGTCGCCCACGATCGCACCGAGGAGGAGGTGGCCGCCGAGCTTGGCTGCGACTCGCTCCGCTACCTCTCGCTCGAGGGCGTCTACGAGGCGATCCGCTCCACGCGCGCGACCCACTGCGACGCCTGCTTCTCCGGCGACTACCCGCTCGAGCGGACCGACTCCGCGAACGGCAAATACGCGCTCGAGGAGCTGCCGGTCGTAAAGAGCTCGGTACCTGTGTAACGAGTCGGTTCGGGGCCCGGTGTACCGCCGGGTCCGGCGTTACTGTGGCCTTCCCGTCATGGACCTGAACGCCGCGCTCCACCAGCATTTTGGCTTCGCCGATTTCCGGCCGGGGCAGCGCGAGGCCTGCGAGGCCGCACTTGCCGATCGCGACGTGATGGTGGTGATGCCCACGGGGTCGGGCAAGTCGCTCTGCTACCAGCTGCCGGCGCTGCTGCGGGACGACCTGACGGTCGTTGTGTCGCCGCTCGTGGCGCTGATGCAGGATCAGGTGGAGGCGCTCGCTGCGCGCGAGCTGGGGGACCGGGTGGCCTTGGTGAACGCGCAGCAGAATGCCGGCGCCAACACGGACGCGATCGAACGCGCCGTCGAGGGAGAGCTGAAGCTCCTCTACGTGGCGCCCGAGCGTTTCGCGGCGATCGGGTTCCTCGACCGCATGCGCCGCGCCGACGTCGGCCTGTTCGTGGTGGACGAGGCGCACTGCGTGTCGCAGTGGGGCCACGATTTCAGGCCGGACTACTTCCGCCTGGCCGACGCCGCGCGGATGCTGGGGGCCGCGGCCATCGTCGCCTCCACGGCCACCGCCACGCCGCGCGTGGCGAGCGACGTGGTGCGCCGCCTCGCGCTGCGCGACCCGCTGCGCGTGGCGACGGGGTTCGACCGCCCCAACATCAGCTTCGCCGTGGCGCGGCCGGGCGGGCACGAGAAGCGGGCGATGCTGGCCGAGGCGCTTCGCGCCGACGGCGCGCTGCCGGCCATCGTGTATGCGGGCACGCGCGCGGGCGCCGAGGAGATCGCGGGGGACCTCACCCTGGCGCTCGGGGAGGAGGCCGTGGCCTACCACGCAGGGCTCGACCGCCAGCACCGCGCAGAGGCGCAGCGGCGCTTCCTCGCCGACGACGTGCGCGTCATCTGCGCCACGAACGCGTTCGGCATGGGTGTGGACAAGCCGAACGTGCGCACGGTGGTTCACGCCAGCGTCCCGTCGTCGCTCGAGGCGTACTACCAGGAGGCGGGGCGCGCCGGCCGTGACGGCGCTCCCGCGCGGGCGCTGCTGCTCGCGGAGAACCGCGACAAGGCTCTCCACGTGCACTTCATCAAGCGCGAGGAGGTGGATCCCGGGCTGCCGGGCTGGCTTGCGGACCGGCTCATCGCCGCGGCCGACGGCGACGACCGCTACTCGCTCGACGCGGTGGAGCTCGCGCGCGACCTGCGCGGCGACGGCGAGCGGCTGCGCGCGCTGATCGGGCACCTCACGCGCGCGGGGGTGATCGCGCCGTCGCCCTCGGCGCCGGACCGGGTGGCCGGGCGCGTCACGGGTCGCTTCGACGGCCGCGCCGCGGCGCTCTGCCGGACATCCATCGAGGAGGGCGCCCGCGCCCGCTGGCGCCAGTACCGGGAGATCTGGGCGTACGTCGAGGAGAGCGCCTGCCGGCGCACGGCGATCCTGCGGCACTTCGGCGATCCTTCCCAGCCCGAGGGCAGCCCGGAGTGCTGCGACGTCTGCAACCCCACGCTCGCGCTCACAGCACCTCCACCTGATCCGGTCGAGATCGACAACCTCGACGACGCGATCATCCAGGTTGCGAGCGGTGCCCGGCCGGCCGTCGGCCGCACGACCTGCGCCGAGATCCTGCACGGCTCGCGCAGCAAGAAGATCCAGCGCAACTCGTACGACGGGCTGCCGGCATACGGGGCGTCGTCGCACATGCGGCGGGCGGACATCCTCGCCCGCGTCGACGAGCTGATCGAGGAGGGGCGGCTGGAGACGACAGGCGGGCCCTATCCGGTGCTGCGCGTCGCGGCGTGAGCTTCCGGATCGCAGTCCTCATCTCCGGCGAGGGCTCGAACCTCCAGGCGCTGCTCGACAACGTTCACGGGCGCGACGGCATCGAGATCGTCGGCGTGGTGTCGAGCCGCGCGGAAGCGCGCGGGCTCGAGCGCGCCCACGCCGCCGAAATCGAGACGGCTGTGTTCTCGCTCGCCGACGAGCCCGATCGCGCGAAGCGGGATGAGGCGCTGGCGGGCTGGCTCGAGGACCGCGGGGTCGAGCTCGTCGTGCTCGCGGGCTTCATGGAGCTGCTCACCCCGGGGTTCATCCGCCGCTTCGCGGGCCGGATAGTGAACGTTCACCCCGCCCTTCTGCCGTCGTTTCCGGGGCTCGGTGCGATCGAGCAGGCGCTGGAGCATGGGGTGAAGGTCGCGGGTGTGACGGTGCACTTCGTGGACGAGGGCGTGGACAGCGGCCCGATCGTCCTGCAGGAAGCCTTCGAGCTTCCCTACCATCGCGACATCGCCACGATCGAGCGGCACTTTCACGAGGTTGAGCACCGGCTGCTGCCGGAGGCCGTTCGGCTGATCGCGGCGGGTCGCGTGTCGCTCGACCCCGACAACCCGCGGCTAGTGCGCGTGGAGCCGGATGGCTGAGCCCCAGCCGCCCGCGGCCGGTACGGTGGCGCCCGGAGAGGTGCGGATCCGCCGGGCGCTCCTGAGCGTGTCGGACAAGCGCGGGCTGGTGGAGTTCGCGCGCGGGCTCGCGCACCTCGGCGTGGAGATCGTGTCCACGGGCGGCACGGCGCGGGAACTCGCCGACGAGGGAATCGAGACGCGGCCGGTGGAGGACTACACCGGCTTCCCGGAGATCCTCGACGGCCGCGTCAAGACGCTCAACCCGCGCATCTACGCCGGCCTTCTGGCGGTGCGCTCGGACGACGAGCACGTCGAGACGCTGAACGAGCACTCGGTTGACCCGATCGACCTCGTGTGCGTGAACCTCTACCCGTTCGAACGCGTCTCGGGGCTGCGCGGGGTTGAGGAGAGCGAGGTGATCGAGAACATCGACATCGGCGGCCCCGCGCTGATCCGCGCCGCGGCGAAGAACCACGCGTTCTCGGCCGTGGTGGTCACGCCGGAGAGCTACGACGCGGTGCTCGGCGAGCTGGAGGACTCGGACGGGCAACTGTCCCTGCGCACGCGCCAGAGCCTCGCCATGGAGGCATTCGCGTACACGGCGCGCTACGACGCCGCGATCGCGCGCTGGTTCGCCGAGCGCGAGGGTGACTTTCCCGCGCAGTACACGCGCTCGTTTGAGAAGGTGCTCGACCTCACCTACGGCGAGAACCCACACCAGCGGGCCGCGTACTACGCGGAGACCGGCGCGCGCACGCACCTGATGTCGATGGTGTCGAAGCTGCACGGCAAGGAGCTGTCGTTCAACAACCTGCTCGACCTCGACTCCGGGCGCCGGCTGGTCGAGGACTTCGAGTTGCCGGTCGCGGCGATCATCAAGCACAACAACCCGTGCGGCGCGGCCCTGGGCGCGTCGATTGGAGAGGCGTTCGACAAGGCGCTCGCGACCGATCCGCAGAGCGCCTTCGGCGGCGTCTTCTGCTTCAACCGGCCGGTGGACTGGGGGCTGGCCGAGAAGCTCAGCGGAATGTTCGTGGAAACGGTGTTCGCGCCGGCCTACGACGAGGACGCGCTCGCGCTGCTTCAGGAGAAGCCGAACGTCCGGCTGCTCGAGAACCAGGAGCGGCGGGTGGTCCCGATCTCCGAGCCCGACTTCAAGCGGGTGCGCGGCGGGATGCTTGTGCAGGACCGCGACACGGGGATGGAGGATCGCGAGGCGATGGAGGTCGCGACCGCTCGCAAGCCGAGTGAGGAGGAGTGGGGCGAGTTGCTGTTCGCGATGCGGGTATGCAAGCACGTGCGCTCGAACGCGATCGTTCTGTCGCGCGGGCTCGGCACCGCGGGGATCGGCGCCGGGCAGATGAGCCGCGTGGACTCCGTGCGCATCGCGCTCGAGAAGGCGCGCGCCGCCGAGCTGCCGCTCGAGGGCACCGTGATGGCGTCCGACGCGTTCTTCCCCTTCCCGGACGGGCCGCAGCTCGCGATCGAGGCGGGCGTCCGGGCGGTGATTCAGCCGGGCGGATCGCAGCGCGACCAGGACGTCGTCGACGCGTGCAACGCCGCGGACGTGGCGATGGTCTTCACAGCCCGCCGCCACTTCCGTCACTGATTTAGACAATCATCGAACTCTCAACTAGAGTCTTGTCTGCGGCGTCGGAATGAGAGAGCCACACCACCCATCCTGCGAGGAGCTCGAGCTCCCAGCCGTACTCCACGCGCTGAGCGATCCGGCACGACTCCAGATCGTCCGCAAGCTCGCGGACGGCGACGAGTGCACCTGCGGCACCTTCGACCTGGGACTGTCGAAGGCAACGCTCTCCCACCACTTTCGCGTGCTGCGCGAGAGCGGCGTGGTCCGAACCCGCCCCGAAGGGCGCCGCCGCCTTCTCTCACTGCGCGAGGACGACCTGAACGACCGCTTCCCCGGCCTGCTGGAAGCGGTCCTCTCGGCAAAGCACGAGAGCGGCATAGAAGCGCTGCTGTAGGCGCGCTTCTCAGTGCGGCTCGTAGGTCACGTAGCCGCGCGTAGCCAGCTCGTTGAACGCCTGCACCCACTCCTGCCCGAGCACGCCACCGGTCTCGGCGAGCCGCTGCTGCAACGCCACCACGCCCTCCCTGCCCGAGTCCGCAAAGGAGTCGAGCTCCCCCGCGTACTCGTCAAGCCCGTTCACCAGCCGCGCATGCATCGGCGCCGTGTCGGCAGGCGGGACGATGTCCCCCAGCTTCTCCGCGAGGTCGCGGACCTGGTCCGCGAAGTCCCGAAGCGCACCCCCATCGGTGGGGTCCGCAGCGAGGTCGACCTCGGCGAAAGCAGTCACCAGCTCCTTCCGGTACTGATCCGGCGAGAGCGGCCGCTCGTCATGGCCCCGATTCGGCAGCAGCACAACCGATGCGACCGCCACGAGAGCCAACGCTCCGAGCGTCATGCCAAGAGCTCGTTGCGGCATGCGGTCAACATCGGCGCCGACTCCTCCGAGCTTGACCGGCAAGGTTGCTAAGTGGGCCGCCCGAGGGTCGAACTCGGATCTCAAGGATTAACGATCCCGCACCGGCTCTCACCGGCCGCGACGCTCATCGCGTTGCGGGCTGGACCATCTCTTCGCCCTCGACTGGACGTTAGGGCGGGCAGCGTATGGCCTCTGAGGGCTCTCCCTGACGGGGTTGCCTGCTGATAACCCAATCCCCGGGATTGTCACGCTTCGGTACCCGAGGCTCTAAGGGCGTCCCAGCAAACAGCTGCCGACTAACTAGCGGTTTCCCGACTAGCGCTCCTTTTGTGTTGAAGTCCCGCGCTCTGCCATTGAGCTAACGGCCCTGCGCCCCATTATGCCGGTCTAGCCGTCCTGGACGTGTGCGAACATATGTTCGTGCCACCGGAACCGCCGATTCCACTAGTCCAGCAGCGAGGCCGCCCGCCAGCAGACGACAGCACAGCCGAGCTCAGGCTGTGCCAGCGGCATGGACTTGTGACGTTCCATCTCTGCAGCCAGGGAAAGCGTGGGTACCGCTGGCGCTGCAAGCGGTGCGCCGGTGAGGCGGTCACCAGGCGGCTGCAGAAGGTCAAGCGCATACTCGTCGAGGAGGCCGGCGGGTGTTGCGCTGTGTGCGGTTACGACCGCTGCGTGGTCAACCTGCACTTCCATCACGTCGATCCAACGACCAAGTCATTCGCATTAAGCGTGGCTTCCGGCAAGGGTCTTGGCAAGCTGCGCGCGGAGGCGAAGAAGTGCGTCCTCGTGTGTGCCAACTGCCACGGGGAGATAGAGAGCGGCGTCATTTCTTCCCCGCCCCCGGGCGCCACGTACGCTCACGCCTAAGATCTGAACTGCGGCCCCGTGGTGTACCGGTTCAGCACAGGACCCTTTCAAGGTTCAAGAGCGAGTTCGACTCTCGTCGGGGCTACTTAGCCGTGGATTCCACCTCGAGCCGCGGGTCGTAGCTCCCGCACGAGGCTGCAAAGACCAGGAGGGCCGCCAGGAGACCGGGCAGGTGGCTCGTCGCCAGCATCACCACCAGGCCCGCCACGCCGCCGGCCACCGCGGAGAAGAGCACGTAGGCCAGCGGCAGCGAGAGGATCCGCCCGGTCACCGCGGAGCAGGCCAGCCAGACGACAGGGCCGACCAGCCAGCCCCAGTCATCGAAGAAGTCATCGTCCAGCGCCAGGCCGAGGATCGCGAACGGGATCGCCACCACGATGGCCTGCACGACAAGCGCCTTCCAGAAGAGCCGGGCGTTCAAGGAGCGGATACTAGACTCGCCCGTCTGGGCGGTTAGCTCAGCTGGTAGAGCGCCACGTTTACACCGTGGAGGTCGCCCGTTCGAGCCGGGCACCGCCCACTAGAAGGGAGCGTCCGAGCGGAGACTCCGCGGACGGGTGGTTGACTGAGAGGCGCGGGAGGCGGCGCTGCCCGCGCGTATCTAATGTCGCGGGACACATCGCCCAGGTCCGCAGAGCTGCTTTTCGCGACATCTCCTGGTTGGACGCTCTACTCGCTCGGTGGGATCTCGTGGTTCGCCTGGATGATGTTGTCGGGGTCGTACCTCGACTTGATCCTGCGCAGGCGGCGGTAGACGTCGTCGTCGAACATTCGGCCCGTGTTGCCCGGGCGCTCGGTGAAGTTCATGAATCGGCCAGCGGCCCATGGCGCCAGCGCGGCGTGCAACTGATCGAGGCGCTGGGAGACGGCCTGCTTCATCTCCGGGACCGCGGCCATCCCCACCGCGAACAGCACGTATGGGGCGTCGATCGCGGCGAGTGCGCCGTGCTCGGGGACCGCCCGGCCGGCCGCGCCGCCGAGGTGGCGCACCTCGATTGAGAGCAGCGGCGAATCCGTCCCCGGACCCGCGGCGTCCACCAAGGCGCCGATCGCCGCCGCGGAGAAGTCGCCGAGCAACATACCGTCGCTGGCACCCGGTACCGGCTCGGGCGGGTCCATGTGCAGCGCCGCCAGGCCGGGCGGCGCGATCATCGCGAACGTGTCCAGCTCGGGCCCCAGCTCGCGCAGCGGTGCCAGCTCCTCCGAGCCGCTTGCCTCGTCGCCGAGCCAGGCCGCCTCAACTACAACGAACGCGCGCCCGCGCAAGGGCTCCGGGATCTGCTCCAACGGCGGCAGGTTCAGCAGGCGTCCCAGCGAACTCATCTCCTCCGGCACGCTGGCGGTCCACCCATACCAGGTCTCGAGCACCTCGGCCGCTCGCTCCTGCGGCCAAAACAGCACGCCCGCATAGAGCTCGCGAACCGGGAACAGTTCCAGCTCGAGTTCGGTAACGACGCCAAAGCTACCGCCACCGCCGCGCACCGCCCAAAACAGGTCAGGCTCGCTACCGGCGTCGGCGCGGAGCCGCCGGCCGTCCGCAGTAACAACCTCGGCGGCCCGGATGCTGTTGGCGGCCAGCCCGTACCGGCGGACCATCCAGCCCGCGCCGCCACCGAGCGCGTAGCCGGTCACGCACACGTCGGGCGCCGAGCCCGACAATCCCGCCAGCCCATGCTCGGCGGCCGGGCCCGTGACGTGCTGCCACTGCGCGCCCGCCTGGAGCCGCGCGCGGCGGCGATCGGGGTCGATATCCACGGCGTTCATGCGCGACATGTCAACGAGCACGCTTCGCTCGAGTGAATCCCGTGGAGCGGCGCTGTGCCCGGTTCCCTGCGGCGCCACGCGCAAACCCTGCTCGCGCGCTACCTCGACCACGGCCACCACATCCTCGACCGACTCCGGCATCGCCACCGCCGCGGGACGCTGGTCGACGGCCAGGTTCCAGGCTCGCCGCGCTTCGTTCCATTCGGGCTCCTGCGCTCCGATGACCCGGCCTCCGAGGCGGGACGTGAGTTGCTTCAGGACAGTCCCGAGCTCCTCGGCGTTAAGTGCAACGGTGCTCACGGGGGCTCCTCACGGATCGGGGAGAGGGCAGCGTAACGGTCGCAATCGGGGCGAGCGACGGACGAAACGCGTGTATGCGGTTACGGACGGGCCGTCTCGAAGCGCGTGAAGCCGGCGTGCGGGCGGTGCACGGTCACCGTTCCCGATCCCAGCAACCGCGCCTTGTCACGGAGCTGCCTCAGGGCGCTGTCGCTCGGCTCGCCATAGATGCAGATCGACGACAGCGTGACCAAGTCCGCGAACCGGCCAAACGCAGGGCCGGCGATCTCCATGTGGTACTCCAGCGACGCGGAATCGACATGCGTGTGAATGACGGTCATCTGGGCGCCGTTCTCGCTGAAGTAGACGTGATACCCGAGCAGTTGGGGCTCGTTCGATTCGACGAACTCGGTCAGCTCCTCGATCGCGTCCCGGAGCTTGTGGAGCGCGCCCGCGCGGACATCGGACGTGTCGAGGTAGATGAGTGGGCCGGGCATGGCAACCTCCGCGTCGTAGCAGTCACCTTTAGATCCTGAGCGGAACGCTCTCCCGATCAGCGCCAGAGTATGCGCTCGGCCCCATCGACGCGACTTCGGCGGGCGGGCGCCGCCGCGCCTCGTCGGCTCCGATGACCGGACGGACGCCGATCCCTCAGGCGCCGGCCGGCTCGAAGAGCTCGATCGGATTACCCGACGGGTCCTCGAGCAGGATCTGCCGGCCGCCCGGCCCGCTGACGATGTCGTTGCGAAACGTCAGACCCACGGAACGCAGCCGCTCGACCTCGGCCGCGATGTCCTCGACGATGAAGTGGATGCGGTTCCAGCCTCCCGGCCCGGGCGTGCGGCCGTCAGGCATCGGCCGCCCGGCCGAACTTGTCGGGCCGCTGAGCAGCAGCCGCAGGTTGCCGCGCACGACGTCGGCGAATGCGGGCGCGAAGCTGGAGCGCACGGTGAAGCCGAAATGGGTGGTGTAAAAGGCGACGGCATCGTCGACGTCGTCGACCATGTAGCGGACGTTCACGAGCTCGTCAGGCACGTTCGGTCACCTCCTGATTGGTGGTGGTCTGTTCGATCGCCTCGATCAGAAAGCCGATGCGCGTGCACAGCTCGGTCGCCGTGCGCTCGAACGCGGGCAGCGTCTCCTCGTCGCTTCCGGGCTCACGAGCGGGATCCGGGATGCTCCAATGGATCAGCTCGGGTTGGCCGGGAAACTCGGGGCAGACCTCGCGCACGCGATCGCAGAGGCTGATCACGTAGTCGAAGGGCTGGCCGGTGAACCGGCTCAGGTGCTTGGAGCGACGCCCGGAGATGTCGATGCCGCGCTCGCGCATCACCCGCACCGCGTTGGGATGCAGCGGCTTGGGATGGCTGCCCGCGCTGGCCGCGCTGAGCGCGCCGCCGGACAGCTGCCCGGCGAGCACCTCGGCGATCTGCGAGCGCGCGCTATTGCCCGTGCACAGGAACAGGACGCGCACGAGCGGCGCACGGCGCTCACGCCGCGCGCGTCGGCGCGGCGTCGGAACCAGGGCCGGGTGCAGCGAGGCGCCAGCGCTCGACAGCAGGTCTCCGCAGCGCGCGAGATCGAGAACGTAGTAGCTGTCGCGGCCGTCGGCGGCGCTGCGACGCATCGAGACCAGGCCACCGTCGCGCAGCTGGCGCAGGTGGTAGGAGACCAGGCTCTGGCGCCGGCCCGCCAGCTCGCACAGCTCGCCAACGCGCCGATCGCTGTGCGCCAGCTCGCTCAGCAGCCGCCACCGCAGCGGATGGCCCGCCAGCCGCAGGACCCGTGGCGGCTCAACCTCGCCGTGTCGCGCCGTGGCGATCACGCTCCGCATAATACATCAATCTTGTTTGATATGATTTCGCGGCGTTGGATGACACCCAGAGGGGCCTGGCAATGACCGCCCCGCAGCGCTTGGTGCAATATCACCGCCCTGAGATGAGCGCGATCACCCACCTCTTCGCCGGCGTCCCGGTATCCGATCTCGACGCCAGCATTGATTGGTACACGCGGTTCTTCGGGCGACCGCCAGACAGGCGCGTCGGGGAGGAGATTCTCTGGGAAATCGACGAGCGCGCCTGGCTCTTCATCGAGCCGAACGCGGCGCAGGCGGGCGCGGGCCGGATCACCCTCGCCGTCGCTGGCCTCGACGCGCTCCTCGAGCGCCTCGCTGCCCAGCGCATCGAGCACGAACCGATCGAGACCTACTCGAACGGTGTCCGCCACGTAAGCGTCCCCGATCCGGATGGGAACGCGATCGCGTTCGCCGAGCCGCCCGACGCCGCGAGCGCACGACCTCGATCGGCCGGACCCGGGGCTTCGTCATAGTCGCGCCCTGTGCAAGTTGGTCCGCCGACGCCGCGCGGCTGGCTCAGGCGGTCGTTGCCTGAGACGCGAAGTAGGCCGGGCGATGTCGTAGCTTCATGTGCGCCTTGGGGGCGACCGCTTGAGCGGGGTCGCGGAGTAGGCGGCGGACGTCTGCCAGGCCGATGGCGCCGAGCAGGAGCGGGACGCCTGCGTGCAGGGCGCGGTAGGCGAGCACCGCGGCGGTGGCGGTGGGCAGCGACATGCCGTACAGGACGAACATGCCGATCAGGCCGCCTTCGGCGCTGCCGGGTATTGGGACGATCGCACCGCCGTGTCCGAGCGTGTAGGCCAGCACGAGCAGACCGATGGGCAGACCGGCCGGCCCAACCGCTTGGAAGGCGGCCGCTAGCGCAGCGACGTCGAAAGCGAAGTATCCGATCGCGCCGGCGATCACCAGGCGGTCCCCCGAGCGCAGCAGCTCGGCGCTCGCTCCGACCCCGTCGCGCAGGTACTCGCGCGCGTTCGCGAGTGCCGTGGCAGGCCGCCCGGCCGGCGCGCGCTTCACCGGGCCATGCGAGCGCGGCAGGGCAAACACGGCGACGGTGAGCAGGAGGGCAGCGGCGCCGGGTAGGAGGGTGACGGCGAGCGTCGCCTCACCCGACAGCACGCCGACCGCGACGCCGAAGCCGGCGATCACGACCGCGGCGAAACTGACCAGGCTGGTGATCAGGAACAGGGCGACTGTCCGGCTGGCGGCGAATGAACGAGGGACACCGGCTCGGTCGAGCAGTACGGCGCCGATCGCCAGACCTCCGGCGCCGCCCGAGGGCAGCACGATGTTCATGCCCTGCACGGCCATCGACATGCTCGTGCTCGCGCGCGGGCTGGGGCGCCGGTCGTAGACGCCGTGGAAGGCGAGGGCGAAGCAGGCGGTCGAGGCCAGCTCCAGGATGATGGCCGCGGCAATCCAGCCGCTGTCCGCACCGGCAAGCTGATGGCCGACCTCCTCCAGGCCGGGGAGCTGCGTAGCAAGCAGCGCGCCAATGGCCAGAAGGCCTGCGACCACCGCCAGCTTGCGAGCGATCTGGCGGGTGGACGGGAGGTCGGCGGACTCGCTGGCGAGGTCGTGCGCGGTCATCTGAGTACAGACTCCCTCGGGGGACCGCTCCTTCGCGTCGGTGATGCCACCTAGGGAGACCCTGAACTTTCCATCGCGCCCTTAGACCGCGAGGCCGCGTGAGGCAGCTTGCAGCCCGCCTCCGCCGCGAGATAGCTTGGGCGCATGAAGGTCGTCGTCGCCGGAGGCGGCGTCGCTGGACTCGCGGCTTCGCTCGCCGTGGCCCGGGCGGGTCGCGTGCCAGGGCTGCTGTAACTTCGCCGCGGCGCAGGCTCCGCTGAAGACGTGAGCTTAGGCTGCGACCACCTCCTCTCGCGTCGTCGGAGAAGTGCGCTCGCGGGCGAGGCGCTCGAGCGTGAGCTGTTCGAGGTCGGTGAAGGTGACGTTGTTGGAGTGGGTGATGACGAGATCGAGCACGGCCCAGCACAAGGACAGGCAGCTCGACTCGCCGGGGAAGCGGCCGATCACCTTGGTGCGCCGGCGCACCTCGCCGAGCGAGCGCTCCAGCAGGTTGGTGCTCCTGAAGCGGCGGCGGTGCTTGAGCGGGTAGCGCAGGTGCACGCAGAGCGCCTCGAGGTCGTCGGCCAGGCAGGCGGCCGCCGAGGCGAAGCCCTGGTCGGAGAGCCTGCCCACCAGCTCGCGCAGCCGCCGCTCGCCGTCGCGCTGGCCGGTGGCCTCGTCGAGCGCGGCCCAGTAGCGGGCGCGCACTTCCGCCTGGTGCTGCTCGGGGAGCTTGGCTAAGAGGTTGCGCAACCGATGCACGGTGCAGCGCTGGCGGTCGGCCTGGGGCCACAGCGCCTCGATCGCGTTCGTGAGTCCCGGCGCGCCGTCCGAGACGACCATCAGCGGGCAGCGCAGGCCGCGCCCCACGAGGCCGCGACCGAGCGCGGTCCAGTCCTCCTCCGACTCGCGCATCCCCAGGCAGACGTCGATCAGAACCCGCTTGCCGCCTTTATCGATGCCCCAGGCGCAGAGCACGCCCTCCTTGCGGCCCATCGGCCTGACCGGCAGGTAGATGGCGTCCAGGAACAGCGCCACGAGCTCGATCTGGGAGAGCTCGCGCTCGCGGAAGGCGCGGTAGCGGTCCTTGAGCTCTGAGCAGATCCGCGACACGCTCGACGCCGATACCTGCCCCAGGCCGGCCTCCTCGCAGAGCGCCTCGACATCGCGCATCGAGAGCCCGCGCACGAACGCCCCGACCACGAGCGCCTTCAAGGGCTCGGTGGTGAGCAGGCGCTTCGACTCGCGCGGGAACAGCTTCGAGGTGAACGGCTCGGCCGCCTCGCGCAGCTGCGGGATCTCGACCTCGAGCTCGCCCTCCGCCGTCTGGAGCCGGCGCGGGCGCCAGCCGTTGCGCCTGCCGGGCAGGGCGTCAGCGCGGCGCTCGTAGCGCTCGCGGCCGAGGAAGGCGTCGAACTCCTCCTCGACCGCGCGCTGGATGATCAGCTTGGCGCCCAGATGGGCGAGCTCCGAGAGCGCGCCCCGTGCGTCGCTGGCCTCAAGGCCGCCGGCGAGCAGCTCGTCGATCTGGTGCTGGATCTCCGCCGATGGCGGTACGGTGCGTCTCACGGCGTAGGACCTCCTCCGGTCTTGGTGGACTTGAGGAACCTACGCCGTGCCCTTGACGGGCCCGGCGCTATTTACAGCAGTTCAGGCACGCGACCGGCCCAGGTACGCCTGCCCAGTTGGCCGCCCTCGCACAAATCCGGCAGCGACGAGCGGCCAGGCCGCGTCCGGCGCACACCTGCTGCTCGTCCCTTTGCGAGCGTCAGCTGGAAC
>JBKPBS010000112.1:0-12890 GCA_046726915.1 Actinomycetota bacterium
AAGGCCGTCAAAGCGGCAAGCAGCGCGGCAGGGCATCGGTCCCAGACCCTGCGCTTTAGCTCGTCGTCGCCCGCGCCCACCCGCAACTCTCGCAAGGAGCGGCCAAACAGTCCAGCGGATCTTGATTTTCATCCGTCGTCCGATGCGGTAGCCGCCACCACTCTGTGTGCGCTGTCGCGTCCAAGTGGAAGTCTCGCCTTAGACCGCCCCGGCGGAAGGCGTTCTGGGCCGCAGTGGGTGGCGCGGCGCGCGGCGTGCAGTAAGACTTGCTCGGGTGAACGTGGCCGCGCTCTGGCACGATCTCGAGTGCGGGGATTACCGCGAGGATCTCGCGTTGTGGCGGTCGCTGGTGGCTCAGACCGGCGGCCCGGTGCTCGATGTCGGCGCGGGAACCGGCCGGGTGACGCTCGAACTCGCCGCGTCTGGCGTGCCGGTGGTAGCGCTCGACGTCGAGGTCGCGCTGCTCGCCGCGCTGCGGTACCGCGCCCGCGGCTTGCCCGTCGAGACCGTTGTCGCCGACGCGCGTCGGTTTACGTTGCGTCAGCGCTTCTCGCTGGTGCTGGTCCCGATGCAGACGCTGCAGTTGCTGGGGGGACGCCGAGGGCGCGTGGCCTTCTTGCGGTGCGCGCTGGCGCACTTGCGGCCGGGTGGGCTGCTGGCCGCGGCGGTGGCCGACGCGATGGATTGCTTCGACGACGAACACAACACGCCGCCGCCGCCGGATGCCCTTGAGGTGGCGGGAGTGCGGTTCGCGAGCCAGTTGGTGGCCGTCGTGGAGGATGGCGGGCGCGCCGCGATTCACCGTCGCCGGGAAATCGTCGGACCCCACGAGTTGGCGCGGACCGAAGACGTGGTGGTGCGTCTTGACCGGGTTTCGGCGAACGAAGTCGACGTCGAGGCCGCGCGGCTCGGCTTCGTTGTCGAACCGCAGCGAGAGGTGCCCGAGACCGAGCGCTATCTCGGATCGACGATCGTCATGCTCCGAGCCCGAGGCAGGCTGACTGCCGCCTCCGTAGAGGAGGAGCGGTTCATCGGCGCTGGCCACGCCACTGGTGCTTGCGCGAAACGCAGCAGCCTGGATAGACCGTCACAGCTCTTGCTTTCCATGCGACTCGACACTCCGCCGACGGCTCCCTCGGGCAACGCGCGCACTGCTCCTATCGCGTGATTGCGGCACTTCAGGCACGCCCACGATCACTGTCCCTGCGGACGAGGACCAGGCGTGGGTTGTGGCGATCGACGCGCGCCTCCGTCTGTAGCAATGCGGTCGTCTCGACAGCTCAGGTCTCGACGCACCCCCGCGACACAGTTGGCGGAGCGCGCGATCGCGTCTGTGAACGCGTTTCTTCGCGGAGCCTCGCGCTACGGGAGCTTGAGCACGCTGGCGGGGCGGTGCGCGTGAGGACGCGTCGGCTGACATTGCGATGGCCGCTAGCCGGACTCGAACGGGCGACCTCCTGGGTGCCATCCGCATTTTCGGGCAGTTTCCGCTCATTTCGGCTTGGATCGGGCCAAAGAACGGCCTTTTTGGCCCGATCTGATCGTGTCGCCATCGCCGTCGGCCCCCTGGTGTGCGCCGGCGCGATCGTCAGACTGAGGGTCGGCGAAGGAAGGAGCGCGGTATGTGTCGCTGGATGGCTTGGCTCGGTCAGCCGGTGATGATCGAGGAGCTGCTCTTCAACACCGACCACGGGATCGTGGACCAGAGCTTGCACGCGCGGATGGGCGCCGAGCCCACAAACGGCGACGGCTTCGGGCTGGGCTGGTACGGGACGGGCAACGGGCCCGCGCTGTACCGCAGCGTCTCGCCCGCTTGGGCGGATGCCAACCTCCGCGAGCTCGCCGCGCATGTTGAGTCCCCGCTGTTTCTGGCGCACGTCCGCGCGGCGATCGGCTCGCCGGTGCAGCAGACCAACTGTCATCCATTTCGGCGGGACAACTGGCTGTTCGTGCACAACGGCTTCCTCGCCGACTTCCACGAGCTGCGGAGAGAGCTGATGCTCGCGATCGACCCGGCGTTGTTCGGCGACCTTCAGGGATCGACCGACACCGAGGTGGTCTTCCACCTCGCGCTGACGTTCGGGCTAGAGCGGGACCCAGTCGGCGCTCTGGAGACGGCCGTGGGCGTAATCGAGGAGGCGGCCCGGCGGCGCGGTGTCGCCGGTGCCGTGCAGGCGAGTTTCGGGGTGTCGGACGGCACTAATTTATGGGCGGTGCGATACGCGACCGAAGGGCGTGCGCGCTCACTGTTCGCGTCTGCCGATGTGGACGCGGTGCGGCGCCTGCATCCCGACAACCCGCGCTTTCAGCGGCTCAGCGCCGACGATCGCCTGATCGTCTCAGAGCCCTTCTCCGACTTGCCCGGTGTCTGGCGCGAGATTCCGCAGGGGACGGTCGTGACGGTCGCGGCTGGCGGCGTGCTGGAGGAGCGGCCCTTCCGCCCGCGGCCACCGGACCGGGCCTAGCCGCAGTCGACCGGCCCGTACGCCTCGCGGAAGGACTTCGCAAGGTCATCCAAAGCGGCCCCGATTCGCGCGCCGGCCTCCTCGCCGCTCGCCGCGCCGGAGACGACGTCCTTGGCCGCGGTCTCGAGTTCCGAGCGAACGCGCTTCGCCGCTTGGTCGACCGCATCCTGTTGCTGGGGTGCGAGGTCCTCGCGCTCGGCGGCGATCTGCTCGAGATCGTCGCGGATCGCCCTGAGGTTGTTGGTCACCTTGTCGATGCTCACGCTGGTAATCGTGAGCCCGGCGAGATCGTCGACGCGCTTCTCGATGTCGGCGCGCGCGTCGCACACCCTGTTCTGCGCCTTCTCCTCCTCGGACTCCCCGCACGCCACAGGCAGCGCCGCAAAAAGGGCCGCAAGGATGACGATCGTTCTACGACGCATCGCCGGCCACCCACTGCTTCGCCGACTCGAGCGCGGCGGTCTCGAATACGCGCGATTCGCCGGGGATCATCCATGCGAACAGCCGGGTTGCCCGGGCGATCCAGTCCAGGTCGGTGACGATCGCCGAGCGCACCGAAGCGTCGTGGTGGCGGACGCCGAGATCGAAGCCGAGCTTGGCGTCGGCCCACAGCGCCCCGGGCTCGATCTCGTCCAGGTCCTCGATCAGATACAAGGTCCGCAGGCCACCGCCGGCGTCGAGCGCCCGGCGCAGCTCGGGCACCAGCACGTCGTTGTAATCGTCGCGCTCGACTTCGCCCGCGACTCGGAAGGCGACCGTGCCAGCGGGCATCTCCGTGATTCGCTCGATCATGGACCTACCTATGCCCGGCACCGGACCGATTAGCGCGGTGCGGCGGGGATCACGCGTGCGGTTCCAAAACGCCGGCGGCCGGCGTCGCGCGCTATCCGGCGGCAGCCGCGCCTTGCCGACCCGCTGTCAGGCTGTGAATCTGTCGCTTTCGGTCAGCAGCGCGAAGAGCACCAGGAAGTCGATCGTGAGGACCGCGATCGCCCACAGCGGGAAGACGAACATGACGAGCACGGTCATGAGCGCGCTGAGGCAGGCGATCGCGACGCCGAGCCAGAGCCCCCACATGTTGCGCTGGAGGATCAGCACGCCGGCCAGCAGCTGCACCAGCCCGACGATCAGCCAGAACCAGCCCCACGCGGTCAGATCGATCCCGTACAGCACCTCCTGGGCCTGCGCGGTGAGCGTGTCGTCGTCGGACAGCGCGGCGATTCCGCTGAGCGCGTTGTACGCGCCCGCGATCAGGGCGGCTACGCCTGCGAAGGTGATCCAGCCGGAGCGTCTGGTGCGGTCGGTCGCCACTACGTTCTCCTCCCCGTTCTTGTTACCGGCCTCTAGCTTCTGCCGCTCGCGGCGAAGTCCTGCGGAAGCCCCGCGCTCCTGGCCTGACGGAGGCCAGCACCGGGCGTGGGAGAGGAGCGGCCGCGACCGCCTCTTCGCGCTAGTTCGGGGGGTACTTCAGCAAGCGCCGGGTAGACCCGCGTAGACCCGCCGCCGTCGACCGAGGCGAAACGCGCAGGCGCCTCGTCGACAAGCATGCGGACTCGCTCGGGCCGGGGGAGCTGCCCGGTCGAGACGAAGGCAGCGGGGTGCTCGACGTTCATCTCGGCTCAGTACGCGCAGCCGACGACCGCGCGGTCAAGGCGCGGACGGAACCGGTCGAACGGCCGGAGCCTGGAGCGGTAAGGGAGCTACATCATTGACAGCGCCACAGGAGCGGTCCACCGATGTGGCCGCCGCGTCAGGCGCGCGCGGCATCCAGTGCCTGTTGGAGCCTCTGCTCGTCCTCGTTGCTGAGCGAGGTCTGGATGACCGTGCCCGGCACCTGAATCTGGGGCAGCACCTTGTCGGCCGACATCTTCCTGACGAGCACGATCAAGGCTGCCTTGCCGGGCGCGAGCTCCTCACCGAGCCGCTTCATGAAGTCGTCGTCGACGCCGGTATCGCTCAACGCGCCGCCCGCGGCCCCGGCCGCGGCGCCGATCGCCATGCCGAACAGCGGTACGAAGAAGATCAGGCCGATCAAGCCTCCCCACAGCGCGCCGCTGGCGGCGCCCAGACCGGCGAGCGAGGGCTGGTGGAGTTTGACCTTGCCGTCATCCTTGCGCTCGACGATCACAACGTCATCGAGCTCGATGTCATGGCCCTTGACGGCTTCGCCGAGGTTCGACGCCACCTGCTGCGCCGTCGGCAGGTCCTCGTACGCGATCGCGACCAGATCACTCATGCTGGGCTTCCTCCCTGTCGAGTCGTTGGGGCGGGAAGCTTCGCACAGGCATCGCGCGGGCGGCGACCGGACGCCGTTCGTGGCTGTTTGTGCGCCCGAACGCCTCACTCGCCCTGCCGACGGCGTCATGCCGTAGGCTCGCGCCTTCGTGGTCGGAGCGCTACATGCGGGAGCGGGTCCGCCAGGCTCGTCGCGACTCATGAGGGCGGCGCGCCAGACGTGAGCGTCCGCGGGGCCGCATTTCTCGGCATCGGCGCGATGGTCGGCGCCGGCATCTTCGCGCTGCTTGGCGAGGCGGGGGCGGTCGCGGGCGCCGCGGTGTGGCTGTCGTTCCTGCTGGCCGGGATCGTTGCCGGCCTGCTCGGCTACACGGTCGTCAAGCTCGGCGTGCGCTTCCCTTCGTCGGGCGGGCTGATCGCGTACCTCAGCGAGGGGTTCGGCAACGGGCGCCTCGTCGGAATCGCCTCCTGGCTGGGCTACTTCGCCGCGATCGTAATCGTCTGCTCGATGGTGGCGGTCGCGTTCGGCAGCTACGCCGCCTCGCTCTTCATCGGCGACGACGCCGCACCGGCTTGGGACAACGTCTTCACCTCGGCCGTCGTGCTCGGGATGCTCGGCATCAACGTGGTCGGCTCGCGGGTCGTCGATCGGGCGCAGTCGCTGATCGTCGTCGTGCTGCTGGCGGTCTTTGCCGTGTTCATCTGCGTGACGATCGTCGACATTGACTTCGACCTGCTGGCATTCAGCGGCTATCCGTCGCTGCCGGACATCATCGCCAGCGTCGCGCTGACGTTCTTCGCCTACCTGGGCTTCAGCGTGATCACGTTCGCGGTTGGAGACCTGCGCGACCCCGCCCGCGAGCTACCCAAGGCCATGTACCTGGCGCTGGGCGTGACAAGTGCCACCTACGTGCTGATCTCGCTGGGAGTCTTCGGGACGCTCACCGTCGACGAGGTGACTGGCTTCGGCGAGACGGCGATCGCCGAGGCCGCGCGGCCCACGCTCGGTGATGCGGGCTTCGTGATGATGGCGATCGCGGCCCTCCTGGCCACCGCCTCCTCGGTCAACGCCACGCTCTACGCCTCAGGTGGGCTGACCGCGATGCTCGCGTCGATCGGGCAGTTCCCGCCGTTGTTCGGGCGCGACTCGCCGCTCGGCTCTCACGGCGGGCTGCTGATAACCAGCGCGCTCGTACTGGTCGTCGCCAACGTGATCGACCTGTCGGCGATCGCGTCGGTCGGCAGCGCCTGCTCGCTGGCGATCTTCCTGCTCGTCGGCATTGCGGGCTACCGACGGCGGGCCGACACCGGCGCCAACGGCTGGATCGTGCTGGCGGCGATCGTGGTGACGGCGATCGTGCTCGTGTTCTTCACGATCGACACGCTCGACAATGCGCCCGAGACCTTCATCGCCATCGTCGCGATCGCGCTGCTGTCGATCGCCTTGGATTTCATCTGGGAGCCCCGCCGCGAGCGGCCGCGGCCGGGTCCGCCGGCGGCCAGCGCCGGAATCACCCCGAGGGGGTGATCCGCTCTGTCCCGCGTCGGCCGTACTATTTCGCCGCGCGCCAGGCGAGTGGCGGGTTTGCGATGCCTAACGGGAGATGCGCATGAGCTCGATGGATGTGCCGGCCGACCGGCCTGCTGAGGCGCCGGCGGCCAGGGTGGCCATGGTCAAGCCGACCTACATCACGTGGCTGACGCTGGCGTTCATGACGACGGCCTCCGTCGCGAGCCTGCGCAGCGCACCGACGATGGCCGTCTACGGGCTGACCTGCGTCTTCCTGTACGGCGTGGCGGCGATCGTATTCCTGGTCCCGACCGCGCTGGTCTCGGCTGAGCTGGCCTCTGGATGGACGGGCGGCGTGTTCCGCTGGGTGAGCGAGGGCATCTCGGCGAGGTGGGGGCTGCTGGCGGTGTGGTGCCAGTTCGCGATGACGATCTTCTACTACCCGACGCTGCTGGGGTTCGTCGCGAGCACGCTGGCCTATGTGTTTAACCCGGATCTGGCCGACAACGGCGTCTACACGGGCGCGGTGATCGTGATCGTGTTCTGGTCGGGCGTGTTCCTGTCAGCGCGCGGCGGCACGGGTGGGATCGCCAAGCTGGCTTCGAGCGGCCTGCTGATCGGCACGCTGATCCCGGGCGCGATCCTGGTCATTCTCGGGATTGTCTACCTGCTGCAGGACAACGCGTCGGCGGCGCCGATGAACGCCGACCATCTGATCCCGCAGTGGACGGGCATCGCGAGCCTGGTGCTGATCGTCAACAACTTCCTGTCCTACTCCGGGATGGAGATGAACGCCGTGCACGTCGGGTCGCTGCGCAATCCGCGCGGCGAGTTCCCGCGGGCGATGTTCTTCGCGTGCGGGCTCGTGTTGATGATCTTCATCCTGCCCGCGCTGGCGATCAGCTGGGTGATCCCAGCCGAGGAGCTCAGCCTGACCGCCGGTGTGATGCAGGCGTTCGACGCCTTCTTCGCGTACTTCGATCTGCAGAAGCTGGTGCCGATCGTCGCGATCGCGCTGGTGTGCGCCTCGGCGGGCGGGATGCTGACCTGGCTGGCGGGGCCGTCGAAGGGGCTTTTGCTGATCGCAAGACGCGAGGGCTATCTGCCGCCCTTCTTCCAGCACCAGAACGAGAACGAGGTCGCGGTCAACATCCTCGTGGTCCAGGGCGGGGTCACCACCGTGATCGCGTTGTTGTACGCGCTGGTGCCGTCGGTGTCGAGCGCCTACTGGATCCTGAGCGTGATGACGACCCAGGTCTATCTCGTCATGTACCTGCTGATGTTCGTCGCCGCCGTCCAGTTGCGACGCAAACGGCCCGAGGTCGAGCGTGGCTACACGGCTCCGGCGCTCACGTTGATCTGCACCGTCGGCTTCGTAGCCTCGGCGGCGGCGATCCTGATCGGCTTCGTGCCGCCGTCGCAGTTCGAGAGCGGCAATACCGTGGCCTACGTCGGACTGATCCTCGCCGGGACCGTGCTGATCGGACTGCTGCCGGCGTGGTTGTTCCTGAGGTTCCAGAAGCCGAGCTGGAAGACGGCCGCAGCCGAGGAGCCTCCCAGCGCCGCGGCGCCGGCGCCGACCGCCGCCGCTCCCGAGGAACGAGCTGCCCCGACTCCTCCTGAGCCAGTTGCGCCCGCTCCCCGGGAGCCGGCCGGGCCGGTTGCGCCCGAGCCGCCGAGCGCCTGGCACCGTTGGATCCGCTGGGCGGTCGCCGGTGTCGTGCTCGTGCTCGTCGTCATCGGCCTGATCACCTACAGCGGCAAGAAGGAGACCCAGGAGGCCGAGCAGAAAGCGCAGCAGCTCACACAGAAGCTCGAGCAGGCGGGGCTGCGCGTGCCGCAGGACCAGGACATCGTCGTCAGGTCGCTTGGCAACGACGGCGGGGCGGTCTGCGACAACCCTGGGAGCGCGCTGGGCAGGGCGGTCCTCTACGACCAGCTGGTCAACGGCGCCGACTTCGTCGGCCGCCGGCCGGTAATCGTTGACCGGGACATCGTGCGCGGCGAGGTGCTGATCCTGGAGACCTACTGCCCAGACAAGCTCGATGAGTACCGGGACAAGATTGACGAGCTCAAGTACGACGACACGATCGAGCCTTGATGACGGCCGTCGCGAGCATCCACAGTCGCGCGCGAGAAAGGAACCGCAATGTCGGCTGACCGCCTACGCGAGACCGTCGGGAGCCTGATGGGCCGCGCCAGGGATGACCTGGCCGAGCTGGTCGCGTTCAGGTCGGTGGCCGATCCGAAGCAGTACCCGCCGGAGGAGTGCGAGAAGGCTGCTCAGTGGGTGGTCGACGCGTTCGCGGAGGTTGGGCTGGAGGACGTGACCGCGTCGCCGACGCCGGACGGCAGCATGGCGGTGCACGGCCACGCGCCCGGCCCGGCGGGCGCGCCGACGGTGCTGCTGTATTCGCACTACGACGTGCAGCCGCCGCTCGGCGAGGATGCCTGGACCTCCCCTGTATGGGAGCTCACCGAGCGCGACGGCCGCTGGTATGGGCGCGGCTCGGCGGACTGCAAGGGAAACATCGTCATGCACCTGACCGCGCTGCGAGCGCTCAGGCAGGTTGACGGAGGTTTTCCGTGCGGCGTCAAGATCATCTGCGAGGGCTCGGAGGAGCAGGGAACCGGTGGCCTGGAGGCGTTCGTGCCGGAGAACGCGGACCTGCTGCGCGCCGACACGATCCTGGTCGTCGACACCGGCAATTTCGCCGTCGGGGTCCCGACCCTCACGACCACGCTGCGCGGCATGACGAGTGTCGACATCACGCTTCGCGCGCTTCGCAGCGCGATGCACTCGGGCATGTTCGGTGGGCCGGCGCCGGACCCGGTCGTCGCGCTGATCCGGCTGCTCGCGTCGCTGCACGACGAGGAGGGCGACGCGGCCGTCGACGGACTGGACAACAAGCAGAGCTGGAGTGGGGTGGACTATCCCGAAGAGCAGTTCCGCTCTGATGCGAACGTGCTCGACGGCGTGAAGCTGATGGGCGAGGGCAGCGTCGCGGAGATGCTCTGGGCGCGCCCGTCGGCCACTGTGCTGGGCATCGACATCCCGCCTGTCATCGGCTCGGCCTCGGTGGTGCAGGCGTCGGCCGCCGCGCGCGTGAGTCTCCGCATCCCACCGGGCGTCGACGGCAAGGCTGCTCAGGACGCGCTGGTCGCGCATCTGGAGGCGCGCGTGCCCTGGAGCATGGAGTACGAGATCGACCGCGTCGCGCTCGGCGACCCGTTCGTGGGCTCGCTCGACGGTCCTGGATTCGAAGCGATCAAGTCCGCGATGGAGGAGGCATTCGGGCGGCCGATGACTACCGAGGGCCAGGGCGGCTCGATCCCGCTCTGCAACGTCCTGGCCGAGACCTACCCCGATGCGGAGATCATGCTGCTCGGCGTCGAGGAGCCGAAATGCCTGATCCACGCGCCGAACGAGAGCGTGCACCCATCCGAGATCGAGCACATCGCGCTCGCCGAGGCACTCTTCCTGCAGAAGTACGCAAACGGCGCGTCGCAGTAGAGAAGGAGGCGCAGTGGCCGTCACCAGCAGTCCCCGCCCGTTCACGGCAAAGGACTTCGCAAAGCGGATGCAACGAGCAGCCGAGCAGGCAGAGGCGGCCGGGCTGACCGGCGTCCTTGTGACACCGGGGCCCGATCTGATCTACCTGGCCGGGTACGCCCCGGTTGCCATCACGGAGCGGCTAACGGTGCTGATCGTCCAGAAGGACCGCGAGCCCGCCATGGTCCTCCCCGTCCTGGAGCGACCCGACGCCGAGGCCGCCCCAAGCGCGGGCACGATCGCGCTGACCGACTGGACAGACGGCAGCGACCCCTACGCCGCCGCCGCCCCACTGCTCGACCCCGCAGGGTCCTACGCGATCTCGGACTCCGCTTGGGCGCTGCAGCTGCTCGGCCTCCAACAGGCGCTGCCGGACACCCATTACGTGGCCATGACGAACGCGCTGCCGATGCTGCGCGCGATCAAGGACGAGGACGAACTGGAGCGGCTAGCCGCCGCGGGCGCGGCGGCCGACGCGACCCTGGAGGAGCTCGTCAAGACGCCCTTCGCCGGACGGCGCGAGACCGAGATCGCCGCCGACCTCAACCGGCTCCTACGCGAACACGGCCACTCACAGGTGGACTTCACCGTGGTCGGCTCCGGGCCCAACGGCGCCAACCCACACCACGAGATGGGCGAGCGCACGATCGAGCAGGGCGACATGATCGTCCTCGATTTCGGCGGCCTCAAGGACGGCTACGGATCGGACACCACCCGGACCGTCCACGTCGGCGAGCCCACCGACGAGGAACGCGAGGTCTACGAAGTCGTGCGTCGCGCACAGCAGGCCGGTTTCGAGGCCGTGCGCCCCGGCGGCACCTGCCAGGACGTCGATCGCGCCTGCCGGAAGGTGATCTCAGACGCCGGCTACGGCGACTACTTCATCCACCGCACCGGGCACGGGATCGGCCTGACCACACACGAGCCGCCGTACATGGTCGAGGGGGACACCCACCCGATCGAGCCCGGCATGTGCTTCTCCATCGAGCCCGGCATCTACCTCCCCGAGCGCTTCGGCGTGCGCATCGAGGACATCGTCACCGCCACCGAGGACGGCGGCCAGCGCCTCAACAACACCAGCCACGAGATGCGAATCGTCTCATGAACGACGAGCCGGCCACGGACCCCGCGGACCCGGTCGGACCTGAGGATGAGGTTCCGAGAAAGCGCCGCAACCCGTGGATCTGGATCAGTGTCGTGCTCGGGCTCGTCGCAATCGGCCTGCTCGTCTGGGCGCTGAACACCCAGTCGGATCTCGACAACGCGGAGCAAGAGGCCGATGCCGCCCAGTCGCAGCTCGAGCAGGGCAAGGAAACCGGCAGCGCAGCGCTCGAGGAGGGGATGGCGGCATACGACGACGTCACTCAGCAGCTGGGAGCGACGACCGAGGACCTCGACGCCACGCAGAAGGACCTCCAGGACGCGCAGAACAAGGCCGATCAGGCAGAACGGGACGCCGCGACGGCCGAGCAGGACGCCGCCAAGGCCAACAACGAGGCCGACAAGGCCAAGGCAGAAACGGAGAAGGCACAGGCCGAGGCGGAGGCCGCCGACTCCAAGGCGGCGATCGCAGCCGACTGTGCCAAAGCGTACGTGTCAGCACTCGGCGCGCTGTTCGAGGGCGAGAGCGTCAGCGCTCAGGCTGAGGTCGTCAAGCAGCAGCTCGAGAGCATCTCCACGACCTGCAAGGCCTCGCTCGAAGGCGCCTAGGGGGTGAAGGCCGGGGCGGGGACCGGTGTGCGCGCCGGTATCTCCGCGCCTGGTTGGGCACACGCCGAGCGCGCGCATCGTGTGACGATCACCAAGTACCGTCGCCCCGACTTAAGGTGAAGTCGCTGATTCGTCCGACTCGCCTTCTTCAACCGGGCCGACTCCAAGGTCGCCTATGCGCCGTTCGCCATCCGGGATAGCACCGAAGTTGCCAGTATTGGCGTCGGATGCAGATCGGGTCGTTCACCTCTGATGACGAGCTGCTCGCGCGCCTTCAGGCGCCCCCGCCCCTGTGCGATGGTGTCGAGTCGCTCGCTTACTGGCGAGAACGGAGACGCCGCCTACCCTGGTACCGGGCCCGTGCCAGGCGCGAGGCGTCGCGCGAGATCCTCGCTTGGGAGCCGCGGGTGCTCGCGGCATTGCTGGCGGAGCGAGGCGCTCCGCTGGGCGCGCGCTTCCAAGCAGTCCGGCTGGTGGCGAGAGGGCCGTTGCGGCGCTGGGCCATGCGCGGCGCCTTCGTGCTCGCGACCGCCACGCTTGCAGTGCTCGGCGCTGCCCTGCTGGCGCTGGAGCTCGTCATCCGTTCGCTCTGAGCGCGAGCTTGATCGGGCGGTCCGCTTTCAGACGCCTTCGCTGCCGAGGGACCCCGCTCAGCGTCGTCTGCGGCGCTGGGGGGGAGTTTGCTGATCGCGCGGACCGCCTGGCGGTTGACTCGTCGGGTGACAGTTCCCCGCTTTGAGCCGGCTCCGGTCAGCCGAGCAGCTTCGCCTTCTGCGCGGCAAACTCCTCGTCCGTCAGCACGCCCTGGCTGTGCAGCTCGCCGAGCTGCTTGAGCTGCTCGATCGGGTCGGGCGGAGGCGGGGCGGGCGGCTCGGTGTACGCGGGCTCCGCGTACCCCTGCTGCCCGTACTCTTCTTGGGCGCCCCAGCGCGCCGCCTGGCGACGGCTCACTCGGTTCGAGACGGCGGTCGCGGTGCCGGCGACCACTGCCGTGCGGGCCATCCCGCGAAGTAGTCCTGGCATGACTCGGTCCTTTCGGTCAGGAGGTTTTTGCTTCGGCGGCCTCGACGGCGTCGAGGGCGTCGATCACGTCCTGCGCCGGTATGCGCTCGAATGCGATCGCCTCGCCGCCGTTGCGGCGCACAGCCGCGATGAACGGCGCTGCCCAGCGGTTCTCGTAGACGATCATTACGGCCGCGCTACCGGGCTCGATTTCGTCCGCGACCTTCGCGGCGTCCTCATCGCCGAGCAGGCCGGAGGAGGCGCCTTCGAAGACCGTGAAGTCGCCGACGCTCTTGTCGGTGAGCTCCCTCGCGTCGAAGCCCGAGAACGTCCCGTCCTCGTTCTTCGTCACGAACAGCACATCGAGCACGCGGATAATCCCGCGCTCGACCAGGTCCACGAGCAGGGGCGCGGC
>JBKPBS010000113.1:0-15884 GCA_046726915.1 Actinomycetota bacterium
CCGGGCGGCTAGCTACCAGGTCGCTAGTATCGCGCCGATAGTAGATAAGCGCGCCTGGCGCGACATAGGGAGTCCTCCTGCGCGGGCACGGGCAGTAGACGGGGGAGGAGAGACTTCACGACTGGGTCGGAAGGATTGTGATGGCCAAGCTCTTCGTGCAGATGAGCGTGTCGCTCGACGGCTTCATCGAAGCTCGGGATGGCGCGATGGATTGGTTCGCGGGTGACGAGGCGTTCGACGAGCTCCTCACCGGCACGCTTCGCGGGATCGACGGCATGATCTTCGGAGCCAAGGCGCACAGGCTCGGAGCCGCCTACTGGCCGTCCGCAGGCGAGACAGCGGAGACACCCGAGGTGGGCGAACAGATCGCGTTGATGAACAGCCTTCCGAAGTACGTGCTCACCCGCGGCAAGGACGAGACCGGCTGGGTGAACTCACACGTCATCGGGGCAGATGACATCCCTCGGTTGAAGTCGGAGGCGAAGCGGCCGATCGTGCTGTTCGCCGGCGCGCAGGCGGCGCAGCTTGCACTCGATTCCGGCCACGTGGACGAGCTGCGGCTGATCCGATACCCGGTGGTGCTCGGCGGCGGCACCCCGCTGTTCGCCGCTGACGGCCGGCGCCGTGCGCTGACGCTGGTCGAAGCCCAGCTGTACGCGGGTGGCCCGATAGTCAGTCGATACCGGGTGGGCTGAACGCTCCAAGGAGCTCGGCTGCGGCACCCTGGGCAATCGAGGCTGGGTCCGCCCGATGATCTCGGGAGAGCAGGCCGAGCACTCGAACCGCAGCACCCGGACCGTTGCGGCGGGTTCGAGTTCATCGGTCCCGCTCTTGAGCAAATTCGTTGCAGCAGTTTGATTCGCGCCCTTCGAACTCGGGCCGGAGCGCGACGCTGCTCTACAGTGGCGGCGAACTCGTGTCTAGACAGCGCCGCTTCCGCCAGGTTGACGTCTTCACTAGCGCGCGATACGCCGGCAACCCTGTCGCCGTGGTGCTCGACGGCGACGGTCTCACGATCGAGGAGATGGAGCGGTTCACGCGCTGGACGAACATGTCGGAGGCAACCTTCGTTGTGCCACCGACCAGGCCGGATGCCGATTACGGCGTCCGGATCTTCACCAGTGCCTCGACGACTGCGGCGCGAAGCGCAGTGACCTCCGAGCTTCCCTTCGCCGGGCACCCCACCCTGGGAACGTGCCACGCTTGGCTATCCGCGTCGGGAGCGCCGAAACAGGACGACGTCGTCGTGCAAGAGTGCGGCGCTGGGCTGGTGCCGGTGCGGCGAGGCCCAGCGGGCCTTGCGTTCGCTGCGCCGCCATTGATCCGCACGGGCGCGGTCGACGAGTCCCTCGTCCAGCACATTGCGTCCGTCTTGCGTATCGACCCCACCGAGATTGTGGATGCCGCCTGGGCCGACAACGGGCCGGGGTGGGTGGGAGTTCTGCTTTCGAGCGCCGAGGCCGTGCTTGAGCTTGAGCCAGGCCTCGTCGACCTCGACGTCGGCGTCATCGGGCGGTACCCGGAAGGTTCGCCTGAGGCATTCGAAGTCCGCGCGTTCTTCCCGAGGAACGGCGCGACAGCCGAAGACCCGGTCACGGGGAGCTTGAACGCCTCGCTGGCGCAGTGGCTGCTCGCGAGCGGCCGGGCGAGCGCGCCGTATGTCGTGAGGCAGGGCACGGCGCTCGGCCGCGCCGGGCGCGTCCATGTCTCCCGTGACGACGACGGGACGATCTGGGTTGGAGGAGGCACGGTCACCTGCGTCAGCGGGTATGTCCAGCTGTAGCCAAAAACGTCGTCCGCGCGCGAGCCCGGACGCTGGAGACCTGCGCCGCATCGACAGAGTCGGATCGCGCGACGCGGCTAGCGAGGCGTGGCTGAACCGTGAGGGCGAGGCCGCGCGGCCCCGCGCTTCGGCCGAGAACGCAGATCAGTCAAAAGCCTTCAGGTCAGCTGCCGCGTGCGTGCGTGAGCGCTTTGGTAGCTAGCAGCCGGAGCTAGGGCCGAATCGCGATCTGGTGGTGTTGCAGAGTCCGGGATCGACTCCGGCTTCCGTTGCCGATCGTTATCGAGCCCGCTGCCGACCGCTTGGACCCGAGAGCGGCTCCGCGCTCGGAGCGGTGCTGACGGAACCCGTCAGCCGTCCAAGGCGGCACACGCGCCGTCGCTGCCGAGCAAGCGAGCGAGCAGGTCCACGAGCCGGGCGGCGAGTGTGCCGTCCCGGATCGAGGTCGGGGTCGGGGTCGGTCAGCTCCATTCCGTAGATCAGCGGATCGGCGACGATCGCGGCCAGCAGTGCGTCGAGCTCCTTCCAGGCGAGTCCGCCGGGATTCGGCGAGTCGACCGCAGCTCGAACGCGGCGGTGACCGCGCGCACACAGCTCACCCCGCCGCCTCGCTCGATCCCCAGTTCAGATACCGCGGCGATAGTACCCACCTGATAGCGACGTACGATGAGCGCATGGATAGGCGGGGATCACGCCAGAGTTCGCGTCCCGGTTGGTCGCCACAGATCATCAACGAACTGCTCGCCGACAGTCGTGACCGCTGACCGGGTCGAGCGCAGGCGGTGGCTCTCGCTGTCGTTGCTTTGCGTGGCGCAGTTCGTCGATGTGCTCGGAGTCACGATCGTCGTAGTCGCGCTCCCATCGATCAGGGACGACGTTGGCCTCTCGAATGGGGGCCTGCAATGGGTGGTCAGCGCCTACGCGCTCTTCTTCGGCGGCTTCTTGATCGTCTCCGGTCGCGCCGCCGACCTCTATGGCCGGCGCCGCTTGTTCGCCTCCGGGCTCGCGCTCTTCGGTCTCGCGTCGCTCTGCTGCGGTCTGTCGACCTCGGCGATCTCGCTGATCGCGGCGAGGGCGGTGCAGGGACTCGGGTCCGCGCTCGTCGTTCCCGCTGCGCTGTCGATGCTGACGACGATCTTCGTCGAGCCAGCCGAGCGCTCACGCGCGCTCGCGATCTGGACGGCGGCCGCCGCCGGCGGGGGCGCCGCGGGTTTCGTCGTCGGGGGCGTCATCACCTCGGGCCTGGGCTGGGAATGGGTGTTCCTCGTGAACGTTCCGGTCGCGGCGGCTGCGCTCGTCGTGACCCCTCGGGTTCTGGCCGAGAGCCGCGGGGAGTCGTCAGCGCGGCACCTCGACCTAACCGGAGCGCTCGCCGTCACGGGCGGCCTGGTAGCGCTCATCCTTGCGCTCACCCGAGTCGATAGGGCGGGGATCAGCGACCTCGGCACCCTGTCGGCGCTCGCGGCTTCAGTTCTACTCCTCGCGGGCTTCGTCGTGGCCGAGGGGAGAGCGGCCGAGCCGTTGGTGTCAGCGGCCGTCTTGCGCGCGCGCGGCTTGCTCGCGGCCAACGCGACGGCCTTCGCGCTGACGGCGGTCACGAGCTCAGCGGCCGTGCTCGGCACCGTCTATGGCCAGCGGGTGCTCGACCTCGATCCTGCGACGATGGGCCTGGCCCTGCTCCCATTCAGCCTGGCCGTGATCGCGGGTTCGGCGCTGAGCCCATGGTTTGGTCGACGCTTGGGTGCGCGCGGCGTCATGACGATGGGACTGGTGTTGGTTGCAGTCGCGATGCTGCTCGGATCGAGGATCGATGCCGACGGCGGGCTCGGCTTTCTCCTCGGCAGCCTGTCCCTCTCGGGCGTAGGCCTCGGCGCCGCGGCGGTGGCGTCGACCGGCCTCGGGACCGGGGCCGTCGCCGCCGACCGGCAAGGCATTGCCTCAGGACTCCTGAACACGTCCACCCAGCTCGGCACCGCCGTCGGAGTCGCCCTCTTCACCTCCGTAGCCGCGGCCCGCACCCACGCGCTCGCCGGACTGGATCCCTCGGACGCCGAGCTCGTCGCTGGGTTTCGCTTCGCATATCTCGCCGCGGCCGCCTTTGCGGCCGGAGTCGCCGCCGCCCTCGCCTGGCGGACCGGCGCCATCCGGCGCGCCAGATCCGCGAGCGGCGAGCTCTAGCTGAACGTGCCCCAACACGTTCGAACGGGATGAGATAGGTCCGGGCCCGCCGAGAGGCTGTGGGTGTCACACACGGACATGCACGCCAGCGGGGGCGATCCAGAACGGGTCGACCGCCTCCAACACGATCTGCCGATGAAACACGGCGGCAGGCCTGAGGAGGTCGCGGAAGCCATCTTCTGGCTCCTTTCACACCAGGCTTCCTACGTCACCGGATCATTCATCGACCTCGCCGGCGGCACGTAGGCGCCGTCCAGCACGACCGTCTAAGCACCCCAGGAATCCGGAATTCATTCCTCGGCGAAGGCGCGTCTCACGCGGCTCTCATCTTTCCTGAGGACGCTTACGAGCCATGCGGGTGCTGATCGTCGAGGACGAGCCGAAGCTCGCGCGAGCCGTCGGGCGGGGACTGCGGCGCCACGGATACGCGGTCGACCTCGCTCGAACGGGCCCCGAGGGGCTCTTCCACGCGCGCGTGTACGACTACGACGCGCTGGTTCTGGACGTGATGCTCCCCGGTGCCGACGGCTTCGAGATCTGCCGCACGCTTCGCGACGAGGGTCGCTGGGCGCCGGTGCTGATGCTTACCGCGCGCGATTCGATCGACGACCGCATCCAGGGCCTGGACACGGGCGCCGACGACTACCTGGTCAAGCCGTTCGCGTTCGGCGAGTTGGTCGCTCGACTTCGTGCGCTGATCCGGCGCGGAGGGCCCGAGCGGCCGGCCGTCCTCGCCGTCGGCGACCTGCTCGTCGACCCGGCGCGCCACGCCGTGCGGCGTGCCGGCCGGTCCGTCGAACTGACCGCCCGCGAGTTCGCCCTGCTCGAGTTCCTGGCCCGAGATCCGGGGCGGGTAATCGGCAGGACGGAGCTGATCGAACACATCTGGGACCGCAACTTCGAGGGGTCGTCGAACGTCGTGGACGTCTACATCGGCTATCTGCGCAGGAAGCTCGGCGACGGACTGATCCGCACGGTACGCGGGGCGGGGTACACGCTGGAGCCGGAGTGAGACTGCCGATCAGGGCGCGCCTGACCGCGTGGTTCTTCGTGCTCCTCGTGATCGTCATCGCCGCCGTGGGCGCCTTCGTCGCCACCAGGCTGCGCTCTGATCTGACGCGAGAGATCGATCGCTCGCTGAGACCGGACGCGCCTCAGATCAGCACGGGCTACCGCTACGAGGGACCCAGAGAGTTCCGCGACGTGAGCCGCGCGCTTCTCCCCGATCGCAGGGCGATGGGCGCACAGGTGCTCGATGCCCGCGGCCGCGTGGTGGTCTCCTACGGCGCCGGCTTCGCCGATCGCTCACTGGTGACGCGCGGCGTGCTGAGGGCCGCGCTCGCCGGCCGGTCGACGCTCGTGACGGTGAAGGCCGGTGAGCGGGTTCGCGCGTACGCGGTGCCGACCGCGCGCGGCAACCAGCGTCAGGTGGTCGTCGTCGGAGAGTCGCTGGAGGGGGTCGGGCACTCCGTCGGCCAGGTCTTGAGGCTGCTTGTCATCGCCGGGCTCCCGGCCCTGCTGCTGACCGCCGCGGGCGGCTGGTGGCTGACCCGGCAGGCGCTGTTCCCGGTGGGGCGGATGACTGCGCAGGCGGAGCGGATCGGCATCGACCGGCTCGAGGAGCGACTCCGCGTGCCCGAGCCCGCCGACGAGATCGCTCGGCTGGCGGTCACGCTCAACGCCATGCTCGACCGCCTGCAGCGCGGGGTCGAGGAGAAGCACCGGCTGGTGGCCGACGCGTCGCATGAGCTCCGCACCCCGCTCGCGGTGATGCGCTCCGAGCTCGACGTCGGCCTGGAGGACGAGCTCCCGGCCGAGGCCCGCGCGACGCTGATGAGCGTGCGCGAGGAGGTTGACCGCATGACGCGAATCGTCGCGAACCTCCTGACGCTCGCCCGAGTGGACGAGGGGAGGCTCGAGCTCGGGCGGCGGCGCGTCGCTCTCCGCGATGTCGCTGACTACGTGCTGCGGGCCTTGAAGCCGATGGCCGAGGGCAAGAGCATTGACCTGGCCTGCGACGGCGATGAGGTCGTGGTGATGGCCGACCGGGAGCTGCTGCAGCAAGCGGTGTCGAACCTCGTCGCGAACGCGATCAAGTACAGCGGCGGCGGCGAAGCCGTTCGGGTTCGGATCTGGGCGCGCGCGGGCGAGGCCGGGATGACCGTCGCAGACACCGGTCCGGGGATCCCGGCCGAGGCCCAGCCGTACGTCTTCGATCGCTTCTTCCGCGGCGACTCGGCGCGGCCGCGTGAAACCGGCGGAAGCGGCCTGGGGCTCGCGATCTCCCGCGAGATCGTCGCCGCCCATGAGGGGCGACTGTGGGTCGAGAGCACCGAGGGCCGGGGCAGCTCCTTCCACCTGGCCCTGCCCGTCGACGGATTCTCAGGCTCCTCTTAGGCACCGCGAAGCAGCATCCGGCGCATGATCCTCTCCATTTACAGGAAACAGGTGATCGCCGCGGTCGCGATCTGCCTTTCGACCACGCCGCTGGCCGCCTGCGGCGGCTCCGATTCGGAGTCGGAGTCGAAGCGGAAGCCGACGAACCCCACCGCGGCGGAGGTCGACCCGAGCGACTTCACCCTTCCGGTGGACAATCCGTACTTCCCTCTCAAACCAGGGACGACCTACCGGCACGAGGGCGTGAAGGAAGGGAAGCGCGCCGTCGACGTGTTCACGGTCAGCCGGGGCACGAAGGAAATCCTCGGCGTCGCGAACACCGTGGTCGTCGACAAGCTGTACGTCAACGGTCGACTCGAGGAGATCGCGCACGACTGGTATACGCAGGATCGCCAGGGCAACGTGTGGTACTTCGGCGAAACGATCAAGGAGTACGACCCCCACGGGAAGCAGATCCCCGCGAAGGGGGCGTGGGAGGCGGGCGTCGACGGTGCCCGACCCGGGATCGTGATGCCGGCCCACCCCAAGGTCGGCGTGGTATTCCGCCCGGAGTACTACAAGGGGAAGGCCGAGGACCGCTACCGCATCCTCGACCTCTCGGCGAACGTGAGGACGCCCTACCGCTCGTTCTCACACGTGCTTGTCATGAGCGAGCAGACTCGGCTCGAGCCAGGTGTCAAGGGGCTCAAGTTCCACGCGCGCGGATTCGGCCAGATCAAGGAGTCGGTCGCCAAGGGTCCGCACGAGACGCTCAGCCTCGTGTCGATCACACCGCCACGCTGACCGCTGCTGGCTCTTGCCGCGCTGCGGCGAGATGTTGCGGCCAGAGCGTCAGGGGCGGCGGGCCTGTCGAGTCGCGACCGATGGGCCGTCTCCGAAGCAGCGCATCGGATGGGGTGTCCTCTGCGCGAGGGCCGCCGCCGGGCTGCCGGGCGTGCTCGCGCAGCTGGCGGCGCCCAAGCGCCTCGTTGCGCGCAAAGAACTCGCTCTGGGAGGGCGCTGTTCCCTCCTCGCGACCGGCCGTAGGTCGGAGGGATACGGCGGGTCGAGCGCCCCCGATTTGCCCAGGCTGGCCATGGCTCTCCTATCGTCGCCGCCCTCACAGGGACCTGCCCACGAGCAGCGAGGCGAGGTCGTAAATCCGTCCGCCGCGCTGGCGAGCCGAAGCACCACCAGCCCTGCTCGGCCTCCGCGTACACCTGGCAGGACGGTGGGCGCCGTCGTGGTACCGCAGCGGGCAGCGCACCATCCCGCCCGTGCGGCGGGTCGGATCGTCCGTCCAGGCTAGTCGTGCCTGGGGGCCGCCCTCGGATCACCGGGGACGATCAGCGTTGGCTCGGCGAGTAGAGGACGTCCAGGCCTCCGCCGACCCGGCCATCGCCGTCGAGCCAGGCCACGCGGCCGCCGTCGAGGCTCGGCGGCGCGGCGATCACCCAGAACTTCCCTGGTGACGACGGCGGCCCTTCCTGCGGCTCGACGCGCCGCTCGAAGCCGCCGGCGCCGGTGAGCCGAATCGACTCCGCCTGCTCCGGCGCGCGGCCGTAGACGAGCAGCTCCACCGGCCCGTCGGGTCCGGAGACGGGAAGCTCGAGACGCGAGAACCCGGGGGTGTTCGGAAACTCAGTGCCACCACCGGCTCCTTCCTCGAATAGGCCCTCCGGCGGATCGGTCAAGCGGATGTCGAGCGAGGGGTGTCCGGGGGCCTGGTACTCCTTGCCGTTCACGGTAAGCCGTCCGCTCGTGTAGGTCTCGAGCCGCCAGGGGCCGGAAACCGGCGCCTCTCCCGTCGCGACCACCACGTGATCGCCCTCCTCGGGAAGGAAGTGGTCGCCGTCGGAGATCACGCTGCCGACGGGAAGGAACCCGGTCGCCGCAGCGGCGGCCGCGACGCTCAGCGCGAGCCCTGCCGCGGCGACGGCCAGTGAGCGGCGCCCCCAGCGCCGCGGCGCGAGCCGCGATCTTCTGGGCGCCGCGACGCGGGCGAATTCCCGGCCGAGCGCGTTGACGATCGCCAGCTCGCTGTCTCGGTGGTCCTGGGTCATGTTGTGCTCCCTTCGCTGTCTAGTGCTGACTGCTCGAGCGCGTTCGCGAGCTGGCGCAAGCCGCGTGACACCCGGGCACGCGCCGCCTCCTCGGACACCTGTAGGCGCCGGGCGACCTCCGAGTACTCCAGCTCGTCGACGATCCGCATCCGCAGCGCCGTGCGCTGCTCCGCCGAGAGCCCGTCGAGCTGGTCGGCCAGCTGGCCGCGCATCGCGTCGAAATCCGCGAGCGCCTCGATCCGCTCGAGATCATCCTCGGCCACGTCTGGCACCTGGATGCCGAGGCGGCGAAGGGCCATCCGCTCGGCCCGGCCGCGGCGAAAGAAGTTGGCCAGCTGGTTACGGGCGATCCCGAACAGCCAAGCGGCCGCCTCCGCGTCGGTGGTTCCGCGGAACCTGCGCCGGCTTGCAAGGGCCTGGGCGAAAGTCTCCGCCATCAGGTCGACCGCCAGGTCGGCGTCGAGGCAACGGCGCGCATGAAAGACCAGCACGCGCTCGGCGTGCTCGGCGTAGAACGCCGAGAAGTCGGCGGGGCCAATCGACGGACAATGAGACGCACGTGAGCGGATCGGGTTCTTCATCGCGCTACCCAATAGGTCGCATGTGCAGGCGAAGCTGTGACGCTCCGGAGTAAGGGAGCGCATCGGGCAGCGACGCGCACGGGAGCTCCGCCCTGCCCTCGGGCGCCCCGGTCGAAGTCATCTCTCCTCCTTGCGTGAATGCCGCAGCGGCGCTGGCCCGTGTTGACGTCACCAGTCGAGCTCGTCGAGCGGAGCGCCCGCCCGCGAGGGCACGACGAACAGCTCCCACCTGTTCACGAGGCCTCGCCAGCGCCGCGACGGCCTCCTCGAACGCGAGCTCCGGCTCGTCGAGAGGCCGCGGACGCTGCCCTTACCGCGTGAGCAGGGCGTGCGCGAGGTGGCGTGCATCGATGGCGGCATTGGGGTCGCCGCTCAGCGCGGCGACGACGGTCGCGCCCTCGAGCAGTATCAGGAGCTGGCGTCCGGCGAGCTCCGGATTGGGGGTGTCGGTATCGGCGGCCAGCGCGGTGAGCAGCTCGCGGTGGCGGTCGAGGTGAGCGCGCGCCACCCGCCGGGCGGTTCCTCTAGGCGCCGGGTTCTCGGTTGCGGCGTTGACGATCGCGCAGCCGCGGAAGTGTTGCTCGGCATACCAGCCGCGCAGGGCGTCGAAGACGGCGAGGACGCGCTCGACCGGGTCGGTCGGTCCCTCGGCGGCGGCGCGTAGCCAGATCATCACGCGATCGCTCCGCTGACGCAGTACCACCTCGAGCAACCCCTCCTTGCTGTCGAAGTGACGATAGAGAGTGAGCTTGGAGACGCCGGCGCGCTCGACGAGCTCGTTCACGCCGACGCTGGTGCCGGAGCGGTAGAACAGCTCGGTCGCCGCGTGCAGGAGCTTGCTGCGCGTGCGCTCCGTGTCGATCGTCTCACCCTTGGCGACCGGCATGCCTACCTCGTGTCAGCCGAGGCAACCGCCCCTCCGATCGCGTCGGCGACGAGCTCGGGCCGGTCTCGGTGCAGCGAGTGTCCTGCAAGGGGGAGCTGCTCGTAGCGGACATTTGGGTTCGCGCCGGCCAGGGTGTCCCCAAGCGCGGGGGCAAGCATGGCTCCGAGCGCCGGGTCGCCGCCGAGGATCAGCACCTGCGTCTGGACCTCCGCGAGCAGCTCGGAATAGTCCCAGGGCCGGTTCTCACGCAGGACGGCTTCATTGACGTGCGGCGAGCATGCCGCGGCAGCGAGCGCCTTCAGTCGGCAGTCCTCCGGGTGCCAAGCCGGGTTGGTCGCTTCAATGGCAGCGGGATCGGCGTGGGCAAGCTCTGCGATCTGACCCGCGACGATCGCGTCGAAGTCGTCCTCACGCAGCTCGAAGACCGGCTCGACGAGCACTGCGCTGCGGGCGAACCGCGAGTCCGCGGCCAGCGCCGAGGCGATCAGCGTGCCGCCCAGCGAGTGGCCGACGGCGATGTCCCAATCGGCGCCCAGCCCGCCCAGGTCGGCGATGAAGTCGGCGATCCGGTAGTGGCGGGCGCTCGGGCTACGACCGTGCCCGCGCAGGTCAGGCGCGGTGACGTGGAAGCCGCGCTCGGCCAGCTGGTCCGCGATCTGCCACCACGTGTTTGCCGCTGATTGGACGCCGTGGACGAGCAGCACACGGCGTCCTCCTCGGTGCCCCCACTGGAGCGTGCGCAAGCTCACCGGTGTAGGGCCGGGACCGACGGCGGGGCCCATGCGCATGGACCTTACCAGAGTTGATACCGATCGGTATTATCTCCGCTGCCGCGGAATCGGTGCCGCGGCGCCCCCCACACGCATGAATCTACGTCGACTGTCATGGGCCGGCATCGAGGCGACCAGCGGCGGCTCGCGCATCCTCGTCGACGCGCTCGAGAACCCCGCTCCGCTCGCCGGCTTCCTAGGCGCGCCGCGGGCCCAGATCGTCACGTCCCCGGTCGACGAGCGCACCTGGGCCGCGATTACGCACCTCCACCCAGACCACTGCGACCGACGGTTGCTGAGGCGCTTGCCGCCGCGCCACGCGCTCTGCCATGCGCCGCTCGCGGAGCCACTCGAAGCCGAGGGCGTCTCGACGACCCCGGCCAGCCTCTGGCAGACGCTCGATGCCGGCCCGTTTCGCCTCACGCCCGTTCCATCGCATGACTGGCGCGGCGACGACCAAGTCGCCTGGATCATCGAGGCCGACGACCGCCGTGTCATCCACTGCGGCGACACGATCTGGCACGGCCACTGGTACGAGATCGCGCGCCGCTTCGCGCCGATCGACATCGCCCTCCTGCCGATCAACGGCGTCGTCGTCCAGCTCGACGGCTTCACCCCGACGGAAGTCCCGGCCACGCTCACGCCCGAGCAGGCGGTGGAGGCAGCCATCGTCCTCCAGGCACGAGTTGCGTGCGCCATCCACCATGGCCTCTTCCATAACCCCCCGCTCTACACCGAGCAGGATGATGCGGTGGAGCGCTTCGCGGCAGCCGCCCGGCGCCGCGGGATCCACGCCGTCGCCCCCGTTGACGGAGCGCCTGTGCCGACCGCGTAACCCGATTCGGCGCCCACGACCCGATCGAGGAGATCTCGAGCCTCCGCGGCGCGGCGCTCGACGACGAGTTCGGCGAGCTGATCTGGCGGTTGCTGCCGTCCGGGCGCTGTGGCGGCGGCCACTGACGACCCGACGCACCCCGCAGAGCGCCAGTCCGAAACGGTCAGGGCCGCTCGCGGATCGAGTTGACCGTGGCTCGCTCGAGGTACAGGGTGTAGTCGGAGTACCTCAGTCCTGGGTCGTAGGCCACTCGTCCCGTGGCAAGTACCTCGGATGTGGCGGGATCGAAGAAAATGGCGTAATGGATGGCGCTCCGCTTCAGCGTTATCGCGGTCGCCGGGCGCCCAGCCGGGTCCTTGACTCCTTGTGCCACCTTCACGCGGTCGAGCCGCGAGGCGACGTCGTAGAGGGCGCCGCGCAGTTCCGGGGACGCAAGTGGATGGGCAAGGGTCTGGGCGATCAGGATCAGGAGCTGCTCCTCCCGCGGAAATCCCGGTGTGAATCCCGTATCGAGGTCCGGGTCGTCGCTATTCGCCCTGGCGAGCTCGCCTTCCAGCGCGCGCTGCAGTGCGTCGGGGTCCGTGCCTCCGCCGTCGCGCCGGGGCCTGTGGCGGAGCAGCGGCCAACTGGCGTGCCCTTCGTCCGACCCCCACCCGCACCGAGAGCGGGTCCCCTCTGTGGGAACAAAGCTCCCTAGCCGTTCGCGGCAGCGAGGAGGGCAGTTTGCCGAGGAACGTGATCTTCCTGCTGCATGATCGCGTCGGTACGCGCCGGGTTGATCTTCCACTGAGCGCCGGCCCGTATCTGCTGCAGGCGCAGACCCTTGCCGGCTCGGGAGCGCAGGGCCCGCCCGTGGCGGTCCCCTTGCGGTAACGTCGGCCCGCCCCGCACTCACGGGACCTGGTGGTGCTTCGGCTGCCAGCGCGGCGGCCGGATCTACGACCTCGCGTCGCTGCTGGTCGGCGGGGCCTGGGGGCGCGACCCGCGCGGCGAAGCGTTCAAGGCGGCGCGTGAGCTGGTGGCTGCGGCCGTCCGCTGAGCTGATCGGCGTCGAGGTAGTAGAAGAACCAGTACTGCAGCCAGATCTTGCCATCGGGGCCCTGCACTGGGCGGCTATAGATCTTGTCCGCCAGGTCGGGGTTCGCATGCATCGTGTCGGCGTCGTTCGCATAGCTCCCGTTGCGGAAGTCGATTCGGTCGCTGTCGAGCGCCGGATCGCCCGATGGGTACAAGTCGTCGCCGGTCCGCGCTGGGAGTAGATCCAGGCTCAGAGCGGGTAACCAAGGAACGGGTTGGCGGCGGCGAGAATGGCCCCGTTCTCCCGCTCCAGGTTGTTGCTGTTGTCGGGATCTGAGTCGGAGAAGAGCAGCGGAAGCGTCGCCGTCTTCGCCGAGTCGGCGCGATAAACCTCGGCGAAGTGGTAGCGCAACTGTGGCCGATATCGCTCGGCCAACCTCTCCTTGCTGCTCTCTCAACAGGCGCGTACCGCTCAGGCTCGAACGCGGCCCGAGCGAAGCGTTCGAGGAGCTGTCGAGGATGGCGGGCCGCCGGCGCACGCGAACCGCCGGCGGAGGCGCCTACCTCAGAGCCAACCTCTACCCGCGCCGCCATCAGGCACGGGCATATCCAAGTGCCCCAGGGCGGAAGCAAAAGACGCCTGTGGGCCGAGGCGATCGCAGATCAGCCGAAATCTGACAACGTGGAGACCGGCGCCGATGCCTGGCGGGTCGTCGGCCGGGATCCGGTAGCGCAGCCGTGCACGGGTGTAGAAGCGCCGGTACTCGCCGCTCTTCCCACGGCAGGTGCGAACGCGCGATACCCGCAGCCGTGCACGAAACCTAGACACCGTGCCCGTCGAGCAATCCGGGTTGCAGTCGGGCAGAGTCGTGAAGCCGCGCGCGATCGCGACGTCGCGGCCCCAGCCCCTCCAGCTGGCGTGGATGAGATCCCACGTTCCGGTGCAGCCCGCATCCCACCTGCCTGGCTCCACACGGCCGCCGTATGCCGAGTTGCCGCAGTTTGGCAAGAACACCCGCGGGGCCGCGTCGGCCGGCGCAGCCAGCGCCGTGCCGCACATGACGGCGACGAGGACAGCGCATCGGCGGCGGGTGCGCACTTCGCCAAGCTAAGGCCGCCGTGGACCAACCGTCAAGCGGCGGCCTCCCCATTCGCACGGGGCGCCCGCGAAGCGGATCATCACCTCGTTCGCGCAGCCCCGTCGACGCAAGAGCCCCGGAGCCCCAAACGGTGCGCTTCGACATCGAGGAATGCGCGGCGAGCGCACTAGGCGCTCTCCGGCACGACCTCGACGTACTCCTCGTAGGCGCTGATCGTGACCCGGAAGTGGTGGAGGAACCCCTCGAGACCGGCGAGCCCGAAGTCGTACGGCCACGGGTGGCAGAACCACACGGGCGCGTCCCAACCGTGCTGATCCGCGCCGTCCGAGATCGTTAGCGTGACATGCGCGTACGAGCAGACGGTTCGGACGCCGCCGACCGGCACCGTCTCGCTGATCGTGTCATCGAGGTCGATGCCGGCCAGCTCGGCGAACTCCCTGCTGATTCGCGTGCGGAGCGCCCCGGTGTCGAGCAGGCACGCGATCGGGGCCGCCTCAAGGCCCTCGAGCGCGACATCCACGATCGGCCGCGGGGTGAGAAGACCACCACTCGCGGATGGGAACGCCCGGAACTCGAACCTCACAGCGGCGCCGCGCCGCCGATGCTCTCTTCAGAGCCCGGCACCCGGAACACCGACTGCGCCTGTTGGCCGTGCTCGGCAAGCCACGCGACGACGTGACGCGGAGCCGGCGCCGCCACCAGCACCTCGTCACCACGGATGGCGACCCACTGGCCGATGAAGGGCCGCAGGGCGTCCGCAAGCGTTGCCGGTTCCGCGGAAGCCTGCGGTCCGGCCACGTGGGCCGAGTCCGCCGACGCTCCTGTCGTCGCCTTGGCGCGTGCTCGGCGTTGGGGCCCGCGGGAGCTCGCCGAGTCGCGGGACCGCGTCCCGAGGCGGCTCGCCGTGAACCCGAGCCGTGTCAGCACGCGCCTCGCCTGGTGCGTCGTGAAGTCCGCCCTGTCAAGTCCTGTCACGAGTGCCAGGACCTGCTTCGGCGGCCACCTACGCCCGGATACGACGACGAAGTGGTCCCGGACCGGCTCCGGGAGCGACCGGCCCAGCGCACGCTCGACCGCGCGCTTCGTAAGGCGAAACTCCTTCCCCGCTACCGTGACGCTCCGCATTGGAATCTCCGTTTCGTATTCTCTGATTTGTACTTATTTTATTCTGCTGCGAATGGCGGGGCAAGTCATTCGCCGGCGAAGCCGGGAGCCGGCACGTGCATGAAGCGCTCGAGCGTGCGGCTCTCCCTGCGGCTCTGCCGAAGCGCCTCCCCAGCAACGCTGCAGGTCACCTGCCGGCACAGAATCCGCTCAGGCGGACTCGTGGAGCGGGCGGTTGCGCTTCGCGCTCAGCCGGACACATGCTTCGTGTGAGCCGAATGACCGCGCAGGAGCGCGAGGACGCTTTCGAGGTCCTGTTCCGCGCCACCTACGCCCGCGTCCTCTCGTATGCGCGCGCCATGGCCGAGGTCCATGACGCCGATGACGCCGTCGCCGAGGCCTACGCGATCGCGTGGCGGCGGTTCGACGACCTGCCACCGGACGCGGAGCTTGGGTGGCTGATAGGTGCAACGCGGCGCGTGCTGGCGAATGCGCGGCGCGGCCGGCGCCGCGCGGACGCGCTGCTCGAGCTGGTCGGGGCGCAGCCGCGGCTGGCCGGTCCAGACCCCGCTGACCGAATCGACGACGATGCCCTGCGCACCGCGCTGCTGACGCTGCGCGCCGTCGACCGGGAGGCACTCGCGCTCGTCGCGTGGGCTGACCTGACACCCGCCGATGCCGCAGTCGCCCTCGGCATTCGCGCCGCGACCTTCCGGATGCGACTCGCGCGTGCGCGGCGACGCCTGCGCGCCGCGCTCGACGGACGCGAGGAACGCTTGATGACGAGCAAGGAGGAGCGGCAATGCCATCCGTCATGACCGACCCGGCCGAGCGCCGCCTGCGCGCCGCACGGCCGCCAGCGGCCGAGGTCCCCGCAGACGCAGCCGAAAGCGTTGAGGCGCAGGCGCTCCTTGCGCGTGTGCGGACGTCCGCTCCGGCCCGGAAGTGGAGGAGGAGGCTGGCGCTGCGCGTCGGCGCGGCGGTCGCGCTCGCCGTGGCCGCGTTCGCCGTCGTCGCCGGGCTGCCCGGCTCGGGGCGAGGCCCGCAGCAGGCGCTCGCTCGCCCGCTGGAGCTCGCGGTCCGGTGGTTCGACCCGACACCGGGCACGGTGCTCCATTACCGGAGCACGCTTACAGACAACGCGCCGAACGCGCCGGCCTCGACGCTCGAGCAGGAGGTATGGGTGTCGGC